>NZ_RQGQ01000011.1 GCF_004770265.1 Leptospira congkakensis
TACAGACTAATCACCCAGGAGTATTCTCGTGGAAAATTAAAATGTCGGTTATTCGTTTTGCTTTCGCAAAGGAAGATCTTCCTCCCCCTCCGCCCACAGTCGCCTGCAAGCTACCGGTTTCATGAATCGCTAAAGAATCACGCGGTAAAAACCAAAGTAATTTCAAAACCCAAGCGGTCAACACAGTTTTATAAAAAAGTTCGTGGTTCATGAAGATTATTTTTATGAATTGGTGGGTGTAGGTGTGGTGTAATGAGACATAATATAGGTGGAGGGCACAAAGAGGGATAAAGCAGCTAATTCCTGTTTGGCGTGATGTTGACAATAAATTCCCAATAAATGCTTGGTCGTTTGCGAATGTTTGGTGGTGACAGAAAAACAATTGTTTGTTAGATGGTGTGATAAAAGCGTCTGCAGGTGAAGTTTTGCATATGAAACCAAAGCGGCAAGTCTGTTTGCGTTTTTTTGGCAATCAAGTATAGAATGAGGTTAGTCTTTGCGGGGATCTATTGTAACAAAGGATGGTTTCTTTTGATGGTTGGGGTGAAGAATTCAGTAGTCCGTTACTTCGTATTACGGAAGAAAGGTGAACTTTATCTGAGAATTTTTCTGGGAAGTCAAATGTTGCTTGGAAGTTATGGATGGGTGTGATAGAAGGAAGTCATTGGGTGGCGGGTCTAGTTCCCCTCCCTAATCAGGGCGGGGTGACTATATTCTCAATAACGCAGGTTAAATTGCATGTAACCATAACCTTCACGGGATGTCTGGCCATATAAAAACCAATCAACACTCGGAATTTGTCAGATGGTTTTAAATTAATTCATTATCCAACTGGCTCCGCCAAGTGTACAATCGCTCCCCACCTAACGCAAAACGGAGTCCATCCAAATCCAATAACGAGGAGTGGCCATTACCAAATATAAAGAGATGGTTTTCCGGCGTTTTCATAATTTTGCGTGGCCACCAGCATTTTTCCATTAATGTAGTCGATGGCCACAAAAGGTAGAAAACCAGAATTAACCCCTTGTCCTGCAGAAATATCTCTGTAGACTATACTAGTTCCATCAAGATTACACCTGAATAGGCCGATCTTGATGTCATTAGATCCATAAGTTGCAACAACAAGCAACTTTCGATTGACCTCGTCGATGACTACACTCGGATGACTTCCCGTTTCAGCACCTTGTCCTACAGAAATATCCGTATGAGTACAACTAGTACCATCAAGATTGCATCTGAATAAACTAGGTCTATGGTTATTGGTTACATTTTGAGTTACAACCAACAACTTACCATTGAACTGGTCGATGACTGCAACGGGGTAAAAACCCACGCCATCACCTTGTCCTGCAGAAATATCGGTATGGGTACATGTAGTTCCATCAAGATTACACCTTATTAGACTGGGTCTAGCTTGATCACCACTTACCATTACAACCAAAATCTTTCGATTGACCTGATCGATGACTGCGCTGGGAATAACACCATATAGATTCCCTAGTCCTGAAGTAAGATCGGTATGGGTACAAGCAGTTCCATCAAGATTGCACCTGAATAGACTAGGCTTAGAACCTGTAAAACCGATTCTACGAGAAGTGAAAGCCAACAACTTTCCATTGACCTGGTCGATGACCGCACTAGGGAAAAGTCCCGAGTCAATCCCTTGTCCAGCTGAAATATCTGTATGGGTACAACTAGTTCCATCAAGATTGCACCTGTATAGACTGAGCTTTCTGTCATTTGCGCCATTGGGAGCGACAACCAGCAACTTTCCATTGAAGTGATCGATAACTGCGCTAGCGGAAACATCTGCTGCGTCGCCTCCCTGTCCGGAAGAAATATCCGTATGAACACAACTAGTTCCATCAAGATTACACCTGAATAGACTAGGTTTACTGTTATTTGCTTTATTAATCGTTACAACCAATAACTTTCGATTGACTTGATCGATGAGGAGTATGGGTTTAACACCAGATTCAGTTCCCTGGCCTGCAGAGATATCGACATATGTCCCCGTTGCATTTGTCCCAGGCGGTGTTACTGTAGTCAACGCCACCGATTCCAATAAGGAAATATTACTACTCCCCAACGAATTACTTGCCACCACTCTAAAGTAATACAATGTTCCACTGATTAATCCCGTAATGGTCGCATACGAATCGTTCACTGGTCCAAAACTTGTCGATGCTGTTGTGACACCTGGACTTGTGCCATAGTACACAGTGTACGAAGTGGCACCAGAGACAGACCACCATTTTACAACGGCAGTTGTCCCCCCAGCTTGTGCTTCCACAAAAGCAGGAGCATTCGGCGGACCTACTTGGAGACTTTGGTTCCCGGCAGTACTTAGGTTTCCCGCCAAATCACGAGCCAAATATTTGATTTGGTTACTCCCATTTGGAAGTGCCACCGGTGAAGAATATACTATTCCATTGGTCACAGAACCACTCCCATCAAACGTTGGTTCTGTGCCATTCAAAGTATAAATGATTTTATCACATCCGCTTCCACCAGTGTCAGAACAACTGAGTTGGAGTTGAGTTCCTGAAGCATAAGGACCCGATCCGGTTGGCGAGGCCATTGTGAGGATTGGAGCGGTAGTGTCCTTCATTGTCATCCGAGTTGTGGATCCAAAATTAACAATTAAATTTGCGACACAAATGCGAATGGTAGTTTCACCTTCGGCAAAATGAGAATTTGCGATGGTAGAAGTGATGTCTGTAGCTGCAGAAGCATTTCCCGTTACATTGGCATTACTTCCTGTATTGGTGAGTGCCGTACCAGTAGTACAACTATTACCACCCAATCGAATTTGATAGGAACCTGCCTTAGAACTTTGCCAACTTAACGATACATTCGCAGATCCATTGATTGCGGCCGTATGCGAATTCACAGTGATGGTGGCCACTTGTGTGTCTACAGTATAGTTTTGAGAACTCACACTGGAAACATTTCCCGCTTTGTCACGAGCCACAAACTTAGTATAGGTGACTGACGCATCGGTCATCGCAATGGGCGAAGTATACAAAGTCCCGCTACTAATGGTTCCTGTCGTTCCTTGGATGGCAGGATTTGTCGGAGCTGATCCAGTTTGGACAGCATAGGCAATTTGTTCACATCCAGACCCACCTGTATCTGCACAGGAAAGAGAAACGGATGTAGCTACTCCATAATTTCCCGCACCAGGCTCAGCAGTCACAACAGGCGCCGTATCATCTCTTTGCAAACTAAGGGATACAAATCCTGTCAGTCCATTGGAAGCTGTGACACAAATGCGATAGGTCTTTGTGCCTTCAGTTGTAAAATGAGTTTGAGAACGAACAAATGATTGGTCAACATTTGCGGAAGCAGATCCTGTAGAAACGATGGTTCCTGAATCACAAGAACTTCCTTCACGAACAGTAAAAGACCCGGAGCGATCGGATCTCCAAATGACGGTAGAACTACCGATTGCATTTGCACTTGCACTGATGGCAGTAGAAGATTGGCTTACAATCGTAAGGGCTGGGATTTTGGTATCGATCGTATAAACGATGCTAATTGGTGTAGAAACATTCCCAGCCAAGTCACGACAGATTACTTGGAGCGTATGGCTTCCTTCTGTAGATAAAGAAACTACTTTGGAAGGTTTTGCAATGACGGTTCCATTTTTTGGTGCAAACTTCGGAGCGGAAGCATCCAAAGTATAAACGATAGACCCTGGTGCTTTGTTATCGGAACAAGTGAGAGTCGTTGTTTGCGAAGTGGAATATAATCCGGTTAACAAAGAACTGGTGATGGTTGGAGGAGTGGTATCACTTAAAATAGTAACGATAGCTGTGTCGTTGGGCGTCCCGTCTCCATCGGTATCAAACCCAAGAGGATTTCCATTTGCATCCACAATGATGACGACTGGATTTCCTGTTCCACCTGGTCCTGTTGTGAGAAACCCAGGAGGTTTCGGGCTTATAAAATATTCAGGGATTCCATCCCCGTTGGAATCGACTGCATCGGGAATTCCATCGCCATTGGTATCAAAAAGGATGAGGTTTGGAGTGGTTCCACCAGTGAGATTGATCCCATCAGAAACACCATCGCCATCTGCATCGACTAACGTCCCATCCAGTTTTCCATCACCTGACAGATCAACGACGGTTCCTGGAGTTAGGTTTTGGGAAGACGTAGACGATCCACCTACAAGGCCAAGCAGAAATACTAATGGATTAAATCCTGTTTGCGTGTTTCCATTTGGTAAAAAAAAGACACAATTGTTTGTGAAAAGAACCAAGAATGACAAGAGATAGGTTTGTTTTTGGATTCGCATTTTTACTTTCTACCTAAAAATTCGCAGCAACATTCAAAAATATTAATATAGTTCCATGTCGAGTTATCGGACAACTAATTTTCATTAGTTTGTCTAAAAAGTAAACTCTTACAGCTAAAAATTTACTAAAAAGGGGGTTTAGAGTTTTTAAAGGTTTGCCAAAAGATAACAGCTGTGACAGGAACGAGTTCTTGTGGATATACAAGAATGCGTTTTTCGGGCGGAATTTTTAGGTATGATTCAAAATCTCAATTCTGGATGAGCCCACAGGGTGAAAAGCAAAGAGAAATTGTCCTCTACACAAATGCAATAGCGAAAACTTTTCTAAACACCTACCGTGCCACTTAGCGGAGGTAGAATTTAAAATCTAACAACAAATAGGTGTAACGGCCAGAATCAGAGAACGCTCTGAACATAATTACTTCGCGGAGAAAGAAATAAAAAAATCTGATCCGAGACGGAAGAAATAGCGGTTTTACTCAGAGGATTCTCGTTATTTCATACCATCATCCACCTACTTATCCTCCTAAAATTCTCTTGCAATTTCTTGATTAACTGCGAATTTTTACGGATCAGGAATGGATTCCTAGCCATGAAAAAAACACTCTTTTTGTCTCTCCTCATTCTACTTTCTTTCCCACTCCTCGCAGTCAATACCGTCATTCTAAAAAATGGGAAGACTCTAAAAGGAAAGGTAACCGACCAAAATGAACGAGGACTCACAGTTCAAACTCCAGAAGGGCCACAAACCATTTCGAAATCTCAAATTTTGAAAGTTGTCTATAAAGATGTGAGCGAACAAGAAGCCGAAAAAATTCGAATTGCCGAAGAAAAAAAATTAAAAGCAAAAGAAGAGAAGGAAAAAGCAAAACTCGAAAAAGAACGTTTGCTTGCCGAAGCCAAAGAACAAAAACGATTAGAAGAAGAAGCCAAACTTGCAGAACAAACAAGACTCTTGGAAGAAAAAACCAAAGAAACCGAGGCGGAAAAAGAAGCTAGGGCCGAGGCAGAATGGCTCGCCACAAGAAAACTTGGCCCTTCCCCCGCTGTGTCCCAATGTGGTGGTCGACTAGCAATTCTTTGGCGGTCTGCCATTTTACCAGGATGGGGACAATTATGTGGAGGGTATTATGTATCTGCAGGAACATTTAGTACTTTGTTTTTAGGAACCCTTCTCTATTCCCTTGGCCCCCTTCGCACTGAAGAAAAAAACGCACAATCACATTACGACAAAATGGTATTACTCAACCAAATCGGCGGACCTGGAACAAGGTTTAATGCACAAAACATTAGTTTGCCTTCTGAATTTATTGGAGGATATCTTGAAACTTCCATTACAGAGGATCTAATTGCCAAAAGCAAAAACAATGCCAAAGAAGCAAATACCAAACACTTAGCTGGGCTTGGAACAGCAGGTATCATTTACATTACTAATTTAGTGCATGCTTATATGATCGGACGCGACCGTTATCCTGACCGCCCCAGTGTCACAACAGGGGGAAAACAAATCCGCGAAGGTTTAGACTGGGATACTAGTTGGGACAGACCTTATTCTGTGACTGGCATTCGACCACAAACCAATTCAGTTTATGCCGAAGTTCGGTATTCCATTCTATTCTAAGGAGTCAGTCATGAAAAAGATATTCATAACCATTTTAATTCTTTTATTTTCTTTTCAGTGTAAGATTTTCAAACCATCCAACCTTGATCCCTCTGAAGATTTAGGAAGTTTGCAATCATTACTTCGATTGCTAAGTTTGGCCGATGCTTTTAATACCTATAGCCAAACTGTCGTTTTTATGAAGTTTACCGATGCCAATGGAACACCATATAGTACAGGCACTGTCGAGTATTCTGTTTTCAATGAGGCAGATGAGAATGGGGTTCCTGTTTCTTTATTTGGAGGAAATATTCAACCATTGACAGCAACATTAGATGCAAATGGCAGAGGTTTTTTATTTTTTAGTGAAAGAGGAATTGCGAATCTCACAGTTAAAAATTCGGGGAATACTTTTGTTGGAGCAGCTACTTTCCGGATTTATAATGGAATCACCAAACAAACTTTTTCTATTCTAAGCCAAACAGGGGCAACCCAATTCATTCTTGAAGACCTAGCAAACTATCGGAACGGGATGGCAGCAAGCCAAGTGTTCACTCCCCTTGGTTCAGTAAATGGAAGACAGTTTATTTATCTACAAATACAAACATCTTTTATATCATTCACAGACAACGACTATAAAGGTTATATTATCTCCAGCGCTGATGGCGAAACTTATGATCAAGTGATTGCAATTGATGGTGTTTCTATCAGCACAAAAGGGGCTACCCAAAAACGGCTAAAAATATCGCTACCATCATTTGATGGAAATCAGTATGTTTTCTTCCTCTCAGAACAGACAGATTTATCTGGTATTTACCAGTCCAATAAAGATTTAGTTCTCCGAGTTCCTGCTTTTTTCACGCCATCTTCGGTTGCTGTTGAGGCCTTAGGTCTCCCAACAAACTATCATTTGTTTACACAAGATGATCGTAATTGGCTGTACCCTGCCCTTTACGCTGGCAGCGGAAGATTTCTGGCAACTCCCTATTTTTCATCTCAGTATCGTCCCACTCTTATCAGTTTTAATTCTGCTACAACAAGCGATTTAAACCTCGGATTTAATTGCTCGGTTAGCAATCCAGAACTTCACATGCTGGGCTATCAAGTATTTAATGCCAATGGAGTTTCTTACTTACAATGCCCTAATTCAATAAGCTATGGTTCCGCCACTTTACCTTTCAGAACTATACGTATATCTGATTTGGCACTAAACACAATCACCTTTGATGCCGGAGTATCTCAAATAGAATCAAACATTTTTTCATACAAAGGCCAGTTGATTGCATTGGCCGGAGGTGGACCCTATAATGGATATACTTTCCCCACAGGTTCATATACCTCTACCAATCCAACTATTGCGGTAAATTCTACTACAATCGCTGGTTTATCTTTTTCCCTTACTCTCACCGACACTTCATCAAGACTAAAAAGCATCAAAGGGTCCCTAAACACTGATTATATGATACTCGCAAGTAATGGATCCTTTTCGGCACCAACCGTGATAATTTACAAGTCTACTGATTCTTTCGCGAGTGCGACTACAATTGGAGCTTTACCAATGACTTACTTTGCCGGAGGTATCACCAATCCTGAACAATTACAATCGGCTAATGGAAAATTAAACTATAGCGGGACAATCTCCGCAGGAACGGGTATTGATTCAAGACCAGTCTACCTTACGTATTTCACAAATGACGATGGAACCTGGGAAGGCCTGCCTAGATTGATCAAAATCCGTTAAAATATAGCACCTATCCACCGATAGGTGCTCTGATCCCAAAATAAATCACGTCCTTTACCTTCAAGATATCATTTAGGAAAGGATGTATTTTCTTTTAGGAAAGTATTTACTACTGCTTCGTATTCGTTATACCTTGTATCGATCGACTTACAGTGTTTAGCACCCCAATCAGTAATCAAAAGTTGTTTGCGGTTTGATTTTAGATTTTGAAAAATTTCTTCCGAATGGGAAACCGGTGTGAACTCATCTGTTTTAGAATGAATGAGTAAAACTGGTAAAGTTATGGATTTGGCTGCCTTCTTAGGGGATACTTCATCGACAAGAAAATCCGCACGGACTTCAGCAATGGATAGAGCAATGGGAGAAAGAAACAAAACCAAAGGAGAATATAAATCCACAGCCCTTTTTTCCACAATCGAACGCATATCCATAAACGGCGAATCTGCGATGACAAAGGCGAAGTCACTCCGTCCTTCTGCATATTGTAAGGCAGTGGCAGCTCCAAAGGAAGCACCGAAGATTCCAATTTCTTCCTCTGGAACAGTACTGATTTCTGAAAAAAACTCAATGGCTCGTTCTAAATCTTGTTTTTCATAAAATCCGTACGTTCCGTATTCTCCAGCACTTTCCCCATGGCGTCTTGCATCATAAGTAAACAAACTGCAACCACGTTTCCAAAACAGTGGGGCATATTTCAGAACTCCGTAACGAGTTCTTGTATGACCATGGAGCAAAACAACTCCGCATTTTTTCTTTTTTGGATTTTTGAAGTACCAACCGCGAAGTCGCAAACTTCCATTTTGGAATCGAATGGATTCCGGTTCAGGAAGTCCGAAATCACCGAAAGAAAGGATTTTTAACCTTTCTTTGTCTTCTTCTAAACTCGTGATTGGGAAGGATACAATGGAAGATGAAAAATAATAACCTGCACCTAGCAAAAAAAAGGTGAGAAAAATAATAAATGTACTGAGAATCTTTTTCATTAAAGGAGCCTAGTTGGAAAAATCTAGGAGAGACCACAATCGGAAAAGCGAATTTTCCAAAATGTCCAGTTTTGATGCGAAAAAGAATTGCCTACTTGCAATCCTTCCACCATTTCTAAAGGAAATCTATGAAATCGTATTTAGCGTGTCTATCCCTCCTCCTAAGTTTTTCCTTCGCAAATTGTCGTACGATGGATGCTGCCGTCCAATATCCTGATTCCACCAAAGCAGATCTGGGCATCTCGAAAGTAGCAGTTTTGCTTTTCGACATTGAAGAGGCAAAATGGGGAGACGAATTTACAGACGCTGTTTCTTTACAAATTGCAAAACTCCTCCCCATGAGAGTCATCGAAAGGGAACAACTTTCTAAAGTTGTGAACGAACAAAGTTTTTCTAAAACAGGAATCATTGATACACAAACCGCTGTTCGTCTAGGAAAAGTTCTAGGTGTAGATGCCCTCATATTTGGCAGAGGTTCTGCTCTCAAAAAATATGATGAAAAGGGAAAACTCATCCCCAATTTAATCGATACAATTTCTTTGAAAATTGTTCATATCGAATCAGGACATGTCATTGTCAATGCTCGTAAAAAACCAGGAACCGATTGGACTCTTGGCCGACTGCTCCAATATACTTTAGGTTTAGGACTAATTTGGAGCCGTGATGATATTCTTATCGCCACCAGCCAATATGATTTTGTAGCCGAAAGTCTGGTGGAACATATCGTTTCCGAACTTAAGAAATAATATATCTAAAATAAAAAAGGACAAATAATGAAAATTAACATTGGAATCCCTGAAGAAGAACGAAGTGCCATTTCTGAGTCTTTAAAAAAACTCTTAGCCGATACATACACTCTGTATCAAAAAACACATAGTTACCATTGGAACGTCACAGGCCCCATGTTCCAAACGTTGCATATTTTGTTTATGACTCAATATACAGAACTTTGGAATGCCATCGACCCCATTGCAGAAAGAATCAGATCTCTCGGATATTATGCACCTATGGGTGGTTGGGAATTTGCAAAATATTCTAGTATTTCAGAAGACAAAGAAGTACCAAAAGCAACTGATATGATTAAAAGATTGGTTGAAGGCAATGAAGCAGTCATTCGTACAGCTCGTGCGGCTTACGAACCTGCAGAAAAAGGAAACGACCAAGCCACATTAGATTTACTCACACAAAGACTGGACATTCATGAAAAAACCGCTTGGATGTTACGTTCATTACTGGAAGACTAAAAATCAGAAACAGTAGTCAACAAAGGGCTACTGTTTGTTATATGGACAGAAATTTCAAAGGATTGACAAAAACTCTTCACTCAATATTTTCAAATAATCCTTTTGGTGTGTAAAATGGATATAATGGCCACCCTCCGGAATGATTTTGATCACCAGACTGGAAAACACCTTCCCAATTAAAACCAGATCATCCTTAGTGATGTATTCTGATATACCACCAATCAAAAAAAGAGTTTTGGTATTTGAGGTTTGGTTTTCCGAAAATGTTTCTTCAAAGACTCGTCTCGCTTGATTCAGACCGCCAACATTCAATTTCCAACGATATTCACCAGAATCCAATCGTTCCAAACTCATCTGTAAAAATTGACGAATAAAAGTATCAGGTAAATACTTTGCCATCTCTGTATCAATGTCGGTCCTAGAACTAAATCCATCCAAAGGGAAAGACATCGATTTGATTTCCTTTTCATAAGCAAAAGGATAAGACCTAGGTGCAATGTCTTGGACGATCAATTCTTTTAATACACCAGGGTGCGTAAAATCAAAATACATTGCCACAAGTCCACCCATAGAATGTCCGAGTAGAATAGGCGACTCTAACTTATGATCCAAAATAAATTCTTCTAAATCACCAGCCATTAGTGGAATTGAATGTTCCTTTGTGTGCGGAGAGTCTCCATGATTTCTTTGGTCGACAGTATATACAGACCCATACCCAGAGAGAGCCTTCGCCACCGTAACCCAATTCTTTGAAGAGCCAAATAACCCATGTAAGATGATGATATCACCAACAGATTTTTTTGTTTCCATTGTCGGCTGAAAAGGATAAAGTTTATAAGCTAATTTCACAAAAACCTCTCCTAAATCTCAGAATATAACTAACGAAAACATTCTTTCTTTAGAATTTGTAAGTGCGGAAGAATTTGTTTTTTTTCTCTAGGGCCAATCTCAGATGTATACCGAATCATTTGATTGATCTCAGATTTTATCCCCTCTCCCACTGGAGCAAAACAAGGAATGGAATCGGGATCTTTTGTCATGGATTGTAAATTAGATACTAAATCTTTGGTGTATAAATTAATATAATTGCCAGTAGGAAAAAGATAGATATAACGAAGTTTTCCCTTTCTCATCTCTTCCAACCGACACTTTAAATCAGTTCCACAATCCGCACTGGGATTACTTTCTGTGGCCAAATAACCCGCGTAATCCGAATGTTTTGTTTTTGGGTAAGACTCCAAAAGTTTCCAGAAATAGTTTGAATCTACATAGTATTTTCTGGAATTATAATCATACAATAACTTGGTTTGATGCCGTTTCAGAAATTCCAAAGTAGCAGGATCATTATCAGGTTTGATCCCCTTTTCATTCATGACATCCACAGTTTTCTTTAAAAAATATCCAGCTTTCGCCCGAATGAAGATAAAATCGTCACCGGTAAATTTGCCTGTTGAAGAAATTTGAAAAATTGTATCCGTGATTTCTTGTTTTGCTCCAAAATCAATATTTTTGGAAAGCACCATACGTTCTGCTTCAAATAACAAAGTAGACAAATACTGTTTTGGCAAAACAGAGCGAACCACTGAACGTTTGATAAAACCGGAAAGTCCATCTTCCAATTTCACAGGAATCCAATCTTCCTTGGGACTTTCAAGGGAATCCTTATCAAAAGATACAGGTTCACCAAATTTGAGTTTTCGAAGAACATCACTTTTTTGGTCTGCAAACAAATGTAAGTTTAAACCAATCACAGGAATTACAATTTCAGAATACAAATCACGTTTTAAAAGTTCAGAAGGTTTTGTTTGTTTGGATTTTTCTTTTAATTTGGGTTCTGCAAGAAGTGAAGTAAAACTCATTACAAAAAACAAAACAAGAAATAGATAAGATATATTGAACAGTCGAATACAAAAAACAAACATTGGTCGCAAACTCATCAATGTAGGCGAAAAGACCATCCCTCTACGAAAAAATTTCAGTAAAGGGACAGGTTTCATTTTATTTTTGTAAGTCCTCAACCATTTGTTTGATGCGAGCGACACCTTTTTCAATGTCTTTATCACCTAACGCATAAGACAATCGAATGGCTTTATCATCCCCGAAAGCAATTCCAGGAACCGCCGCTACATTGTATTTATCAAGTAGGACATCACAAAAGAGTTTGGAGTAAGAACTTTCTTTTTTTTCTGCGAGCAGTCGCTTAAACCCAGGAGTTTCATACACACCTGTGATATATGGGAAAGCGTAAAAAGCACCTTCTGGCATTCGGCATTCCACACCTGGAATCTCACGTAAAAGTCCCACGATCAGTTTACGGCGTTTGTCAAAAGCTTTGAGCATATCCGCTACTGGAGTTTGGTCTCCCGTAAGGGCCGCTTCTGCTGCTGCTTGCGAAATGGACGAAGCATTGCTTGTGGATTGGCCTTGCATGGTATCCATGTTTTTGACTATCTCCGCATTCCCTGCTCCGTATCCAATCCTCCATCCTGTCATCGAGTATGCTTTGGACACTCCATTGATCACAAAGGTTTTTTCCTTCATCTTCTGTGAGATCATGGCAGGATTTACAAATTCCAATCCATCATAAATGATTTTTTCATAAATATCATCTGAAACTGTAATGATATCTTTTGGTTCCAAAACCTTAACAAGAGCTTCTACATCCGCGCGTGTATAAGCAGCACCTGTTGGGTTGGATGGGGAATTAAAAATAAAAACTTTAGTTTTGGGAGTGATTGCCTTTTCTAATTGTTCCGCAGTGATTTTAAATCCACTAGAAATATCAGTAGCCACAATCACCGGAGTTCCTTCCGCCAAACGAACGATGTCCGCATAACTTACCCAATACGGTGCCGGAATGATTACCTCATCACCAGGATTGATCGTTGCCATAAAAAAATTGTAGAGAACCTGTTTCCCACCTGTTCCAACGATGATTTGGTTCTTTTCGTATTTGAGACCGTTTTCGGTTTCCAATTTACGAATGATTGCCTCTTTCAAAGAAACAGTTCCACTCACAGGAGTGTATTTGGTTTTCCCTTGGTCCATTGCTTTTTTAGCAGCTTCTTTGATATGTGTAGGTGTATCAAAGTCAGGTTCCCCTGCGCCAAATCCAACAACATCTAATCCACTCGCTTTCAGCTGGTTTGCTTTTGCTGTGATTGCGAGTGTGGGGGAAGGTTCTACGACATCCAGTCGTCTTGCTACAAGTTTCATTCTATCCTCTATTTAGTGAGTAATTCTTCCGGTACAGTTTCTTTAAACTGATCCAAAGTATAAATTTCGTATTCATACCCTTGTTCGGTGAGGAAGAGTTGTCGGTTTTGTCCGAATCTCTCTTCATTCGTATCACGCGAAATCAGTGAGTAAAAAATTGCCGTATTGTCTTGGGATTTCGGACGAAGGATCCTTCCAAGGCGCTGTGCTTCCTCTTGTCTCGAACCAAAAGTTCCCGATACCTGAATTGCAATGTTAGCATCTGGTAAATCGATAGAGAAGTTCGCCACTTTCGAAACCACAAGTTGTTTGATTTGTCCCGTACGGAAAGCTTGGTACAGTTCTTGTCTCTCAGGTAATGGAGTTTTTCCAGTAATCAAAGGGATTTTGAAAGTATTGGAAATCTCTTCTAACTGATTGATATACTGTCCAATCACCAAAATGTTATTAGTGGAATGTTTTTTTAAGATATAACTAATCGCACGAAGTTTCTCTGGATTTTCTGATGCCAAACGGAACTTTTCACGGTCGTCAGCCACAGAATACTTCATACGAAGATCATCTTCCATGGGAACACGAATCTCCACACAATTGGCTTCTGCAATCCAAGACTTTGCTTCAAGCTCCTTCCATGGTACATCATATTTTTTAGGACCAATAAGTGAGAATACATCTTCTTCGAGTCCATCTTCACGCACAAGAGTTGCCGTAAGACCTAATCTACGTTTCGCTTGGAGTTCCGATGTCATACGGAAAACAGGTGCTGGTAATAAGTGAACCTCATCATAAACAATCAGTCCCCAGTTGTTTGCACTGAAGATATGAAAGTGTGTGAAGTCCCCACCTTTTTTCTTTCTATGAGTTAAGATGTTATATGTCGCAATCGTGATGGGTTTGATTTCTTTCATCTCTCCCGAATACTCACCAATGTCCGACTCTGGGATGTCAGTTTTGTCTAAAATTTCATTTCTCCACTGACGAATGGACAAAGTGTTCGTTACAAGAATCAGAGTTTCTGCTCCGACAATTTGCATGACCCCCATACCCACGATGGTTTTCCCCGCACCGCAAGGAAGAACTACAACACCAGATCCCCCTTCGTTACGTCCACCGGCATGAAAGGCTTCGACCGATGCTCTTTGGTAGTCACGCATTCCGAATTTGATACCACTGATGGTAACAGGGCGTAGGTTAAATGGATATTTATTTCCTTCATCATAACCCGCAAGGTCTTCGACAGGGAAACCAATTTTGATTAACGCTTGTTTGATGTGACCACGATATTCTTTTTTAATACGAATTTTATCACCTTCCATTCCATCCACAAAGGGTTGAACGGCGCGGTTGTTTGCAATTTCTGTGATGAATCCTTTTTCGTTGGAAATGATATACAATTCCCCAGATTCTTCTTTTACCAGTTTTACTTTTCCGTAACGAGAGATTTGTTCTCTCACTTCATTCATTACGTTTTTAGGAACTGAATAACGCGCAAACTTAGTTAAACCTTCGATGATCTCATCTGCAGTCATTTTGATGGATGCGGCATTCCACAAAGACAGTGGTGAGATGCGGTAAGTATGCATATATTCAGGGCTTTTTTCAAGCTCAGCGAATTTTGCAATGAGGTCCCGACAGGCTTCAAATTCTGGGTTATCCACCTCAAGAAGCATTGTTTTATCACTTTGTACGGTGAGTGGCTTGGTCATGGTATTCCCTCTTAATTTAACCAGGCTGAGAAGAGAAAGCGCCCTGTCAACCCATTTGATTTTAATAGATTTTCGATGTCTTTTTGTTGCCTTTTTCAGGCAAATCCAGAATTTTTTGAACGAATTGGCGATGACGACCGTCTAATGTTGGTTACTCTATACCTTTTGTTTTAAAATATTTAGATTGACTTTTCTTAAGTTTTCTTTGGGCGTTCCCAAATCATTGATGTTTCGAATCCCTTTGCAAAAGGGTCAGGCTCCTTCGGGGTGCGCTTACGCTCCCGCCAGCTTGTCGTCGTTAGACGATAATCTGGCCTTACGCCCTACGGATCCTTAACGCTTTAAAAAATCCTCCAAAATGGATTCATTCGCAAGGTCCAGATGCATTCGATCAGTTAAAAATTTCCGATACTCGCGAGCTCCTCTTTCTCCAAAATAAAGACCCAAAACATGACGTAAAATATGATGCACTTTTCCTTCTTTTTTAAGAACAGAACGTACGTATGGGATAAGTTCCTCAATTACCTCTTCTCTCGATGGAGGTTTCTCTTTAGAATCGAAATACAATCCGTCCACATCCTGAAATAAAAACGGATTGTCGTAAGCAGCCCGCCCAATCATCACACCATCTACTTTCATTAGATGGTCCGAAATTTCTGAATGTGTTTTGATTCCCCCGTTGATAGTCATTGGTAATCCAGGAAAATCATTTTTTAATTTATATACGTCTGCATATCGAAGTGGAGGAATCGTTCGATTTTCTTTCGGAGAAAGCCCCTCCAAAATAGCAATCCTTGCATGGACGATGATATGATCCACACCTGCTGCATTGATTGTAGAAACAAAATGATGTAAGTCTTCGTAACTCTCTTTTCCATTCACACCAATTCGATGTTTTACGGTAACAGGAATTTTAACCTTTGCCTTACAAGCAGATACCATCTCTGCCACAAGTTCTGGTTCCTTCATGAGACAAGCACCAAAACTTCCACTTTGGACTCGGTCCGAAGGACAACCGACATTCAAATTGATTTCATTATATCCGTAGTTTTCACCAATTTTGGCACATTCTGCCAGAGCTTCTGGTGAATCTCCACCTAACTGGAGAGCGATGGGATGTTCTTCTTTTGAAAAGTCTAAGTATCTGTGATTGTCTTTTCCACGGAGGATGGCACCCGTAGTTACCATCTCCGTATAAAGTAAGGTTTGTTTGGAGACTAACCGCATAAAAAAGCGGAAATGTCTGTCGGTCCAGTCCATCATCGGAGCAACAGAAATGCGGTACGATGGAACAGAACTTGGCAAAGATTTTCTCCTATGCTTCTTGTGGGTGTTCCTCTCTGGATGGAAGGCTGAGAACCGAAGCGATTTCTGTAGGAACCCCTCTATGGATCTCTTCTGAAGCAATTACTGCAAAGTTCCTGGGGGGTAGTTCCTTTGTCAAAAAGAATGCAAAGGCTTGTCTTAAGTATCTAGAAACCACAAAAATGAGGAATCTATTTTCATCCAAAGCCTTTTGGAGTTCATTATAAACTGATTCCAAAATTCTCACACGAACATCATGAGGAAGGATGATGAGTTTACTTCCATCTGTTTCATCCAGAGTGATACTTTTGTTCATACGATCAATGATCCTTGGATCAATGGTAACAACATGTAACTTTCCATCGGGAGAAAGGAAATCGTTGATGATTTGTCTAGAGAGAGCTTGTCTCACGTGTTCTGCTAAATCAAATGGATTGTTTGTCCTTGGTAGATGGTTGGCAATCGCATCCATAATTTTGGGAAGGTTTTTGATGGATAAACCTTCTGCCAAAAGATTTTGTAAAGTTTGTTGGATGATACCAAGCCTTCCTTGTTTGTCGTAATCCAATTCTCCCACAAGAGTTGGATGGGTTTGTCGTAGATGTTCGAGGAGCGCTTTCACTTCTTCTCTTCCCAAAAGTTGTGATGCATAATTCGAAATTAACTCTTTTAGATGGGTGATGATCACAGTGGATGGATCCACAACAGAATATCCTTTGTTCTCCACTTCAATTTTATCATTAGGATCAATCCATGTTGCTTTTAATCCAAAGGCAGGTTCTGTAAAAGGTTCTCCAATGATTGCTTCTAAATTCCGTGATGTATTATTCATCGCCATCAAACGGTCAGCCTTCACAGCTGATTGACCAACCACAACACCATTAATGCGAATGCTATAATTATCATGAGGGATTTCTAAATTGTCGATGATCCGAATGGCCGGAATCACAAGGCCAAAATCAATCGCAAATTTTTTGCGTGTGTTGGCAATTTGTTCCAACAAATGCCCACCAGAAGAAGAATCGACTAACGGGAGCAAGTCTCTTCCAAGTTCCACTTGAATGGCTTCCACAGAAATTTCTTTGATATAGTTTTCGGGTTTTTTCTCTTGGACTTTTTCCTGAGCAACATTTTCGATTTTTTTGATTTCTTCTTTTGCTACTTTTTCAATCGAATATCCCAAATATCCAATGGCTCCTGCTAAAAACAAAAGAGAGAAAAACGGAAGACCTGGAATCAAACTAGCAACACCAAGAGCACCTGCGACAACATACAATGTTTTCGCATTTCCAAATAATTGGTCTTTGATCTCAACGGTTAGTTTTTTTTCGGAACTAGAACGAGTGACAATGATACCGGTTGCGGTTGTGGAAAGTAGTCCAGGAATTTGTGAAACCAGTCCATCCCCAATCGTAAACTTTCCATAAGTTTCAATTGATGCTAAAAATGATTCTCCACGAATTGTGGATCCGATTAAAATCCCACCGAGTAAGTTGATCGCAGTAATGATAAGGCCGGCTCTTACATCTCCTTGTACGAATTTTGAAGCTCCATCCATAGCCCCATAAAAATCTACTTCTCGTTGGACTTTTTTTCGTTTTACCTTTGCTTCGGCTTCCGTAATCGCACCACTGTTTAGTTCCATATCAATGGACATTTGTTTTTGTGGTAATCCGTCCAAAGTAAACCTTGCTGCAACTTCCGAGATACGAGTCGCACCTTTGGTAATAACAAGAACCTGAACGATTGTTAAAATAATAAAGATAATAAGACCTACAACATACTTTCCAAGACCAGATTCCCCACCCACAACAAAGGTTCCAAATGCTTCGATCACGCTCGAATTCATGGCAGGACCTTTAGACAAAATCTGTCTTGTTGTGGATACGTTTAACGCTAATCGAAATAAGGTGGTGATTAGTAACAAACTTGGAAAGATAGAAAATTCACTTGGTTCCGTGACCGACAATGCTGTCATGAGAATGAGGAGTCCAAGTCCTATACTCACAACGATGAGAATGTCTAAAAGAAATCCCGGCAATGGGACAATCAACATTCCCAAAATCAGGAGGGTTCCCACTCCTAAAACCACATCGGATTGTTTGAGTATGTCTCTAAAATTCATTCGCTTATCCCATTCCTACTTTTTTTCTAAACTTCTCAAGAGTGATAAGGATTTGAACCACCGCGTTGAAGAACTCTTGCGGAATTTCCTGACCCACTTCGACTTGTGCGTATAAAAGACGTGCTTGTTTTGGACTTTCTACGATTGGAACATCGTTTTCACGAGCGATCCTTCGTATTTCTAGTGCTAGGCGGTTTTCACCCTTAGCAATGACTCTTGGGGCAGAATCCCTTCCCATTTCATAAGATAAAGCTACAGAATAATGAGTGGGATTTGTAATGACAACATCAGCTTTCGGAACCTCACGAAGCATATTTCCTTGCATCATGTCGCGTGCCAATTGCATCCTACGATTTTTCATCACAGGATCTCCCGAATCTTCTTTCATCTCTCGTTTGGCTTCTGAAGGAGTTTGTTTCAAAGATTCTTCAAATTCTGATTTTTGAAAATAAAAATCGGCAACGGCAATTCCAAGTAACAAAAGACCAGCAGCCATCATGATTTTGAATCCAGAATAAGTGATGAGTTTGATGGCCTGCATCATTCCCATATTCCCAGTAAGTAAAACTTTAAGAAAATCACCAGATATTAATACATAACTAATGATTCCAATCATAATGACTTTTGCCAAAGACTTCAGTAAATTAAACAATGTTTGGCGGTTAGGAAGGACTCTTTTGAAGTTGGGTGCTATTCGATCAAATCTGAACGACAATGCTCTTGGTGAAAACATAAACCCCACTTGCACCACATTTCCAACAATAGCAAAAACTAATGTAATCGCAAGGACTGGCCAAAGTAAATTGAAAAAATCACGAGAAACCCCCGTTAAAATGACTCGAAACTCTTCCGCTCCGAACCGGTCCAGTTTCATTCCCATGGGTAAATATTTTTTAATAAAAATAGCCGTATTTCGGATAAATGTATCACCCAAAATAAACAAAACTCCAGTTCCACCTAACAAAACTAGAGTGGAAGCAACTTCATTAGATTTAGGTACGTTCCCTTTTTCTTTCTCTTCACGCCTACGACGTTCACTCGGCGGTTCCGTTCTCCCTTCATCGGCCGCAGCAAATAGTTGGAGTTGGATTTCATAATATCCAGAGGAAAAACCAGAAGGGACACCCGCAATGTCCTGCTGTACCTTGTAAGGAAAGTCAAAAAACGATAAAACGATTGAACCAAAAGAATCAAGACCGCCAAACACTGACTTGATCCAATTTAGAGTATTTTCACCTATCAATCTTAATCTTTTGAATTGATATCCTTTCATAGACTTGGCCACTCCCGAATGAGTAAACTTGCCTTGTCCATAGAGATCTGAATTCCTTGCACCATTTGTGTGGCGATAAAGGTAAGTGTTGCAATCAGTGTAAGTGTTCCTATAAATACTTTGAGTGGGAAAGACATGGACATCACATTCATTTGTTGTGCAGCCTTTCCCATAAGGCCCTCTGCCAAAGAGACCAAAAACAAAATCCCCATCACGGGAAGAGCAATCTTAAACGAAACCACAAACATGGCACCAATTGCATCTTCCATTAGTTTGTACAAACCAGCATTTACCTTACCCGTAAACGAGATGATTCTAATTTTTTCAAACGAATATGCCAAAGTTTCTATCAGAAACCGATGTGCCCCAATCACAAGGAAAAGTGCCGTTGCCATTAGGTTTTTCATAGTTCCAATGGCAGGAAGTGAGTTCTGCGTGACAGGATCTAAAATTTCCGTATAACCAAAACCAATTTGGTTATTAAAAAATTCACCTGCCATTTGGAAGGCAGCAAACACAAGTGATACGAGAAATCCAATAAAGATACCAATTAACATTTCAGAAACGATCAAAATTCCGAAGTTAATCATATGACCAGGGACTGGTGGCATATAAGTTGCCACAACCGGGTAAACAATAAGAGAAACCATAAAGGAAAAGATCATTCTTAATGAAAAATTAATAGATTCAGATGAAAAAAATGGCGCGACAAGAAAGAGTCCGAGAAGTCGAACTAAAACAAAAAGAAACGATTGAAAGTGTAAAACAAATGGTTCCATATCATATCTTTTCTATCATAAAAAAAATTTCTCGTGTATAGTCTGTCATCACTCGAACCATCCATGCTGAGAAAAAAACGATCACAGCAAAAATCGATACAAGTTTTGGAACAAAAGCTATCGTTGGTTCTTGGATGGAAGTTGTTGTTTGCAAAATACCAACAATTAATCCCACAACAAGTGCAGTAATCAAAATTGGGCTAGAAATTTTTAAAGTAACAATGAATGCTTCCCGCATCAAGTTGACTACGTCGACTTCTGTCATTTATAACTCCTTACGAGCTCTAAAACGAGTAAGTTCCAACCATCAATCAGGATGAAAAGAATGAGTTTCAAAGGAAGAGAAATCATCACCGGAGGCAACATCATAAAACCCATAGCAAGCAGGGCTGAAGCTACAATCAAATCGATGACAATAAAAGGAATGAAGATATAAATTCCGATGATAAATGCTTTTTTGATTTCGCTAAGCATAAAAGCCGGAACCAAAACATAAGAAGGAACATCCTCAAAGGATTTTACATTTTCCACTTTTCCGATTTTTAAAAACAAGGCCACATCTTTGGTTCCATCTCGACCGAGTTGTCGGATCATAAACTGACGTAGATGTTTCATGGATCCTTCCATCATCGCCGATTGGTCAATTTTTCCATTGAGGTAAGGTTGGAGTGCTTCATCATTCACCTTACCAATGGTCGGAGCCATAATAAAAAAAGTAACAAAAAGGGCAAGGCCCATCATCACCTGGTTAGGTGGCAGGTTTTGAAGAGACAATGCCCTTCTCACAAAATCAAAAACAATGACTACCTTAGTAAACGAAGTCACACTCATGACAATTGCCGGTGCCAAAGAAAGGATGGTCACAAGAAAAAGAATCATAAGAGATAAACTTGTTTCTTTGGGTCCTTTCGCCTCATTTACGTTAAATGATAAATTTGGGATAGGGATTCTCGATCCTTTGTCTTGCGCCATAAGTCCCGTAAATCCACCGGCGGTAACAAGAAAGAGAATAGTAATGAGAAAAATAATAGATTTATGTCTCTTAAGGAAGGAAAAAAAACGAGATCTCATGACTCTCCTCCCTCCAACAATTCCCGGTGTTTACGCAATCGCTCCAATCCTTCTTTTGCCTTTCTTTGGATCTCAGCGGCTCCATCAAATTCTAAACCTTCCATTTTAGATGGGTTGATTCGAATTTTTCTTTGTGCCTTAGATTGTAAACTTTCAAGAACCGTTTCTAGAAAATTCGGAACATAAGGATCGGCTTCCTCTTTCATCTTTTGGATTTGCGATTTTTCCTCTGGGGCAGTGACTTCTGTAAGTAAACTCACGGAACCATCAGCGACACCTAACACAAGTGTACGGCCACCCACCTCTACGATTTGAACTGATTGGGTTGCAGACAATGACAAACTAGACAAAACCTTCATAAATCCTTTTACAGGATATTTTGCAGATTTTGATTTTTGCATTTGTAAAATTAGATAATAACCTGCACCCACAAGGATCGCGAGTACAAACAAAATTTTTAGTAAAATCCATGTTGCAGATGGAGAATCATCTGCGTTTTCTGCGTATCTTTCTTGGATTAGGTTGGTTTCTTCAGATACCTTGGGAGTTTCGTTATTTGTCGCCTTATCAGTATTAGAAGATCCATTTGTAGCAGGAGCAGATCCCGAATTTGGTTTGGATTTGGAGTCACCGAGTTCCTGGCGTAAGATTGAATCCAATTCCTTCGTATCAGCATTCTGCGAAAACAAAGGAGTCACTACAAAAAAAAGCGCCAGGCAAAAGTACATAACTTGCCCCTTTTGATTTAGCTTTTTCTTTATGGAATTGATCATTTCTCGCCTTTGAGTCGATCGGTAGGGCTAACGATATCAGTCACACGAACCCCGAAATTTTCGTCGATGACCACAACCTCACCTTTAGCGATGAGTTTACCGTTCACAAGTAAATCTACTGGCTCACCAGCTAACTTGTCTAGTTCGATGATGGATCCTTCACCGAGTCCCAAAATGTCTTTGATGTACATTTTGGTTCTTCCAAGCTCCACCGTCAGTGCCATCTGCACATCCATAAGAAGATTGAGATTGGTTTGTCCAGGACCACCACCAGCGGTTGCAAGGGATGGAAAATTAACACCTTTGATTCCAACAGATCCTTGTCCACCACCCATACCCATATTGGGCTGCATGTTGACATTCATTCCGCCGGACTGTTGTTGTTGTTTTTGGCCGCCACCTTTTTGGATGTCCAAAATGGAATTTGCCATAGACAATGCGATTACATAATATACTTTAAAGGAACCAACTCCGTCAATATTCAAACTGAGAGACGTTTTCACCAAACTACTGTCATCTGGAAGTTGTAAATCACGACCAGAGTTAACTAAGGCAATTTCAGGTGGACTTCCTGACATAGTGCCATTCAGTTTCATTCCTATTTGTGCAGTTACAGTGCCTAAAATAGGAGCGAGTGAATCTTTTAAGGTTTGGAGTTGTGCGTTATCCAATTGGCCGGGAGGGGTCATTCCACCCATCATCACACCTGCAATTTTTGCAGCGTTTTCTTGGGCCATAATGAGACAAACTCGTCCCGCCAAACTTCCGCTAATTGTTGAAAACAAACTAACCGATTTGGTGCCGAGTTCTTTTTGGATATCAGCAGAGGAGCTCGATTCGGTGGCAGGGTTCATAAAACGAGTGTTTTTTGCCAAGATCGTGCCAAGAGTGTTCCCCGCCACCTGAAATGCAGAGCCGATCACATCAGAAATAATGTCGCGGTCAATAGGAGATAGGTTGTCCGATGACGAACTTGAGGCGCCACTTAAGGAAGAAAGGTCGAATGTATCATCCGCACCTTGTAGTAATGCGTCTATCTCGTCTTGTGAGAGTGAACCTTCACCCATACCCTTTTATCTCCGGAAAAACTTAGGATAATGAGACATAATATGAATCTTTTTGTCACTCAGTTTTTTTCCGAATTGACAAAAAGTAAGCTAAAATCAGTCAAAAGCGCTCTCGAATCCATCGGAGTAAGCCCGAAGGTTGTCATAGGAATAAATTCCTGTGTTATGGTAGTCGCTCCAAACGATAGAAATCGCATAACGGCCCACTTTTGTCCAAGATAGGAGTTTGATGGACTGAATATGACCCGTCGCATCCCCTACTTTCCCACCATGCCCACCCCGACAAGTGGCACAGGGACATTTTTTACGAAGGTCGAGGAGGGAATACTTCGACCCGTGGCCATCCTTCCATTCGATATAGAGCGCATCATCATCGAAAGAAATTTCTTTAGGGAAGGTGGCGAGTTGTGAGTTTGGCATGTCTATGCTTTTACCGGTAGTTTCGTTGTTTTAGAACGAAAGTTTCCAACAGTAGTTCCGTATTGGATTTTGTCACCAAGAGCAATGTTTGTCAAGTCGATGGTATCATTTTCAAACACGAGAATGACCGTAGAACCCATCTCGAAGCGACCCAACTCAGATCCTTTATCGATCATGATGGAAACATCTTTGTAGTGATGTTCTTTCGCAAAACGAATCCAATTGTTTGTCACAATTTTATTATCGTAAGTCACTCGAATTTTTCCTACGTTTGACGCCCCTACTTTGATTACGGCAACTTTACCGTATTCTGTCTGTAAGAAGGTAATGAGTCTTTCGTTTTTCGGGAAAAGCCCTCGGATATTCAGAACGGCCAAATCATTTACCGGAAAAAGTTTTCCTGGTTCATAATAATAACCTAAAATTTGGCCAGCAAAAGGACTGTGGATACGATGATAATCCTGTGGTGACAAATAAAAGGTAATGTATTTTCCATTCGTAAAGTAAGGATAGTATTTCTCGGAACCTAACAATTCTTTTACGGAATAATCAATCCCTTTCGCCTGAATGATTGTTGATTGGTTGATGTTACCAAAACTTGTGATTTTCGAATCGGTTGGAGAAACTACAGCGTTGGCAGCCGAATCGATGATCCTTGCTTCGGCACGAAGGGCACGAGTAAAGAACTGATTTAAGGATGCGTATTCTTTAATTTCAAGTTCCGCTTCGCTTAAATTAATTTTATAAGCCTTTGCGAAAGCCTTTAAAATAGGGATCATCATAAACCTTGGCATTTTAAACATGGAGAAGTAACCAAACAGTTTAGAGATCAGGTTTTTAGGAAGTAAGGTTAAAAATAAAAGATAGATATCCTTGAAGATCTCATATCTTGCGCCAGATTCAGAAAGGTATTTTTTGAGTTCAAAATTTGCAGATTTTCCAAGTAACATTAGAGAAACCAACAAAGGAACGCTTGTGATCACTGCGGCAATATAACCCCAATGCATCACAAAACTAAGAACATCAATTCCATATTTTACATATAAATAAGCAAAACCAAGGGTGGATCCAATAAATAACATTCTAAAAAAATTGGAAAACTTTTCACCAAACACATAAAATGCATTTTGTTCTCCACTATAAAACCAACCCGCCAAACTCAAAATCCCAAAACATAAAAAGGAAATGAAAAACAAAATTGCAGGTAAGGATTCTCTTTGTTCCAAAATTCTATCAGGAAAAGAAAGAATGGTTTCTAAATTGACTGCACCATAGGAATACAAAACAAATCCAACGAGAGTGGCCATGATAAATCCTTCAAAAAAGGAGGCCAACATACTCACTAATCCTTGTTTTGCGGCGTAATCGGTTCTTACAACACCAGCAATTCCTGATGATTTTCCAACCGCCGTTTCTGTGGATAAAAAGAAAGTTCCTAAAGAAACAGAAAGAGCACGTAAAATCCCAAAGGCACCGCCACCTTGCAGTGCTTTAATCGAAAAGGCTTCTTTTGTTACATCAGATAAAAATCCAAAAAAGGAAATCATCCCATTTGAAAACAAAGACACATATCCAAAAATAAAAAGAATGATACCAATAGGAGCAAGGATAGAAGCAGCACGGCCCACTCGCCTAACACCACCAATCACAATAAAAAGCAAAATGACGGAAATAGAAATCGGACCAGAAAGCCCCGAAAGATTTAATCCTTCTTTGGTAATGTAAGTAAGGCCCACAAAAGGAAAAATCCCACCAAACAAAAGAACGGTGACTAAACTTGCCAAAGAAAAAGCCACTGCTAGCCACTTAGCCCGTAATGCTTTTTCGATAAAATACATGGGTCCAGAAAGATATCGTCCACTAGGAAGTTGGTTTCTAAACTTTACCGCCAGAGTAGAGGAAACAAAACGAATGGGCATCACAAACAAACTCATCACCCAGATCCAAAAGAGAACGCCAATTCCCCCATAAGCGATGGCAAGAGCCGTTCCAATGATGGAACCAACAAGGAGTGAAGATCCAATCCCAGCAAAGAAAGCTTGGGAATGCACCAGTTGGCCTTTGGAACCTTTAAAGTCCATGTTGCCTGTGAGGATTTTAAGTGCGAGAAAGAGAAAACGAATTTGCGGAAATCCCAACCGAAAGCTCAAATAAACTGAGGCAATCAGAATGAGATAGAAATAAGGGCTGAGAATGTCTGATCCTAAAATCAGATTAAACTTAGATCCGTTTTGAAAGAGTGTTTCCATATTGGTTCTTCCTCACGAAATTGGATGAAATTGTTATGTCAAGATGTATTGTGATCCTCCCGTTTCTGGTTTTTATGATTTCTCCCTTAGCCTTTGACCACTTAAGCGCCGAACCCTCTGGGATCGAGGTGGGAATGCGGTATGGAGCCGGAGAAAGAGTTCCAGGCCGATTTGATGGCGACCTCAAACAGTTCTCGTCTACTTTTAATCCTCTCGTTTTTTCCAGTGTGAGTCTGAATGGAGGTAAAACATCCAACTTATACGAAGGTTTTGTTCGTTTCCTTTTAGATTCAAGATCAAGAGTTGGATTCGTAGTGGGGAGGAATGACTGGAGTATGCTTCGTTTAACGGAAGTTACGAGCGACTTGTATTATACTAAACTTACTTCCGAAATATATTCCTATCATGTACTCGGGATGTATTATTTCACTATGCCTATTTACAGAAACTGGGAATGGGAAAATGGACTTGGAGTTGGTTTTACTTCCGCGGATTGGAACATTAGGGGGTATTCTGTTGGTGAACTTGCTCCCGACACACAATTCTTCAACCAAAGAGGAAGGCTTCGAGGTAGCGGACTTGCCTACCGAGCAGAAACCGCCATCAATCGTCGGTTATACGAAGATACCTTTCTTCAAATTGGTCTTGGATACCACCATGTCGCTATTGATAAGTTTTACGGGAACTATAACGGCGAAATGTCGAGTTTTTATATCCGAGCTGATGGGAAAGTAGGTGTGATTGATGATACACGAATTCTTGATGCGACTGTGAGCACTGCACAAACTTTTAGAAGGTTGGATTTAAATTCTGGATCATGGGTTCTTTATTTTTCAGTCTTCCAGAGGTTTTTAGATTGACGATCCCTTCGGCTGAGTATCATGCTTGAAGAAAATTACATGAAATCCTCTAAAATCATTACCATTGGTATTAAAGAATTGGCTCACCAAAAAGTCATCCTTGCCGCTTGGTATAACTTTCTAAAAGAAAACTTCGATGCAAAAAAAGTTTCTGCGGAAGAATTCACCCAGTATCTACAAGCACATGTGATGTATGATTTGGATAAAGACCAAATCGAATTGATGTTGTCTGGAACAGAACCTCTTTTAGAAGATTTCAAAAAGTCTATTTTTGGATGAATCTCCAAATCTTCGGAACCAAAAAATGCAAAGAGTCTAAGAAGGCTCAGTTGTTCTTCCAGGAACGACGTGTGAATTTTCAATTCATCAACCTCCAAGAAAAAGAAATGAGCAAAGGAGAACTCAGATCCATCTTAGGAAGTGTAAAATTGGATGATTTGATTGATACGGAATCTAAGGTTTACGAAGACAAAAATCTAAAATACATGTTATACGATAAGGAAGAGGCTCTTCTCACAAACCCCCTTTTATTCAAAACACCAATAGTAAGAGATGGCAAACGTGCCACCATTGGATTTGTTCCAGAAATCTGGAAACAATGGATTCTAGAATCTAAAAAGTAAGCGACCTAAACCTACTTTCTAAAACAATCCTAGAATCGTTAACCCTAACTACCCTTCTTCTTTTTTCCGTTTCGAAAAGTCTTTCACCACTTCTGGTAACATAGGAAGAGAACTATGAATCCTATGCATCTCCAATGCCGGTCTCGCAGGAATTCCAAAATAAACTGTTTTTTCTTTGGAATCTTCTGTGAGTCCAGATAGTCCTAATAAGATAGACCCTTTTTTCATTGTTAGGTGTTCTGCTACAGCAGATTGACCAGCCAAAAAACATCCATCTTCAATTGTAACGGAACCAGCAAGAACCGTGGCTCCCGCAATGAATACATAATTACCAACACGACAATTGTGACCAACATGTACATGGTCATCAAATTTTGTAAAACTTCCAATGGTTGTGGATTCAAGAGCCGCACGATCAACCGTACAATGAGCTCCCATCTCTACCTCATCTCCAATAATTACATTTCCAATTTGAGGAACTTTATAACGAACCCCAGCATAGTCAAAAAAACCAAACCCGTCGGCTCCAATGACAGTATTAGAATGGATCAAATTTCTTTTTCCCAACTTACAGTTGTAATAGATAATGACTCCTGATTTCAAAACTGTATCTTCCCCAATCTCTACACCTGGTTCCAAAACTACATTGGGATAAATCACGGCTCGATCTCCAATGATTACGTTTTCTTGGATGACAGCAAAATCCATAATGGTTACATCTTTTCCTAGTTTGGCGGTGGGATGAATGCTGGCTTTTGCAGAGATAGAAGCAGTATGTTTTGGTTTTTTTTCAAACAAAGATACGACTTGAATGAATTTTACTTTGGATCCCTCTTCGGGAATGATGATGGCATTGGGGAATAATGAAGCTAAAGATTCTATGGTAAGCGCAATTTTTACTTCAGAAGCTTTTTTGTGTTTGGCTAAATATTTTTTAGAGGCCACATAATAAATGCTACTTGGATCTACGGGAGTATGGTGTTCTAAATCTTTAATTCCATTGATCTCTAGTTCACCGGAGCCGGTGAAACTTGCACCTAATTGTTCAGCCAAATCTTTTAGTTTCATTTGCACACCTTAGACTTGAAAAATAATTTGAAGGGACATATTTCAATCATAATTTTAAAATCTATCGTATTGAAAAAATTCTAAACACCCGATGATTATCATATGCAGAGCCCAATTCCAGGCAAAAACCTTCGTTTACTTTTGTTAACTTACACCGTTCAATATTGTTTACTCGCAGGTGGATTGTTAGCGCAAGAAGGTGTGGTATTCGATAATCCATATAAAAAAACAGAGAATCCATCGGAACCTAAAACATTTACCATTTATTTCGCAAAAAATTCTTCGAAGATTTCTAAATCAGACTTAGTTCGTTTACAAACAACTGCAGATTTTCTAAACCAAAACAGAAATTATGAAATTTCCATACAAGCGCATGCCAACGAAGGAATCAATGCAGCTTCTGATGTTATTGTTAGCGAAAAAAGATCTTTGGAAGTAGAACGTTTTCTATTAATTCACTTTGTAGAACCAAACCAAATCAGAAGGCTTTTTTTTGGAAATTCTAAATCACCAAATAAAACCAAAGAACACCAAACACTAAATCGACGAGTGGAAATCAAAGTCCAACCGATTTAATAGTCAGACCCTTTCCAAAATTTTAAGTCTTCAATATCATCTATATCGCATAACTCTTCTATCAGAGAATATGTTTTTTTATTTTTTTGAATGGACTGAATGGTTAAAGATAATACATCCTTGGTGCTCCAAGGAATAGACTGAAAGATAAACGGCGAATCTTCTTTCATCCCGAGCAAATAATAACCGCCATCACGAGCAGGTCCTATCACAAAATCAGATGCATCTAACTTCCGATAAGCATCGAGCAAAATTTCTTCAGTTAAAAATGGACAATCGGTTCCAATAATAATAATCTTTTTGGCTTTAGATTGAAATTCTTTCTGAAAAGCTACTTCCATTTTCCGACCAAGATCACCGATTTCCTGGATTTGTTTTTTGAATGTATTTCCAAATTCGTAACTTGGCTTTTCGATTAAGTGATCCCAATAAACAATCTTTTCAACATTTAGATTGGAAGTGACTGCATTTGTAATTCTAAGCAATTCAAAGTATATCTTTAAAGTTTTTTCATCTCCGATGCTAACAGAAAGACGAGTTTTGACTTTCCCTAACTCAGGTTGTTTTGCGAAGATAATTAATTTGTTTGTATCCATAAAAACCTAAAACCAAAATAGAAACCAACCAATGGATGTATACAAAGTCACTATCAACATACAGTCCATAAGATAAAAAAGCTAAAAAGGAAACTGCCGCCACAGCACTTTCCACTTTTCCGATCTCCATAACAAATAAAACCCAAAGAATCCAATACCAAGGATGTATGACAGGAGAAAACAGAAGAAATAAAGAATATATAATTAGAAACCGGATAGGTAGACTGAGTTCTTCCGATATCTTTTTTCGAAAATAAAAAACATAAAGGAAACTAACGGCGACAAACGAAAGGATTCCAGAAAGGTATTCCCCATGAAATGGATTCAAAACAAAATAAAAAATAGGTTCTAAAATACCTGCAAATCGGAAAGAATGAAAGAACAATCCTAAACCTGCGCTCCCTTGTAAAACCAAATCAGAAAACACAGTAACCTTCCACACAAACAAAGAAAGAATTGTAATGGATAAAACTTTAATCCAAGTTCTACGACTCCAACCAATCCCTAAAACAAAAAGAAAGGTATTAAATTTTAGCTGGGTCAAAAGAAAAAAAGAACCCATTTTTAAAAAATGGGAACGGGATAAAAACAAAAAGAGAGAACCTGTTACCAAAAGTATTTCTGGATGCATTTGAGAAATCCCTTCGAGGATGACGATTGGATTTCCAAAATACAACCAATAGGATTTATTCGAAAGGCTAGGATACAATTTTCGGATTAATAATAAATTCAAAATATCAAACAGAACGATTAAAATCTGAACTCCGACAAAACTATTTTGAAAAACAGATCCAATGATAATTCCCAAAGAAAAAAAACACTGCAATAATAACGGATAAACGGAATAATAACCCGGACTATTCATATTAGTTAATAGAAAACCCAATCCAAGCGGAGTTGTTTGTACAAATTCTGTCAATTGTTCTGGAGTATAATGATAAGGAGAAATTCCTTCTAAAAATAATTTAGCATCAAAAAGATAACGGTAAACATCATCACTCCAAACTGGTGAAGATCCTATCATAATCAGACGCAAAATAATTGTGTAGACAAAGAAAAAATAAAATCCATTCCCAAAGATCGAAACGATATCTGCCAAAAAATAGAAATACATTGGCAACAAAATTGAGATCACTAAAACAATACTAAGATCGTTTCGATTTCCAAAATGAGCAGAACTAAAAAGTAAAGCAGGATAAAGAATCGATAGTAAAATCTTTGTTAGATTATTTTTTATATACACGGAAAAGTAACAACCGGAAAAAAGTGTATAAAATTTTGATCCCAACACGTATCGACATAGAAATGGTACCAGATATTTTAGAAACACCCGCAAATCGTTTTCTATAGTTTACTGGGATCTCCCTTATATCCATTTTTTGTTGTAATGCTTTCACATGCATTTCAATATTCCACCCCCAAGTTGGATCTTCCATCTCCAACCGAACAAGTGAGGAATATTTTAAAATTCGGAGTGGACCCATATCTGTAAACTTACGCCAGAAAAAAATAAGAATCAAGAAACAAGTCAGTGCATTTCCAAATATTTGTATCGGAGATAAAGAACCTTTTTCTACAATCCCTATGGTTCTTGAACCAATCACTAAATCGGCTTGGGTTTCTTTTATTACTTGGATAATTTTTTGGATGTCCATAGGATCATCAGAACCATCCGCATCACAGAAAAGAATATAATCCGGCTCTAACTTTGTATTTTTGATCCAATTGAGCGCAACAAGACAGGCATTCCCATAACCTATCTCGGGACAATCTAAAGTGAGAAGCCCCATCTTTCTAACGATAGTCGGTGTTTGATCCCTAGATGCATTATTCACTACAATAAAACTAGATTTAGGCAATCCAGAATTCGTAATTAGTCCAGTTAATGCACGTTCAATGCCCTCTTCTTCATCCCGAGCAGGAATGATACAAAGGATATTACTCACCTTTTCTTTCTGCATTCCTTTTGAATAATTCTTCTAGTGAAGTGTCTTTTCTAGATTTTGTTTTTATTTGGTATAGGGACTCAATGACGAGGGAACTATGAGGGTATAATTCTTTTATCTTTTCTACTTTTTCTTTATATGGAGAAGTAAGATAACCCGAGGACTGACTCATATAATCCGAAGTATTATTCTTCAAACGAACATGAGTTGCTTGGAAACGATAGGAAACCACTGGAAGTTCAGTTTGTTTCAATGCCCAAACATAGACCTTCCCCGATGGAATTCGTGTATCATTTACTTTTTTTGCTTGAGGTGACCAAGACCATTCCTGGCCAATAGTTGTTTCCGATTGAAAAATCGAATTTCCATTCTGATCCAAGCCGACAAGTGATAAGCGGTAAAATCGTTCTGGGTCACCCGTTGTCACATGGTGGTCAGCGTTAGTATTTTTAATATGTACTTCGATTGTATTTTTTTCTACTTTCCAATTGGAGAGAACAATCCCTGGTTTGTAACCCAATCGAATTTGATCAGGATACAAATCGAATCTTTTCGGAACACCACCACCAATAAACCCATGTTTGTGAGAAGTTCGAATCGGTTTGTTTAGCGAAGCTTTGACAAAAGAACGACGAACTTCCGGTTGGTGGCAAGAAGAACAAGTTTGATTGGAATGAGTAGCTTGTAACTCTGATCCGGTTTGGAAAGAACAAACGAGTGATTCATTTAAAGTATAAGTTTCATTATGACAATCATAACAACGGTTTAATAATTGTTTGCGATCAATTTTAATGGGATGAGGAGGAGAAGTCCCACCGGTTCCACCTATCACATAACTTTCATTTGTCTGCGAATCCAATCTGACATGGCAAGTAGCGCAGGTAACCCCTTCCTCCTTCATATCAGGATTAAAATTAGGGTTTGGAATTTCAACAGGCCGAAAATAATCCCCATTACGCAAACCAGTGATGATGGTTTCTCTTTGATTTTGTACTGGGATATGACAGTTCAAACAAATCCATTTAGGAGAACTTGGCTTTGCAAGTTCTGATTGGAATTGGATATCTGTAAGGGCATTGGCATGGGTAGAACGTTGCCATTCCTCATAAATTTCCGTATGGCAGTTCCCACAATTTTTGGCAGTGGGAGCCCCTACTCCTTTTAAATCAGGAAGATTTTCAATTGGTTTGGCCCAAATTTTGCCAGGGAACACTTGTTCGATGGGAACCTCTCTTTGGTTCAGATAAAGAAATCCTCCAATACTGAATACGATTAACACCAAAAGGAGGATGAGTAAATTTCGTTTCAATTTTTAATTTCCAGTTTCCAACGGAAGTTTTGGATCATTTGACCATTCCCACATTGAGCCCGCATAGTTGTATGCATTATATCCATAAGTGCGAAGGATTCCAACCACAAAAGCGGAACGAACCCCACCTGTACAATAAGCTACAATGGGTTTTTCTTTTTGAATGCCTAACTGTTTTAAATAAACGTCAACCTCTGATTTTGATTTAACATTCCCTTTGGCATCGAACAACTCTTGGTAAAAAAAAGATTTAGCACCTGGAATGTGCCCTCCTCTAGATTCCCCGTATGGTGTTGCTCCTGTAAACTCTCTCGGTTCTCTTGTATCTAAAATTTGGTGTTGTTTCGATGGTAATCCCTTTAATATTTCATCTTTAAAGATAGCAGCAGAAACATGAGTTTTATTTTTTGCTAATTGCGAGTTGATTGCCAAAGTCTCTGGTTTAGGATTTGTTTTTTTCTGGATTTGTTTTTCATAAGAGGAATATCCCCCATCAATCCAATAGGATTGTTTGAATCCGGCTTCTCGAAGACTCCAGACAATTCGCCCTTCTTCTCCCCAACCAGAATTTCCATCACCTAACACAAGAACATTATCATCTTGTTTGAGGCCTAAATCGTTTAGTTTTTTACGAACTAATTTTAGTTCTAATAAATCTCCCTTATTGGGGGTCTCGGTGCGAGACAAGTCTTCCCAAGACAAAACAACTGCTCCAGAAACTTTGTTTTTCAAACGAGGAACAGCAGAACGAGTGTCTAGAATTTTATATTTCGGAAGGGAGAGGGCCGATTCAGCTGAGAGAAACCAAGGGGAGTCCGCTAGTTTTGTAGCAGGGACAGAGGGCCCAGCGCTTGGTTCTCCAAAGAACGCCCAAAGAAGAGAGAAAAAAAATAGATAGATTCCGTAACCACGTAGTACTTTCACGAAGATATCCCCTGAATTTATACTGTCTTTCTCTTTTAAGACGAAATATCGTCAATAAAATAAATATTTCATCCAATAAAGCGAATTTTTCTTGATAGAAGCAACCCCCCTCGTACTTTGGAAAGGAATGGAGGGCAATATGAAAATTGGTTATTATCCGGACGTGGTCAATGAAAATGTCACAAGGATTGTCGCCTCGACTGTCGTATTCCTTGGTGTTTTTGCGATTCTATTTCCGAACCCTTATGTGCTCGCACTCTTACTTGCCGGGTTTACTTTGCGTTTGAGTTACGGGCCAAAGTTTGAACCGTTTGCTTTTTTTACTTCTAGATACTTAGTCCCGTGGCTCGGAATTTCTTTTGTAGCCACAGCAGGACCACCCAAACGATTTGCACAACTTATCGGATTTTTATTTAGCGTTGGTGCGATTGTGTTTTTTGTTTTAGATCTAAGATTGGCTTACCAAATCGCTTTAGCAACTCTCGTTTTTTTTGCATCACTCGAATCTTTTTTAGGATGGTGTGCTGGTTGTTTTGCATTTGGTCTACTTATGAAACTAGGAGTGATTCCGAAAGAAATTTGTGAAAGATGTAACAATCTAAATTTCAATAAATAGTTTTCGCTAATACATTGTTACAATGGATTTTATTCATAAGTATTTCTTTGGTTACCATTCTCTTTTTTTGGATGGTAACCCTTCCTAAATCTTTTTTTAAAAAATACAAAACGGAAATTTTTCTCCTTGGGCTTAGCCTTCGTGTAATATTTATTTTTCTTCCTCCCGTTTGGGAAGACGATTGGGCCAGATATTTATGGGAAGGAAATTTTATTCGAGCTGGAGAATCTCCGTATGAAATAGCTCCAGAAAATTCATTTCAAAAATCTAACTTAAGTGAAATAGAAACAGAGATTTTATCGCAAATCAATCATCCTGATTGGACAACAATTTACACACCTTTCGTTTTACTCTATTTTGCCTTATTTTCTCCAGGTTTTTCAGGAGTTTTTTTAAAACTTAGTTATCTCATTTTCGAAACATTCAGTTTTTTATTATATTCGAAAGGTAAACCCTTCAAGTTTCCACTCCTGTATTGGATTTTTCCAATTTTAATCAAAGAAGTATATTTAAACTATCATTTTGAAATATTGATTCTTTCTCTTTTTTGGATTTTTTTAAATACTCTCAAAAATAAAAGATATTCCCTTTCGAGTTTTATCTTTGGTCTCGCTGTTCATATTAAATTCTTTTCTCTATGCTATTTTATGTATCTGATCCAAAATATACCATTCAAAACTTGGAAAAAGGATTGGAAAGAATGGCTAATGGTTGGTTTGTCTTTTGTTTTTGGATTTTTTATTTTTTATTTCATCTATTACTTAATTTTTCCAAACTCAAACGACTTTGGATTTACCAACTTACTAAGATTTGGTGGAAGTTTCAAATTCAATCAGTTTTATGAACCATTCTGGAAAATATTTGGGGTCATGGATCTAAGAACATTTCCACTTATGTTTTTATTGTCTAGTATGTTGATTTTTTTATTCATCAACCTCGAGAAAAAAAATCAATTTCGCAAACTCCAATCCACCTCTAGGAAATTAGATTTATATTTTTTGTTTGGATATCTTTCTCTTTGTTTACTCCCAGTATACAACCCTTGGTATTTTTTAATCCTCCTTCCTATCCTAGTCACTTCAAAATCAGAAAGAATTTTTCCTTGGATTTTGGTATCTATCCCTCAACTCTCCTACCTCACCTCTGCCCGTTTGGGACTGGAATTTAGCTATTTCTATGAAATCCCAAACTCCATCCTCTTGTCTGAAGCCCTAATTTCCCTAATCTGTCTCACCTGGCATTTTAGACAAATATTCATTTTACTTTACAAAATATCCAATATATCAAACATAGCCCCTAAGGGAAGTATTGGGTATGGAAACAGAAATTGAAAGTTTTTCTGCCACAACAGAAAACGAAAGAAATGTCGATGAAGTGCTAACGGTTGTCCTTGGGGAGACCTTAAAACGCAGAAGGTTAGAACTTGGTTTATCCATGGAAAAACTTTCACAACTATCAACTGTTAGTCGAGGAATGTTAGGACTTATCGAGTCAGGAAAAACCACACCCAGTATTGGGATCTTGTGGAAATTGTCTAAATCGTTAAGGATTCCTATTGGAGAAATGATCCCTGATCTTTTTGCCCAGTCCCCTCGTTTTATTGGATCCAACGAAGGCAAACGTTGGATATCGCCTAAAAATACAGCAGAATCAAGGGTTTTTTACCAAGAAGAAAGAGATCGTTTGAGTCTTGTCGAATGGAAACTGACACAAGGAAAGGTCTCCCAGTTCGGCCACTTACCAACTGCTTTTGATATCAAAATCTATCAAGTCTCCGGAAAAACCAAAATCAAATTAAAAACCAAAGAGATCGTTTTGGAACCAGCAGACAGTGCCTTTTTTCCCATTGCGGAATTAGAATTCATAGAAAATGAATTCGGAGAAGAATCCAAATTCCTTTGGATCGCTTCCAAAAAAGCGCGTTAGAAATGCTTCGAATCAAAAAAGAAATCTCCATTCAGGAAAACGGGGACGACCAAAAGAATGCACATCACGGTAATATATTGGGCGTTATATAGGAATTATCGTTCAATATATAAGATAAAGTATTCTCCCATTCCCCCGGCTTTTAAAAACTGACCTTACCATGTTTCCTAACTCTGGTGCAACCCCTACAGGGGGGAAACGGGAATAAAATCTAAGGATTAACAAATGAAAACCAATCTACTATACAAGTCGATTGCTCTTATTACCGCGGGGTTCATCGGAGCCTGCGGTGGAGCAAAAAACAATGACACACAGAACTTGCTACTGGCAGCTCTTGCCCTTTCCTCAGGGATTAAGGTGAATAGTGCAGCCGAGTTAGCAAAAGCATCTAACGACGATTATAATCTAAATGAATATGGTCTTATCACTCCATCTACCTTAGGTAAGTGGGTCAACAATTGGTCTGGGACTAAACCTGCTGGTATCAATGGTAAATTAGTCATCTTACAAAACGGTGCCAGCGCTACTGCTGGAAAAGAATACATTGCTGGGAACGGAAATGACGTTGTTGTGTATTCCTTTACTTTCGCTGATGGAGCCAGTGCTTTGGATGGTGGAGATGGATTCAGTCAAAAACGAAGCAGCGGACTCAGTGATACAGTTTCTATCATCGCGAATGGAGCCAAAGTGGATACCATTCTCAATCGTTATGGAATTGATCCAAACAATGACCTAGTTGTCTTTGTTTCTTCTGCCAATGCCAACAGTCACGTCCAAGGAACACTCCGTGGATTTTATACTTTCCGTTATTGGGGATTTGATCATAAAAATCTGGCCTTCCTAAATGGAACACTACCTAGACTGGCTGTAACAGATGGAAACTTTGTTCCTTTCAGTTCTACAACAAACACTCCTCCAAGTTACAGCAATCGTTATTCGGTGAAATCTCTCCGAGTTGATAACACTATTCTTATGTTACCAGTAGAAGATGTCATCACTGCTGTGAAAAATCCTAATAATGTAACCATTGCTGGGCTTACTTCGAGTGTATTTATCTCCGATGCAAGATCTTCTTCTGGAAGCAGCAACGAGTACAATGGTGTGATCCGAAGTACCGCTTCTGAAGTGGCAGGAAAATATGTTGGTTTTGAAGGCCGTATCAAAGGTGCTAAAGAACTTAGATGGACTGACTTATTAGATACAGAATTTAGATTCAAATCTAAAGCAGACCTAATAGCATATTATGATGGAAAAGGTTACCAAGTTGGCCAAACAGCAATTCAACTTTGCCGAACAAACAATCGATCACAAGTAACAGGATTCTCTTACATTGCAATCCTCGGATATCCATCTACTTATTATGATGGAAGTTGGATTGAATGGGGTAGTTTAACAGGTGGTGGGCCAGCTCCAAAACTACCATCTGACTCTCCATACCGTACAGATCTTCCTGAGTTATCTGAAGTAATTACTTACAATGTGGCTGGTGACGTGGATCCAAATCTTCCAACAAACTTAAACACATTCGCTACTACTTCTAGAAAAATTATCGAAGAAGATAAAGCTTACAAACGCTAAAAGAAAATTTAAAACAGAGAGGGATGATCCAACATCCCTCTTTTAAAAATATAAAAATCGATTCGCAGGGAAAGTTATATGAAGAACTTAATAACATTTTTATTTTTTAATCTACTTTTGATCTCATCCTCCTTCGCCTCTGGAGGGATTGGTGGTGGTGGTATCGCAAACATTCCACAAGGACAAGATAGAGAAAAATACCATTTAGGAAAAGCAGTCTACAATCAAGATCTGACTTTAGAAAAACAACCGAATGTAAAATTGATCGAACAAGAAGAACGATTGGAATACTTACAAGGTAGTTTGCCAAATACAGAAAAAAGAAGAGTAAATCTTCCTGATTTTGCGGGAAAATTGACAGAAGAACAAATCACAGCACTTGAATACTTTGTTCAAGTTAGATTTAATGTGAAACTTCCAGAGAAGAAGAAGGAATAAACAATGAAATCTTTCTTTAACTTTTTAAAATACATATCATTTTTATCCGTTTTTGTTACACCCAGTATTTACGCACAACAAGCTTGGGCACCATACGAAAGACAACTTTGGGTACGGCCTGTTTTCATTCACTCTGAATACGACAGTGCATTCCTAGCCGGACAAAAAGCAAAATACGATGATAACGTTCGTTTGTCGGTTGCTAACTTAGCCCTAGAATACGGAATCACAGATCGCCTAACCGCAGATTTTACATTTGGGTTTGGAAAATTAGGTCGACATCGAGTTTTTAATCGGTATTTGGGTTTACAACAAACTCCCGATGTTCCCGATAAATATGGATTTATGGACACAAGATTTGGAATCCGTTACAAAATTTTGGACGAATTCGATTCTAAATACCGTTGGATGCCAACCATCTCACTTCGTATCGGAGGGATCAAACGAGGAGATTACGATAGAAACCCTCAGTCCCTGGGTGACGGTGCCAGTGGTGGAGAGGTGAATCTTTATTTAGCTAAAGATTTTGGAGTCTGGGGATTAGGAGGACTTGGTGAATTTTCCTACCGAAAAAGAGAAAACCCAGTTCCTGATGATATCTTGTATTACTCAGCCTTTTACAAACGTTTTTTTGAATCTGTGTTTCTGACAGTTGGTCTCCGTGGACAAGTAGGGCAAGGTGGTTATGCTTATGCCGATCCAAGGCAACAACCACCATGGAACATGACTCGTTTCCCGCAGCCATCAGTTTACGGAGTGAATCCTTATGATGTTTACGTACAAAATGAACGTCCAGCTTGGGGAAGAAAAGAGGATTTTCATAACGCGGAAGTCGGCTTAAGTTACCAAGATAGTTTTGGGAACTTCTACACTCTATTCTATTCAGAAACAATCGCAGGTTATAACACTGCTAGATTAAAAACTGTGGGATTTGCAGCAACACTTCCATACAATCTTTGAGGGTAATCCAATGAAATTTAAATATTTAACATTAATTAGTCTAATTTTCATTCAAATGTTTGGTTGTAAAGGTCTACCGGAATATTTATTCCTACCACAGAGTATGAAATTGGATCTTACTCCATTTTTATTCCGTGTTTATTCTCCAGCAGAACTGGCAACCCTTTCCAACTCGGATTTTAATTTGAACGATAGTGGGCTTATCACATCGACAAAGTTTTCACGTTTTTTGTCTAATTGGACAAATAACCATCCAGCAGAGGTTTCTGGAAATTTAGTAATTTTCCAAATTCAAACTTCTGGATCTGCTAGCGGACGTTACGTGTTCTTTGATGGGAAAAAGACCTTTTCTTATCCTATCGCCAATCTTCCGGATCTCTTAACAGAAACTAGAGATGATGGTGTTTTGGCAGTGGATGGGATTGTTCCAAAAGGAAAAAAGATTACTGACTTTTTGGCGATTTATGGAGTCGATCCGACAATTGATTATGTTGTGTTTGCCCAAGATACGTCTTCTCTTGCCAATCTTTCTTCTGCAACTTTTGCTTATTACTCTCTTCTTTATTGGGGATTTCCAAAGGAAAGACTAGCAATTCTGAACGGTTCTATTGCTGATTTAACTGCGGCCAATCTTTTGTTTACAACTCCCTCTTATACTTATGTAAATAGCAATCGATCAGGGAATATTAAAACCTTGTATCGGGATCATACTGTTTTACAACTAACGATTGGAGATGTCATACATTCTATTAAAAATGGGAACACTAATTTCGAAGAAGTAGATCCGGTTCCTTCTGAAGGCTTTTATATAATCGATGGAAGACCAAATGCATCTTATACGGGAACAGCCAACTCAACAGCAGCCGGTTCCAAGTATGCAAACTGCACAACAAAAACAAATTCAACATTTGTGAGTAATACTTGTGTGACTACTTTTGAAGGAAGGATCAAATCTGCATCCAATTTGATACCAACAGATTTGTATGATGGAACAACCTTCCAATTCAAATCTTTCAGCCAACTCCAAACCTATCTGAATAATACGGGATACCAATCCGGAAAACAGATTTATGTATATGGAGAAGATGCAACCAAAGGATCTTTAGTATGGTTTATTTTACACCAAGTTCTTGGGAAACCAACTAGACTATACGAAGGTGGTTGGAAACAATATGGTGCCCTTGGATTAAAAACTCCTTCCTCTGGATCAAGTCCAAGTGCCATCAGCCAACCTGCTTCCTATTGGAGAACAGATATTGCAACTCTTTCTGAAAATAATACTTCAAACGCAGATGCCAATATTCCTAACTACCAACTCGATGTTGCCAGACAGTATGTCAAAAGTTCAAATAAACTTCGAACGGAAGACAAAGCATTTTTAAGAGGATCTTCTTCTGCAGCAGCCTCTGGTGGCGGTGGCGGCGCACCTACTGGCGGCGGAGGAAATGCTTGCGGAGGTTAGTCAATTAAATAGAATCTACTTACTGTGAGATTCCAAACATTTCAACTTACGAACATTCTTTTTCTTTTTTTCATGTTCGTAAGTTGTTCTGATTCTAATTTTTTACAATCACATTGGAATCATCCAATACCAGAACAAGGAGTTCCCCCTTCCCATTTTTCCTCCCTAGAAAAAAACTTGGACCCATCATCTTGTGCCACTTGTCATAAAGTTCAGTTTCAGAATTGGGAAAAAAGTTTCCATGCAGGTTCGATCAGTAGTGGTTTTTTATGGCAGAAGGAAATCTTAACCAAAGAAGAATTCAGGTCTTGTTTCAATTGCCACTCTCCCTTAGCTGAAACTAAATCCGAACTTGATTCGGAATATCAAACGAGTGGAATTCTCAATTCAAAATCTCATAATTTTCCAGAAGGGATAGAAAATCCATCCATACTATGTGCCTCTTGCCATATCCGAAATCAAATCCGATTTGGCCCTCCTCCCAGAAAAAATCCAAACAAAGAAATCACCACTGGACAACTTCCACATAACGGTTATGTTGCGAAGATGGAATTTGAAACTTCAGAGTTTTGTAAGTCTTGTCATGAAAGCAAAGAAGAAGGGATTCAACTGAATGGAAAACGAATGATGGAAGTTTACAGTGAATGGAAAATGAGTCCTTTTGCCAAAGAAGGAATCCAATGCCAAAACTGTCATATGCCAGATAGAGAACATTCCTGGAAGGGGATCCATGATAAAACTTTTGTACAAAATGCATTGTTACCAAGTTGGGAAATTAAAGAAAAAAATGGCGAATACCAAATACGAGCGGAACTGAAGAGTATTGGTGTCGGTCATGAATTTCCTACATATATCGTTCCTAAAGTTTACTTACGTTTTTATGCTATTTTCAAAAATAATAAAACCCCAATCCTTTTAGAAGAATCGACAGTCGGAAGAGTTGTGAATACAAGTCTCACCGAAGAATATTTAGATACTAGGATCAAACCGAAAAATTCACATTTTGTTTGGTTTAACTACAAACCAAACAAAGAATTGATTCAGGAATTTTTGTGGGAAATAGAAGTGGATCCGGACGAACAATATGTTCGCACATTCGAAGAACAGTTAACGACCAAAGGCCCGATACTTTCTGTGCATGCTAAAAAGTTATTACAAGAGTCCTTATATGAAAAAAAGAACTCTCGTTATATACTTTTTACTTTGAATTGGAAAGTGCCTGTTTCACTTCCAAAATAATATCATCAATATGTTCTAAACCGACGGAAACACGGATCAGACCAGGCAAAATACCAACAGCAGCTCTTTCTTCTTCTGTTAATTTAGAATGAGTAGTGGAAGTTGGATGAGTCACGGTGGTTCTAGTATCACCTAAGTTAGCAGTTAGAGAAAACCATTGTAAAGCATCTAAAAACTTTCTTGCTCTTTCTACTCCACCTTTAATGACAAAAGATACAATTCCCCCGCCAGATTTCATTTGTTTTTTTGCAATCGCATAACCAGGGTCATTTGGCAGAAATGGATATCGAACAAGTTCCACATCGGTAGACTCAGCCAAAAATTCAGCTAACTTGATTGCATTTTCAGAATGTCTGTCCATTCTCACCGCTAGTGTCTCCAAACTTTTGGAAATAATCCAAGCATTCATGGGAGATAATGATGGTCCTGTGTTACGAGCCATGTAACGAATGGGTTGGATGAATTCTTTTTTTCCTAAAATAATACCAGCAATCACCCGACCTTGACCATCTAAGTATTTCGTTGCGGAATGAATGACTATGTCAGCACCAAAATCAGCAGGCCTTTGGATATACGGAGAGCAAAAACAATTATCAACAATCAAAATGGCTTTTTTCTTTTTACAAAGCGAAGCTACCCAAGCCAAATCAACAATATCAAGTCCTGGATTAGAAGGTGTTTCAATATACACGATTTTTGTATTTTCCTGAAAAGCCGCTTCCCATAACTCAGGTTTGTTGATATCTACATAGGTCGTTGTCACACCAAACCTTGGTAAAATATTTGCAAATATTTGATGAGTTGATCCAAAAATAGCACGAGCCGATACGATATGATCACCAGATTTGATAAGTCCAAACACAGAAGTAAACACAGCAGACATTCCAGAGGCAGTGGCGATTCCATCCTCAGTGTGCTCGAGAGAACACATTTTTTCGATTAGCTCAGTAGTATTCGGATTGGAAAATCTAGTGTATTGGTTCCCAGTAACCTCTTCTGCAAAGAGGGCTCTCGCATGTTCCGCATCATCAAAAACAAAACTAGATGTTAAAAAGAGCGGGGTGGAATGTTCTTTTTCCCCGGTTCGTTTGGTTTGGATGCGAATGGCGTCAGTTTCAAAGTGTTCAAACATATCTTCTACCAAGGTCGGTAATGAACCTCCGAATTCATCATTTTTTTTGGAAAATATCTGCTATAGAATCGGAATTAAACCAATATAACAGATATTTCAGGAAATTTCTGCAATTTTCCCGTCCACCATATGGACACGACGGCTAGCTAGTCCCGCATAATCAGGGTCATGTGTTACAAACAAAATTGTGGTTCCATCCTCCTTATTGATACGTTTAAAAATATCCATCACCTTATCTCCGTTATTCGTATCAAGATTCCCCGTTGGTTCATCAGCAAAAAGGAATTTGGGTTTCTGAATCAGAGCCCTTGCTATCGCAACCCTTTGCCCTTCACCACCAGACATCTGACTTGGGAATTTATCCTTACAGTGCAAAACAGAAAAACTTTCCATCAAGTGAAGAGCATACTCTTCCATCATTTTATGGGTTCCGGTTTTTCTTGCTGGCATGGTGATATTTTCGAGCCCAGTAAGTTCAGGGAGTAAATAATGAAATTGAAAGACGAATCCAATAGATAAATTTCTTAAACTATGGATCTCTTTACTTCCCATTCCCAAAAGAGAACTTCCCCCTAATTTCACTTCGCCACTTGTTGGATTGTCAAGGCCACTGACGATATAAAGGAGTGTTGATTTTCCTGATCCAGACTTTCCAGTCAGCGCAACAAAATCACCCATTTGAATTTCTAAGGAAACATCCTTAAGTATATCTTGCGGTGGAACTCCAAAGGATTTACAAATATGTTTGGCTTCGATTCCTAACATTATGTTGCTCCTCGAATGATATCAACAGGCGAAAGATGACTGGCCATCCGAGCAGGAATGTAACTCGCAATTGATGCACTAAGAACTGCGATAAAAAATCCTTTTACATAAATCATCCAGTCCCAGGATATCATCATGGTTTTCATAAGGGCTTTCGAATTTTGTTTCGGATCTCCAATGGGTATTCCATCAATATAATAACATCCGAGAATTCCAACAAATATACCAATAATAGCGCCAAGGGTTCCTAAAAACAAACCTTGAAAAATAAAAAGTTGAATTGTATCCTTTTCATCAAAACCAATAGAACGAAGAATTGCCACTTCCTTTTTCTTCTGGTTTACCACCATATTCAAAATATTATAAATTCCGAAAGCAACAACGAGGATGATGGTAAAGGTTGTTGAATTTCGAACAATGTCTTGCGTTTTAAAAACTTGTAAAATACTCGCATTCACTTCATCCCAACTTTCCACCTTGTCTTTGCTAAAGTATCGTAAATCTTCGGCAATTTCAGCAGCAACTCGGATGTCTTTAATTTTAACAATGATTTGCGAAATTTCACCACTTGATTTTGTAATACTTTGGACGGAAGATAAAGAGGAGTATACAGTCACTTCATCGATGAGCCGATTTCCTGTGCTCAAAATTCCAACAACTTTTACAGGGATCAAGTCAGTACCAGGAATGTACACAGAGATTGTATCTCCCATTTTGGCACCAAGTTTATTTAAGACTCCTTCCCCCATGATCACAAGGGATGTTCCACGAGATAAATCAGACAAACTCCCTTCGACAATATAATCACTTAGGTTTGTTACTTTAGGTTGGATATTGGGATCAACACCGACAAATCTTGCTGGTGCAGCAGTTTTTCCATTCACAAAAATAACTTCTTTCGATAGTTGAGGTGCAAAAGATAAAATTCTATGATCATTAGAAAGTTTATCCATCCAACCAATCACATTCGTTAATCTAGAATTATCGGTTCGGCCCGAAGGAGGAGACAACCATCTCACTATCTTACCTTGAAAAAAAACATCTTCAAAAGTTCGTTCGGTAACAAGTTCGTCCTTAGGAGAAATTTTAATTTGTCCATCGGAATTCACCAATTGATCCGTGATTACTGCTTGGAATCCTAACATAATTCCCGAAAAAACAATATAACCAGCCGTTCCTAGAACTATCCCAATCAATGTTAGAATCGATTGTTGTGGTCTCGATAAAATTTGTCTAAACGCAAGGAATAACATTTTAGTTTTTAACCAATACTTCGTCGCCTTCTTTCAAATCTCCTTGTATAAGTTCACCAAACTCTGAATTAATGGCTCCTATCCGAATTTCAATTTTATCTTTGTTTCCATCGCGAAACCTTGTAATTTTCCCTCTATCAACGGAAACTAGTGGAACGAGTACAACATTTTCTTTAGAAGAAACTTCGATAGCAACATCCGTTGTCATATCAGGTAAAATACCTTCTGGTAGTTCATCTGCTTCGATTCGGACTAAAAATTGTCCATTGGAAGGATAAATCCTTTCGACTTTTCCTTTATACACATTTCCCCTGATCGATTCAAAACTCAGTTGAACTTGCATTCCAGGTTTCACTCTTAATGCCGATTCTTGATCCAGAGATACGGAAATATAAACAGACTTTAAATTTTGAATTTCTAATAAAGGAAGACCTGGCATAGCCGTTTCATTTTTTGCCACATTCAGTTTGGTTAAGGTTCCATCTAACGGAGAACGAAAAGTAATCCCTGAATCGTTAGTCAGAAGGGCTTGGCCTTTTTTTACCGTTTGCCCCTCCTCTACAAAAATCTCTCGGACAGAGGCGGCGATTCCAAATTTTAGAATGAAATTATCGACTGGTTTTACCGTACCCAAAGCGTAGACAGCTTCCACAAGGGATCCTCTTTCGACTAACACTCGACTCGTCCTTGAAGTTCGAGATAGAAAGAAAAAAACCGATATTAGAATGATTACAATGACAGAGCCAAAAAGATATAGTTTCTTACGATCCATGATGACCTATTAGCCAGTGATCGAAAAGTTTTGAAAATTCTTTTTCTACAGATTTTTTTCTGAAAAAAAGGATTTCGTTAAATAAAATATCTTTTAAATGATTTTTTAGAACTAACTAAAGAGAAAGTCCGAATACAAACTCACCTTCTCTATCTTTGGCGGGTTTATATTCCAAACACCTAACATCTACAAATTGGCCTTTTTGAAGAGTATCAAAAGAAAAAGAATCAGCCAGTCTACCTTTGAGATAATTATCAGTCACAAACCTTCCATCACTTTCGAGGATGGCTTCGTATGTTTTCCCAATGACAGTTTCTGCATATTTGGTATGAAGTTCCGAACTGAGTGACATCAAATCTAAAACGCGACGTTTTTTCTCATCTCCTGGGATGGGATCTCCAAAAGATTCGGCACTGGTGCCTTTTCTAACTGAATAGGGAAATACATGGAGTTTTGCAAATCCAAGCTCTACTAACAATTGTTTTGTTTCCTGGAACTCAACTTCTGATTCGGAAGGAAAACCAACAATCACATCAGTTCCGAGGAATAAATTCGGAAGTTTTTCTTTGGCTAGTTCGATTCTTGTGCGAAAAGCATCGGGATGATAGGTTCTTTTCATATCTTTTAAAATTTTACGACTTCCACTTTGAATCGGAATGTGTAAAAATTTACAGAACCTAGGATGTTTCATTAAATCTAGTAATCCAGATCCTACGTCAGGTGGTTCAATGGAAGATAAACGAATTCTAGAATATTCTAAGATTTTTAGAATATCTTCTAGAAGATTTAAAAAACCTTTTTCCCCATTTTCTAACCGGTACCATCCCAGATTTACACCTGTTAGCTGGATTTCACCAACCCCATTGTCTTGGAGATATCTAACTTGGTCTAAAACATCGTTATAATTTCTGCTAACCCCAAGGCCTCTTGCGGCAGGAATTTTGCAATAAGAACATTTTCTGTTACATCCGTCTTGGATTTTTAAATAGGCACGGGTGTGACCTTCTGGTAATACATCGGAATAAGAAAAACGATCGAAGGAAAGGTTGTTTGTTTCAATTTTTTTACCTTCCCAATCTTCTAGGATTTTATACGGGAGAGAACTTTTTTCTGTATTTCCAAATACTCCAAACACACCAGGAATATTTTGTAAAATTTCCTTATCCGTTTCCGCATAACATCCAGTCACATACACTTTGGCACCTGGATTTGTACGAATAGCATTCCGAATAATATTTCTATTTTTTACATCCGCTTTGTTCGTGACCGTACATGTATTCACGACAATGTATTCAGCCTTTTCCTCCGCTTCTGCCAAGGAAAAACCTTTGTCTTTCAGAACAGAATACATACCGTCGGTTTCAAAAAAATTCAACCGACAACCAAGTGTATGAAACTTAATTTTCACAAGTCGCTGAGTGCTACGATCCGTTTAGAATTTTCTTTGATTGTATTACTTTCCCCATTTAAGTTGGATGCTTTTTGAATGCATTCTTTAGCTTCCGCCAAATAGGTGTTTGCTTGAGACTTCTTACCCAATTTTTTATTTGTTTTGTAAAGGGATTCTTGAACGAGAGCTAAGTTGTTCCAAATTTCAGGTGAGTTTTGATTTAAAGAAGAAGCCCAACGCAAACTCACATCAGCTTTGTCATAATTTTTTAGGTTATAATAAATTTTCCCTTCTAACTCTAACATACGAAAGTCACTAGGACTTCCTGCTTTTGCTTTTTCAATTTGAGAAAGTGCAGTTTTAGAAGCACCTTTTTCAGAAAGTGCTAGTGCGTAAAAATATCTGACTTCTGGATTTTGTGGGAACAACGGAATTGTTTTTTCAGCAAGCTCAATGGCCGGTTTCCATTTTTTATGACGAGTCAAAATCGCAAGACTACCTTGTAAGAGGTCTTCGTCGTCGGGTTTACGTTTTCTTGCTTCTAGAATATTTTTATAAGAATTTTCGAAATCATTCAACTTGTCATAGTTAAATGCCAAAAGTGCATAAAATTCGTAAGACGACTTTCCATCGGTCAAAAGACTTTTGACAAGTTCAATGGATTTGTTATAATTTTTTACTTTATATTCATCGACAGCCTGAAAGTAAGCAGAACCAACCTGTTCTTTTTCTTGAGAGTAAAGGGATGTTACGAAAAGACAAGTAATAGCGAAAGCGTAAATCAAATGTTTCATAAAAGATCCGAAGGGACTGTAATGGAGTTCAAATTAACCGAATCTATCCTGGAATGATAGGGTTCGATGGGGTCCAGGTATAGAAAAACGCTTCCCCCTTTAGAAAGCAAGTAATGTTCGATATGTTCTTCGGTGATGATTTCCGAGTCCGCTGTATACAAAATCGGGTTATCTTCCGGCCCTAAATGGACATGGAATTCTTGGTTTGTGAGAAAATCGGATATGTTGAGGTAACCCGACCCGAAATAAAGCCCGGATTGGAAGTAGTATTTATAGTAAACTTTGACTTCAGGGAGGATGAGATTGGGGCGAATGTATCCAAGTTCGATCCGCTCAATGGTTCCAACAGTTCGAATTTTCCGAAGTTGGAACCAGATTTTGCGGATGAAAAAATAAGAAAATAGAAAGACGAGAGGAATGAGGATAGCCATTTCCGATCGCCTTTCCGAAAGGCTCTCTAAACGAGAGCCAAATCTTTTTCCTCAGTGCTAGGGGAAGAACCGTCGTCATTTTTAGGAGGTTCTTTGTATTCAGTCCAAGGAGTTTCTGAATACACAAGTTTTCCTTCCGCAAAATCAACGTCGATCTTTGTAGGGTTATCATAAACACCTTTCAAAGACTGCACCGCCATATAGTCTTCCAATTCTCTTTGGAATACACGTCTGAGAGGACGAGCTCCGTAGTTTTGGTCGTATCCAATGGTTGCAAAATGTTCCTTTGCTGCAAGAGAAAGATCCACCAGCACTTTTTTCTCAGTCAAACGTTTGTTAAAGTCTTTTAACATAATATCCACAATGTTTACGATCTCTTCTTTTTTGAGAGGAGCAAAGTAAACTACCTCATCCACGCGGTTGAGGAATTCTGGGTTAAAATGTTTTTTCAACTGTTCACGAGCTTGTTCTGCTTTATAAGATTCTCTTTCTTCTGCGAAATCTTCAAAACCCAATCGTCCACCTTTCGAAATTTCTTTCGCAGCAATGTTCGATGTCATGATGATGATGGTATCGCGGAAGTTTACCTTACGACCTTTCGTATCAGTTAAGTTCCCTTCTTCCATAATTTGAAGTAGGATATTAAAAAGATCATGGTGAGCCTTTTCGATTTCGTCGAGTAAAACCAAACTATAAGGTTTTCTTCTGACAAACTCAGTGAGTTGACCACCATCATCATATCCTACGTAACCTGGAGGAGCTCCAATGAGTCGTGAAACTGCATGTGGTTCCATGTATTCCGACATATCAATACGGAGCATATTGTCTTCTGACCCAAATAGTTGTTCCGCGAGTGCTTTTGCAAGTTCTGTTTTTCCCACACCCGTTGGCCCAAGGAATATAAACGATCCTGTAGGACGTTTTTCGCTCTTGAGACCAGTGCGAGATCTTCTCACAGCTCGTGCTACTTTTTCGATGGCTTCTGTTTGACCAACAATTCTGGTTTTAATGTCACCTTCCAAATTGAGAAGTTTCGCGTTTTCCGTTTGTTCCATTTTTTTCAATGGAATTCCAGTCCAGAGACTTACGACGGAAAGGATATCTTCTTCTTCAATGGAAACTGCATAACCTTCCATACGTTCTTGCCATTGTTTGGTTTTCTCTTCCAATTGGCCTTTTTTACGATTCACTTCATCACGAACCGCAGCTGCCTTTTCATACTCTTGGCTACGAACTAAATCTTCTTTTTTAACAGAAAGACCTTTGATTTCTTCTTCAATTTCTTTGATTTCGTTAGGACGTTGGCAATTAGCAAGACGAGCCTTTGCACCCGCTTCATCAATGATATCAATGGCTTTGTCTGGTAAAAAACGATCATTGATATAACGGTGAGATAACTTAACCGCTTGTTCGATCGCTTTTTCCGAATAACGAACCTTATGGTGTGCTTCGTATGCTTTTTTCAAACCATCTAGAATGAGAACTGCATCATCTACAGAAGGTTCAAGAACCTTCACCATTTGGAATCGTCTTTCCAAAGCAGAATCTTTTTCGATGTACTTACGGTATTCGTTATTGGTTGTGGCACCAATACATTGCAGTTCCCCGCGAGCAAGAGCTGGTTTTAAGATGTTTGCTGCATCCACTGCCCCTTCTGCCGCACCGGCTCCAATCAGAGTGTGTAACTCATCAATAAAGATAATGATGTTTTGAGAAGTAACGATTTCTTTCATGATTTTTTTCAATCGTTCTTCAAACTCACCACGGTATTTAGTTCCGGCAATGAGACTTGCCAAATCAAGAGATAACACTCGTTTATCGAAAAGTAGATCTGGAACCAATTTTTCAATCACAGCTTGTGCAAGACCTTCAACAATCGCTGTTTTACCAACACCTGATTCTCCCACGAGAACAGGGTTGTTTTTGGTTTTACGAGAAAGGATTTGGATGACCCTTTCAATTTCTTTGGAACGACCAATGACAGGATCCAATTTTTTCTCGCGAGCGAGTTGGGTTAGATCCCTTGCAAACTCATCCAAAATTGGAGTTTTACTCTTTTCTTGCCTTGGAGCCGCTTGTTGTTGTGTTTGGCCTTGAGTTGCACCTTGTGTACCCGTAGTTCCACCCACAGCACCAGAAGGTGGTGCCCCAAGAAGACGTAAAATCTCAGATTTAATGACGTTATAATTTACACTGAAAGAGGATAAAGATCCGCCTGCGATATTATTGTTATCGCGAAGTAGCGCCAAAAGAATGTGTTCTGTTCCCACATAGTTATGTTTGAGGCGTTTTGCTTCCTCTTTAGAAACTTCGATCATTTTTTGGTATTTGTCTTGTCCTTGGCTTACATCCAAAAGCAAGGCACCGGAACCCTCACGAGTTCTTTTTTCGACTTCTTTACGAAGTTCGTTCAAATTGATATTTAGATTCGTAAGAATCTTAATCGCGACAGAGTCCTCCTCCCGGAGAAGCCCAAGTAGAATATGCTCAGGACCGATAAAATCGGAACCCAAACGTTTTGCCTCATCTTGGGCGATTTCGTTGATGACTCTTTTTGCTCTTTTTGTGAATTCCAACATGCCGCACCCTGCCTTTATTAATTAGACGAACGTTCTTTGTTCCCATCATGACCGTACCGGTTTAATAGGAGCCTAGTAAACCAAGAATTTTGTAAAACTTACGTTTTTGAACCACTCTAGCGTTCTTCCACGAAATTTTTACGACTAGGACTCGGTCTTTTCCGATGTTCCTAAATCTATGATCGGAGGAAGGAGCAAATTCTATACCAAATTCAGACAATGTTTGTAAATTTGAAAAAAACTCATAAACGGCTTCTGGCGCCACTGCAACAAGAAGGGAATCCCTCCTCCCCGCTCCCAAATTGGTCGGACAGGAAGAAATAAACCCGAGCTCAGGGAGGTTTGCCCAAATCTCCTTCTGCAACAAAAACCGAAAAAGGCGAGTTTTGCTCTCAAAATAACTTGGAAAATTTCCACTCTTCCAGTCTTTACCAGAGAGGATTTTTTCAAAACGAAGATGGTCCTCTGATCCCAAATAAAAACCCATCATAGATTCCGGATTTTCATTTCGTGTTTCTATAGACAGAGACCCGTTTGGATAAAGAAAAGACTCCATTTTATTTTCAACTAACAGTTGTTTTGATTTCAATTCAGAAGGTTCGTAAAAAGGAAAAAGATTCGATTTTAGATTTCTTGTGATTCTTGTTCGTAAAGACAAAAGAGTTAAGGACTTCGTATTTTCTTTTACAAAGTTTTCTAAGGTTTGGATTTGTTTTTCTGGAATTATTTTTGTGAAATTTGGTTTGGGATATTCAAAAACAGAAACACAGTGGACACAACCAAACTTACCGCTTTTACGAAACTGAGATTCTTTGGTTCCGCAAAAACGGCAAAAGCGCATTTTATGTAACGGGAGTTAGTTTTCCAGATACAATTCTGTTTCTTTTGTGAGCCATGGAAGCAAGTTCCAAGTCATGAGTCACAAGGATGAGAGAAAACTTAAATTCGTTTTGGAGTTCTTTGATAAGATCCATTAGGTGGCGCGAGTTATCACGATCCAAATTTCCAGTAGGTTCATCGGCCAAAATCAGCTGCCTTCTTCCGACGAGCGCGCGTGCCACACCGACTCTCGCACTTTCTCCACCAGAAAGTTGAGAAGGAAAACTTTCCGTTCTCTCTCCCAGTCCCACTTTTTGTAAAATTTCAGTAGCTCGTTGTTTTGCCAAACTAGGATTCATCCTTGCAATCAGAAGTGGCATCATTACGTTTTCTAAAGCAGTGAAGTCAGGTAACAAAAGGTGTTGTTGAAAAATAAAAGAAATTTTTTCGGCACGAAAACTTTCTCTTTGTTTTTCGTTTAGATTTTTAAGGCTCACACCACAAACATCCACCTCACCGTCGTCAAACGAATCCATAGCACCCAGGATATTGAGAAGTGTGGACTTCCCCACTCCCGAAGCTCCTTCCACAGATACGATCTCACCAGGTAAAACTTCAAAATCAAGGCCGGAAATGATATGGTATCTGTTATCCACAACCTGGTAGTATTTTTCTAATTTGCGAACAGAAACAGTTGGTTGTACATTCATATTAGTCATTTCGTATTGTATCCACAGGGTTTAAATTGGCTGCCATTCGTGCTGGAAAATATCCTGCAAGCCCAGAAAGGATGGTCGCTGCCGTTGTAACCATAAATATAAAGGATATATCAATATCCACAGGGATATGGTCGAAGTAATAAATGTCTTTGGGAACAAGTTCCACAGGATCCCAATCACCTGGGTTGAGTAAACCTCCCACACCATTGATGATCTCAGAGATTGCATTGATGATGACTTCAAGTTGAGTCGCAATAAAAATTCCCGTCATCCCACCAACGAGCGAAGACAGAATTCCTACGATCATTGCATTCAATGTAAAAATTAATAAAATATCATTGGAAGCAAGACCAAGTGCTTTCAGAGTTCCAATGGATCTACGTTTTGCACGAATGAGAGAGTGAACCGTTGCCACCATTCCAAGAGCCGCAAGAACGATAAAAAGAAAAACAATGATGGAGATAATTGTTTTTTCGAGTCTTAACGCTGCTAAAAAGTTTTCTTGTTCTTCGGCAATGGTTCTTACTGACCAAGAAGTATCATCTTGGATTTTCTGATTCCAATTGTCTTCGTTTAACCGAGATAAGATTCTATGTTTGGTCAATTTCAAATCGTCAAGGGAACGAACCTTGATAGCAACTTGGTTGACTGCCCCTTCCATTTTAAAAAACTCTTGAGCTTGTGGTAGAGACAAAAACACAAACTTAGAATCATAATTATAATAACCTGTTTTGAAAAGGCCGACCAAACGAAAGGTTTGTACATTCACTTGAACCCCACGTTCTACGGTAAACCTTCCACCAGGAACGGCCATAGTGATTTCTCGACCAAGACCATAACCGTAAATGGCACTCATTTCTTTTCCTACCACTACCAGTTTCTCGGTATTGATGGCTTGGATTTTATCACGATCGTATTGTAAAATCCTAGGAAAGTTGGGTAATCCATTTTCTACCAATTTTTCTACCGAATCCACCGGAACGGCACGAATCATAATTGGATTAAAATTATTATTACTTTGAATGAGTCCATGACTCGTTATGTTTCCTTCCACAGAAACAAAAGACTCCGCAAGTTTTGGATCTGACATGAGGTGTTGGATCACCTTTTCATAATCGTAGATCGCTCCAGAACCATAAGAGTTCTCAATGGTGATATGAGGCCCCCCTTGCCAAAGAGATTCTTTTACTTGTTTTTGGAATCCGTTGAAAATGGAAAGGACTACTACTAGGAGTCCTACTCCCACCGCCATAACAATGAACGACAGTCTGGATTTGATGGAGAGGAAACCCAGCACTCTGGACCCTCGGATGTAACGGATTGTGATTAAAGAGACGATTCCCATGATGACCTAATCTTTTTGACAGCTTTCTTCTAAAGATGGATACTGTCAAAAAAGAACCTTATGCCTGAGACACCAAACTATTATTCTGTTAAAGTAAACCTTCGAGACGAAGCTAATATGGTTTACACCATGATTACTGCTGTCATAGACCCGGTGGAGACAAAATCGGTGAAGTTTGAGGGAGTTTCATGCACAAGCCCACTGTCCCTTTTGCCTGTTCGCTCCACTTTTCAGGATTTTTACAACCGGATGCAGAGGGTTATCTACAAAGGCGAACAACAAAAAAACATAACCAAATCCCTACAAGAGCTGATCAAAACCAAATTTGGGTCAGAAAGTTTTTTAGAAGAGATCCTCCACTATATGGATCACAACCTAACAGATCGTTTGGACTTTGTTTTTAGCGAAATTCATAAAAGAACTTCAGGAAACTCTGAACCTAAAGTAGAAATCCATTTTGAACTCATTAATCCAAATGATATGTCAAAAACCACTGTCGATGAGGAAGAAATTGCAAAAAAAGAAGCACCTCCTCCCACACCAGTTCCGCAAGCATCCGGATTTTTGGTTCCAGCTGACAAACAAATTGTTCAATTCAAATTCCAACTTTCTCCGGTTAATGGAGTGCCTCTCGTCGAACTTAAAGCAGGTGATAATGTTTACATTCGTTTGGTTCCGGGAGACGCAATCACCGATTCGATTATTAACAATTTAGAACTTAAAGAAGAATCGGGTGCCATCAAACAAATTCCTGCAAAAATCGTAAACATCTCAAATAACAAAAATTTTTCGGAAGTTGTCATTAAAATCAATGAACAGGTTTACGGAAAAATCATTGAGGAAGAAAACTCTGTAAAAATCAAAACCACCGATGCTCAACATGGAGCAGCAAATATCATTGGTTCGGTTGCCTCCCCAGCGGCTGCAGCCTCAAAAACCAAACAAAACCCACAACTTTCTGCCGATGAAAGTTTTCATTTGATGCCTTACATCATTATGTTAGTAGTCCTTGCCATTGGTATGATGACTATTTTTGTGATTTTATAATCTTTATGGAAAAAATTAAAAAACTACTTCCGATCATTACTCCCATATTCATTGCACTGATCATCATTCATTCTTTGTTTGTTGATTATTCGGTACAATTTCCAGAATCCATTATTTCAGAAAACTCTGAGTCTTCCATGGAATCCATCAAACCAAAGGTCATATCCGAAAACGGAGTTTTAAATCGAATTTCTTATTTAGAATCTTTTCTGGTCGAATTGGAATCGATAGAACTCCCCATTGATACAGAACAAGAAGAAACTAAAGACAATATTCGCCGTGTTTTAGTAGGACAAAAACTTTTACTTGGATTATCTTTGTTCTATCTATTGTTAACCTTTTCTACTGCGGTTTCTTATGTTTTCCGAGTTTGGTTTCACAAGGCTTTGGCAAATGTATTTTATCCTCTATCTATCTTCATTCTGATTCCAAAGATTTTTTTCCAAGTCAACCTAGCGACTCAAAATGAAATTTTAGCTTATTTCTATTTGGTAGTTTTAGTTTTTACTTTCCTAGCAAGTATTTTGTCCTACAGGTGGATTCTAAAAAACAAAGAATTGGCAGAGGGTTTCCAAGCCCTACAGTTTTCTTCCTCACTTGAAGAAGAAGGCAGATCTCCCAGTAATACAAAAACAGGCTCTATTTTTTCACCTGTCTTTCATGTGGCCATCATCATCTTAATTGGTATTCTAATTGGGAATTTAATCTATATCCCACTATTCCTCTTACAAAAACACTATGTAAGCGAATTTAGTTATTTTATCTTCTTTTTGATTGGGCTACTGTCTTTGTTTTATATATTCAACTACAAAAAAGTGGGTGGGGAACCTAACAGCAGCAATTGGAAGAATCTTGCAGTTAGTTTTGCTTATTTACAGTTTCGATTTTTAAGGAATAGTTTTTGGGCAGCATTTAGCACCATTGTGATTGTTCTTTTCGTAACGTTCCTATTCAGTTTATTATTATTTAATATTGATTTAATCCAAAACAATTTAGGATTATTCGGCAAAGCTACCGAATTCTAAACTGTCTTCTAGGTTTTACTTCTAAGACTCACAAAGAGTGCCTAGTGGCACTCTGGATCTTTTCCTTTCTGCACAAAACACCACAATTCACCATTAGGATAATAAGTAGTACGTTTGATCAATTCTCCTTCGGAAGAATATACTTCTGATGCTTCCTTCACCCCAGTCGGGTAATAATAGAACCATTCTCCGATTTTTTTATCGTTCTCATAACTTCCTTTTTCTTCCACCTTAGTGTCTGGGTAATAACGAACCCAATCACCTGTGCGAAAGCCACCATCGTAGAATCCTTTTTCATTCAAACGACCATTACGAAAATACCGATGATAGGATCCTGTTTCATTTCCTAGTTCAGCAGTCTGAATCCATAATTGTTTTTTTCGATTTCCTGATTTATAATTTTGTTCGATATATGGTTTTCCATCGGAAAAATAAAACTTCCAAAGACCATCTCGATCTCCATTGATGAAATTACCTTCCATAATCGTGGTTCCAGTAATATAGTTTAGTTTTCTTCCATAACCATTAGGTTGTTCGAGTGAGTTTACAGTAACTTCAGCAACCAAGTTTCCATTTTCATACCATTCCCGATAAAAACCATCGCCTGTCCTTTGGTAATGATTGGTTTTCTTTTCGAAAACTGCTTCTTTAGGAACAGAACTTGGTCTAGCAACAGTACCCTTACAAGGGCCGAAGACTATACCAGCTAACAATACGAAAACCAATAAGGATACAAAGATCCAAATCGAACTGTCTTTAATGTGTGTAGATGTGGATGTCATTTTCATTTTTAAATTTGGTTAGAATTTCTTTGGAAATAAGGATTCGATTCAATCGTTTTGACCTAATAGGCGTTAAATACCTTAAACACATCAGGATGGTTCCTTCTGGTTCTAAGGAAGTATACACAATGGGAGTGGTTTTGCCAAGTCGCACGAGATAGTTTTTTGACATTTCGCGAATTTTTGATTCTACAAGTTCAGGAGCGAGGACAAGTTCTTCATGTAGGATTTGCGAACAAATTTTTTCTGCTTTTTCCCAATTGGAACTTATATCTAAATACACTTTAAACTCATCCCAAACAAAATCCATAGTTTCCGAAACAATAAAGAAACGATGTAAAACAATATTATAATTGGGAAAATGAATGAGCCTGTTTGTAGATTGTTCAAATCTTGGATCCGATGCAATTTCAAGTAAGGTAAACTTAAAAAATCCGATGTTCACAACATCACCTTTGATGTTATCGAGTTCGATCCGATCCCCTACCTTAAATCCATTGCCTCCCATGATCATAAACCACCCAACCATGTTTAACCAAACTTCTTTGAGCGAGATCACAATCCCCGCACCAGCAAGACCTAGGACAGTGGGTAATAATGATAAACTAGAAAAAACAATAGGAAGGTATGCAATTCCGAAAATCAAAAGGAAACCCATTCGGGCTACCTTTCTACGGTTGTATTCATGAACGGCATCAGGAGCTGGTTTGATTCTTTCAACAAGAATCATTGTGATTTTATAAGAGAAAACAGCAAACACAACCATGTAACCGAACAGGATCATGGTTTCAGCAAAATCACGATTCGACCGTACGAGTAAGGTGAGTGGATTCAAATCCCAATAGAATTCTCTTAGGCTACTTCCACCCATTCTAGAATTTCCCTTTTTGACGTTTTAGAATTTCGAGAATCATTTTACGTTCTACGGAAACACCAAACTTTGGTTTCCCAAAATCTTCGAGTAACACAAACTTCAAAGAACTTCCTTCCTTCTTTTTATCATGTTCCATATGTTTGAGGACTAATTCAGGTTTTTCTTCTAATAAAGTGGGTAGTTCCAATTGATTCATTAGAGTGATTGCTTTTTTGAAATTAGATTCGGAAAATCCAGCTAACTCGCGAGATAATAATAAAGCTGTGACAAGGCCAATGGACACGGCCTCTCCATGAGAATATTTTTTATATTGAGTTAATGATTCGATCGCATGGCCTGTTGTATGACCTAAATTCAAAACGGCGCGTAATCCCGATTCTTTTTCATCTTGTGCTACAATTCCTGATTTGACCCGAACAGATTCTTCAATCGCATAACGAAGGATTGCCGACTTTTCAGAATATTCGGAACGTTTTGAATTTGTTATTTTTTCCAAAAAACTTCCACCATCAAGGAATGCGTGTTTTGCGATCTCAGCAAGACCACAACTCCATTCTTTTTCCGGTAAAGTGGAAAGTGTAAAGAGTGGAGCAAAAACAAATTCCGGTTGGTAAAAAGCTCCTACCATGTTTTTGCCAGAATCCACATTCACAGCGACCTTACCCCCTACCGAGGAATCCACACAAGCAAGGACTGTTGTAGGCACTTGAACAAACCGCACTCCTCTTTGGTAAGTAGCGGCAATGAATCCTGCGAAGTCTCCCACTACCCCTCCACCAAAAGCAATGATCACGGCCTTACGATCAGCATCAGTTTCAATGAGTTGGTTATAAACCTTCTTCACTCGATCAATGTGTTTATTTTTTTCACCTGGCTTTAAATAGATAAAGGAAAACGGAACTTTTAGGGTTTTTAGTTCTTTAGAAATATATTTTTCATAGATCCCTGCAATTTCGCGGCTGGTGAGGACATATACTTTGGATACCTTGGGAAGTGAATTTATTTTTTCACCTAGGCCTTGGAAGTCTTCGTGTAATTCTATCGGGTATCGAAAACCCTCGCCGATAATTTCACGCTCTGACAACTTCATGGTTCATTCACCCATGGGCTTGAAATATATCTAGGTTTATTTGTGCTTTTGGCTCGAAAGTAATGTTTTATGTCCGGCCTGATGTCCATTGACAAAATTTCTTTTGTAGTAAAATAACCAAATCCTGAGATTGCTTTTTCTTTTGGATTGAGAACCGGTAATAAATCTTTTACCTTTGTCAAAAAAACAAGTTGGATGAGGTGGCGTTTTTTATTTGGATCAATAGATTCATTCAAAAATAAAAAATCGATTTTACTCACTTCCAGAGACAATTCTTCATTTAGTTCTCGTTTGAGTGCTTCCTCTCCCGACTCACCAAATTCAATTCCACCACCGGGAAGTAACCAATACCCCGATTGTTTTTTCTGCTGTTGTACAAGTAGAATTTTTCCCTTAGGATCTTGGATGAGGGCTGCCACACGAACCCGCATCGATTTGGATTTTAATAAAAAATCGATCATAGTATTTTTAAAAAACGTAAGGCTGCTTTTGCTGCCATCTGTTCTGCCCGACGTTTGTTCTTTCCTTCCCCGTTGGATTGGAAGTGGTTTTCGCAAACCACGGAAACCTGGAACTCTTTGTCGTGGTCCGGGCCCTCTTCTTTCATAACGGAATATTCAGGTAATTTTTTCCATTTCTTTTGGCAAAATTCCTGCAAAATGGTTTTATAATCTTTTGTTTCTTCGGCATCATCCACCACCTTTTCCATGGTTTGGAAATGAGGAGTGAGAAAACTTCGGCAACTTTCCAGACCTTGGTCCAAGTACAAAGCTCCTAGAAAGGCCTCAAAACAATCTGCCTGAAGATTGAGGTTGGCTTCTCCCTTTTCTCTTTCCCCTCTACCGAGTAATAAAAATTCAGGGAACCGGTAGATACGCGCTAGTTTCGCGATAGCCGGTGCGGAAACCATTTTACTTTTTAATTTAGCAAGTTTCCCTTCTTTTCCTTTCGGTAAGGATCTATATAAAAATTCGGCGGCCAAAATTCCAAGAACAGAGTCTCCCAAAAATTCCAAACGTTCATTATCCGAAAGATAACGATCGGAGTCTTCGTTCGCAAAGGACCTATGAACAAATGCTAGGTGGAGAAGTGAAATATCTTTAAATTGAGTTTTTGTAAGAGATTGAAGTTCTTTGAGAGAGGAAATTCTTTCGGGAGGGAGTTTGATACGAATCGAGTCGGACAAGGTACAAAGATCCGGGTTCCTCTATGAAAGGAACCCGGTTTTTGGATTGGGAATTACCCCTTAAGTTTATCGATGAATTTAATTACATCGCCTACGGTTTGGATTTTTTCTGCGTCTTCATCAGAAATTTCCACACCAAACTCTTCTTCAAGAGCCATAACTAACTCAACTGTATCAAGAGAGTCAGCACCAAGATCATTGATGAAGTGAGCCTCAGGTGTTACTTCTGACTCATCAACGCCAAGTTGTTCTACGATGATTGACTTAATTTTATCGAAATCTGCCATTTTATATCCTCCAGGCCACTGTAAACAGTGGGGCAAGTGTTAAATCGTTTTCCGCCAGGTATATATGTACGCCTAGCGTTTTTTTAAAATGAAATTGTCGGAATTTTTGGCAAGTCTAAATAGATTATTTTCCTCTTGAAACCTTTGACATCGTTCTAACATCACCTAACCAAAATTAACCTGATCATACAAGCGACTATTTGCTAAAAAAGGACGCGAAGCAGCACAACACTTCTGAATTTCCAAAATCCTAGTCCGATTTCCAATGCTTTGCTCCATTTTAGCAGATTTAACTTCTGCTATAGCGGAAACAGCTTCCCCTATTCGTTCGGGATTACGAAATCATCCTTACGAATAAAAATAAGGAGAATTCCATGATTCAAAAATGGACCCGATCATTCACAACCTTCCTCCTACTTTCCTTTGCGGTATCTTGTACAGAAAAGAAAGAAGACAACAATACATTACTTGCAGGTTTATTGCTATTTGCGGCAAACCAAGTTAAGGTTAATACGGCTACCGATTTGGTAAACGAATCAGCAGATGATTACAACCAAAACAATTGGGGACTCATCACTGGTTCTACCTTGAACCGATTTGTATCCGATTGGACGGCAAACAAACCGAGCCATATCACAGGAAACCTAATCATCTTACAAACGGATGTGGCAAATAGAGCAACTGGTGATGGCACAGGCTGGAGCCCTTATGTAAAATCAGATGCCTCAAAGGGTGTCTATGTATACGAATTAAACGATTACAGAACCGGCTTTCGATTCAACCAAACCAGAGATTCTGGTCTTTTTTCCAATTCAGTTGCTTACCAAGCAAATGGTGAATTTATAGATGATTGGCTGAATACCTTTGGCATCAATCCAACTAAAGACTTAATTGTTTTTGCTGTAGGTACTGGAAATGGAACCACAGTTGCCGCTGCACCGGCACCAGCTACTGCTGCAGGTGGAGTTCAAGATATTACCCGCGGAGTGTATTGGTTAAGATATTGGGGTGTTGATATCAAACACCTTGCAATTTTGAATGGTAATTTGCGAAGTAACTTTTCCCAAACTTATACAGCCCAAACCAGTGGATCAAAAAGTACCCTTCCTGGAAAAGGAAATTTCAGTGTCAAAAGTATTCGAGTGGATAATACCATCATCACTTCTGGACTGGAAGACATTTACGAAATTGCGAAAAACAATCTAGAGGCACAAATCCCAGGACTCACCACAAAACAGTTCTTAATTGATGCAAGACCAACTCCGCAATTTGCAAGAACAGCATCCGGTGCAACAGGTGCGGCAACCACTTTCTACATCACATCGGCATACAATTCAGCTGGTGCCCCAGTGCAATGGGGACAAACGGGCGATGCAAATACTGCAAATAATGGCGGGAAGGCCTATGTACCTTTTGAAGGTTCTATCAAAGGTGCAGTTTCCTTTCCGTGGCTTGCTTTATTCGAGGGATTCACTGATGCAGGAACTGTTTCCACAAGTGATGCAGATGCTTTTGCCATTGGATATCGATACAAATCCAAAGCAGCTTTGAAGGCCATTTTCACTAACAAAGGTTACACTTCGGGTGCAACAGTGGTCAGCCAATGCCGAACCAATTTTGAAGCACAAGTGAATGGATTTGCCGCTTTGAATATCCTAGGGTATCCATCCACATACTATGACGGATCTCTCGTAGAATGGACGGCACTAACTGCTGGGCATGCAAGTTCCGCATTAAATAAAGTGCCAGCTGATTTCAAGTGGAGAACAGATTTAACCTCTGTGAGCTCCAATATTGGCTACAATACACAAACAACGGAGAACTCTGCAACAACGACCAATCCTGCAAGTACACCTACTATTCGAGTCGTTTCACCGCCAGTTGATCTCTTAGCAACCACCACAAAAAAATTCATCCAAGAAGATAAGGCGTATAAGTACTAATCTCTTTCCCAGTTTGCACACTTCGTCTCCTGGCATCTGCCGGGAGACATTCTTTTGTTATTTAAAATCCCTTTGCAAAAATGTTTTTGTCTGACAGTTTGTCATAATGGCAAGGAACGAAAAAGAAGAATCCATTCATATAGGATTTAAAGAAACATTAGCACTCATACTCCCATACTTTCGTAAAAAAATTTGGGAACAAACAAAGTCAGTCGTTTGGGTTGTATCCTATTTAATATTATTCCAACTCATTGTACTCAGAATCCCTATTAAAGAAGCAGGAGTGATTTCTTTAGGAATTTTTGCTGTTATCCTTGGATTAACCTTTTTTATGGAAGGTTTGTATTTAGGCATCATGCCACTTGGTGAAACAATTGGATTAAGACTTCCGCAAAAAGCAAACTTGTTAACAATCATGGTTTTTTGTTTGTTTGTGGGAATCGTTGCCACACTCGCAGAACCTGCTATCTCCGTATTAAAACAAAGCGGATCGGCTGTGAATCCTTGGGATGCCCCATTGTTGTTTCATCTACTCAACGAAGGTGCCGATGTGCTTTTTCTTAGCATCGCGATTGGTGTTGGTTTTTCTATCGTATTTGGGATCATTCGTATTATTTATGGAATTTCTTTATCTAAGTTTTTAGTACCAAGTTTGATCATTCTCATTTTGATCACGATATATTCCTTTAACAACGACAACTTAAGATTAATTTCAGGACTTGCTTGGGATTCCGGTGTGGTAGCCACTGGTTCTCTCACAGTTCCACTGATTGTGGCATTGGGTCTTGGTGTATCCAAAGCATCACGCACAAGCGATACAACCACAGGTTTTGGTGTAGTGACACTAGCTTCGCTCTTTCCCATCTTAAGTGTATTTGTTGTTGGTCTTTACTTTGCGCCAAAGTTACCCCAACCAATGTCTAAAGAAAAATTTTTTGGAAATGGAATCACCGTAGAACAATCCAAACTGATGTTTGGAGAAAAAAATCCAGAAACTCTTTTTGGAGCACATGAGAAAGAACAAAATACCCAGTTATCAATCCATAACAAATTAGTAAAAATCATCGAAGGAATTTTGGAAAGTTTTTCCGGTTCTCTCCAAGCCATCATTCCTTTAGCCGGATGTTTGATTCTCTTTTTATACATTATCTTAAGGGAAAGTTTACCTTTTACAGATGAATTGTATTTAGGAATTTTATTTGTCTTTTTAGGACTCGCTATTTTTAATTTTGGCATCTTTTTTGGACTCAGTAAACTCGGGAGTCAGGTAGGGAACAAACTTCCCTCTTCTTTTCGTTCCATTGAACTTACAGATTCCACACGAGAAATTAGAAACTTTAATCCAAAAATTGTTTTCACTGCCACCGACGAGCAGGGAAAAACAGAAGATTTCTTTTATTTAAAAGATAAAAAGTCTTTTTCTCAAATTCCTTTCCGCGATAAAAACTACGATTCCCAATCAGAGATCTACAGTTATGTGCCAATCCATGGACCGCTTTTTGGCAAAGAAGATAATCTTTTGGGATATTTTGTCGCACTTCTGTTTGCTTTTTTATTGGGCTATAGCGCCACACTCGCAGAACCAGCGCTAAGTGCCCTAGCGACAAGTGTCGAAGAAGTAACAGTAGGAACTGTAAAAAAAGCAGTTCTCATCCAAGCGGTAGGGATTGGGGTTGGACTCGGCACTTTACTTGGAATCTTAAAAATCTTTGTAGGGATTCCTCTTTTGTATATCCTTCTACCTTCTTATATCTTTCTCGTTTTTTTAACCTTACTCAGTAAGCCTGAGTTCATTGATATTGCATGGGATAGTGCCGGGGTAACAACAGGACCCATTACCGTTCCCCTAATCATTGTTCTGGGACTCGGAATCGGGAATCAGTTGAACATTGTGGATGGATTTGGAATTTTATCCTCCGCCGCAATCTTTCCGGTACTTACGGTGCTCATTATGGGATTGTGGATGGAAAGATCCCGAAGACAATCACTATCAAATATTGAGGCAGAAGAAAAATGAATCATTGCCAAGCCATTCGACTTACCGTTGTTGTTCACAAAGACATTGCAGAAGACGTTCAAAAAGTTTTTACCGATTTAGGTGTACCCTACTTCTCTCACGAACTCGGAAGGTATCCTATCCTCAAAAGAAATCATATTTTTCTTTTGAACCTATATTCCAGTGCTCAGTTGTATAATTTACCTGTTGTTATTTTTCAAGTGCTTACAGATAAAAAAACAGAAGATTTTTTATTCAACAAAATCATTGAATCGGCAGACCTTAGCATTCCTGGCCATGGATCCATATATACTGAAGAAATTTCCGTATTTAGTCCGATGGCAGAAAATCTAGTCTACCGAAATCCCATCAAAACAAAACCGATGGGATTTACTGGGCTCACCGGTATCTTTTGTATCATCCAAAGAGGGGCCGCAGACACCATGTCGCATTACATCCTAGAAAATGGTGTGGCAGTTCCAACCATTACTTATGGTGTGGGTCGGGGCTTACGAGACCGACTTGGGTTACTCAGAATCACAATCCCAAAGGAAAAGGAAATTGTTAAGTTAATTGTCCACTCTTCTGACGCAGAACACGCGTTAGACTTTATCATTGAAGCAGGGAAACTGGATTTACCTGGGAAAGGATTTATCTTTGAATATCCAATCAAACGAGGACTCATCAATACCAAGATCAGTTTGGATGGACCTAAACAAGCCGCAAGCATGGAACAAGTGATATCAGCTTTAGATCATTTGTATGGAAATATTGATTGGAGAAGGCAGTTTACGAACTTCCGGAAGGGTGCACGAAAAAGAAATTATTTCGAAGGTGTAAACATCCATCTCAATGCAAAAGAAGGCTCGGTTGAAAAAATACTGATGAAACTTTCTAAGTTAGGAATTTCAGGTGCGACCATTTCCCAGGACCGCTTAATCAAATTTGATGAAGAAAATAGTCTCTTTAACCCAGCACGTGATTCGGCAAATTTGCTCATCCCTAAAAAAATGTTAAACGAAGTGATTTCTGAACTAGAAGCTTTAAGATTTTTTGCAGAAGAAACAGAGGGGATTGCATACACAATGGAGATTCCAAGAGCTTTCTCTTATCAGTCGAAAGGGAATCAGAAAACATAAAAAATCCCCTCTAAACCCGAAAACATCCGGAATGAGGGGATCCAATGTAACGAATCGAAATCTATCGTTACCACTACAGTAACCATCACGAAAATTTAAGTGATGGTTACTAAAGTATCTAAATCTTAGTGACCGCCACCTGGTAAAAATCCTCCACCATTGATATCAAGGATATGTCCTGTGATAAAAGAAGAGGCATCAGATGCTAGGAATGCGATTCCGTTAGCGATGTCTTCTGGAAGACCAGCACGTTTGAGTGGAATTGCTTGCACCATTCCGTGTCTGATGTTTTCAGGGATTGCTTCAGTCATTTCAGTTGCGATAAAACCTGGAGCGATTGCGTTACAACGAACTTTTCTAGAAGCCATTTCAAGAGCCACAGCTTTCGTAAAACCAATCACACCTGCTTTAGAAGCAGAGTAGTTTGTTTGTCCAATGTTTCCGTTTTCACCAGAGATAGAAGAAAGGTTGATGATCGATCCACCATTTTCTTGTTTCATCATGACTTTGATGGCAGCTTGTGTACAAAGATAAGTTCCAGTAAGGTTTACTGCAATAACAGAGTCCCACTGCTCTTTTTTCATTCTCATAAGGAGAGTGTCACGAGTAATCCCTGCGTTATTCACTAGGATGTCTACAGTTCCAAATTCTTTTTTTGCTGAATCAATTAGTTTTTGAGCATCTTCTTCCACAGAAACGTTTGCTACTACTGCGATTGCTTTGTAACCTTTGGATTTTAATTCTTCAGCTGTTGCATTCGTTGCTTCTGGATTCATATCCGCTACAACGATGTTAGCTCCAAGAGAAGCTAGTTTCAAACAAGTTGCTTTTCCAATTCCTCTTGCTCCACCTGTTACGATGGCTGTTTTTCCTGATAAACTAATCATTTGGTTTTTTCCTCTTTTTTTCTAATTCCTAAAAACATTTTCTAAACTAAATCAATTAAAATGAATCCTACTGGTTTCTAAGCCGAATCGCCGAGTATTGTTTTGTATTCACCGAGTCTTGTGCGAATCCTCTCGTTGATTCCATGTTTGGCGCACTCAGCAATGACACGTACAGCATTTTTTACTGCCAATGCATTGGACGAGCCATGACCAATCATACAAATCCCTTCCACTCCTAGTAGAAGTGCACCGCCATATTCCGCATAGTCTAAACGTTTTTTCACAGCGTTAAATGTTGATTTTAAAAGTAAGGCACCTGTTTGTGCAAGGCTCGATTGTCTGATAGAATTTCTTAAAACATTAAAGATAGATTTTGCAAGGCCTTCTGTTGCTTTGAGAACAATGTTCCCAATAAAACCATCACAAACAACAACGTCTACTTCACGACCACCACCATAAAGATCGCGGCCTTCTACGTTTCCTACAAAGTTAAATGGGATTTTTTTTAAGAGATCAAAGGTTTTGACGGAGACAGTATTTCCTTTTTTGTCTTCTTCCCCATTGGAAAGGATTCCAACTTTGGGATTTTGAATTCCAAAAAGTTCTCGTGAATAAATTTCACCCATCACTGCAAACTGTGCTAAATACTCTGGTTTGCAATCCACATTGGCACCAGCATCTAATAAGAGTACAGGTGGTCCTTCTTCTCTTGGAATATGTGCGGCAATAGGTGGCCGCAAAACGCCAGGTAGGCGACCTAGATGTAACAATGCAGCGGCCATAGTTGCACCAGTGTTTCCCGGAGAAAACACACCGATACATTCTTTATCTGCTACTAAACGAACTGCTTTGACTACGGAAGAATCCTCCATAGCGCGGACTGCTATCGAAGGAGAATCATTCATACCGATGATTTCAGTAGAATGAATGACACGGACTTTCTCTGTGTCATAATCAAATTTTAACAAGATATCAAGTAACTCTTGTTCGTCGCCGACGAGATACACAGACAGTCCGAATTCTCGAACTGCCAGTACCGCGCCCTCGACGATACCTTCAGGGCCGTAATCTCCGCTCATCGCGTCCACGGCGACCCACATAATGGTTAGTTATCTTCGGTCGTTTTTTTAACTTTTTGAGCGACTACGAGTTTTCCCTTATAAAAACCGCAATAAGGGCAAACACGGTGGGACAGAACAAATGATCCACAATTGGAACACGGGTTTAAGTTAGGTTTGCCTATCGCGTGATGGGCTCTTTTTGTTCTAACTTTCGATTTTGATTTACGTCTCTTTGGGACTGCCATGGCTATCCTCTATGGAATTATAACTGGTTTTTACTATGTTTTGGAAAACGAATGTGAAAACAATATTTTAATTTTCTAGGCTCTCGATAAGAGACCGTAATTCGGTGTGTTTGTGATAAAAAGAGGAGCGATTGCAGACGAAACGGGCTGTACTGTATAAAATAGACTCAAATTCCTTCAAACCATTGGCTTTTAGGGTTCCACCAGTGGAAACTAAGTCCACAATACAGTCCGAAAGACCCACAATGGGAGCAAGTTCAATCGAACCATAGAGTTTGATGATTTCACAAGAGATCCCTTTGGAAAAAAAATACTCTCGGGTAAGGTTTGGGTATTTGGTCGCCACTCGCACTTTGGAACGTTTGGCAAATAGATCGAAGTCGGGGAATGAGGCAAGAGAGAGCCTACAAGCTCCTAGTTTCAAATCTACGGGGGCAATGAGGTCAAATCCACCTTCTCTTAGAATGTCCCAACCCACAATGCCGGCATCAGCAGCAGCTTCTTCCACATAAGTGCAAACATCTTGGGATCTGACAAATAAAAGGCGGAGTCGTTTGTCTTCCGAGACAAAGGTGAGTTCTTTCGAACCCTCGGATGGCAAAGATTTTAGCCATCCTTTGGATAACAAAAGAACCGCAGTTTCTTCGGCAAGCCTACCTTTCGGAAGAGCCAAAGTTAACATAGGTTAGTTTTTACCGAGTTTGAGGAGTAAATAACTAGAAAGGAGTTTCACATCTTCTTGTGATTCCGCCCCGTCTAGTTTGACTGCTTTTTCAAGATACTGTTTAGCGCCCGCCTTGTCTCCGTTAAGGTAAGACAATCGGCCTGCTTGGTAATAAGACCAAGCCTTAAAACCATTTAGTTCTCTTGCTGGTTCGATGACCGCAGCAGCAATTTTATAATTTTCTAAAGACTTCGTGTTGTTTTTTTCGCGTTCACGGTAATTACCCGCAACGTAAAAATAAAGAGCTTTGATTTCTTTAGGAGTATCAATTTTTTTAGCAGCATCTTCGAGATATCCGGCAGCTTTCCCGAACTCTCCTTTTTCTGCGTAAAGTTTAGAAAGATCCTTCCAAACCCTAAGTTCCATTTTACCGGTGCTTTGGTTTTGTAAAAAGGTTTCTAAACTTTGGATTTGAACATCAAGACCAGCTTTCGATTTCTGTTGAGTGAGTTTCAAATCTTCTAGTGTGACTGTTTCTTTTTCAAACAAATACGCTCGGTATTCGAAGAATCCGATAATCACAGCTAACACAACAATGGCGGAAGCAAGACCGATAAAAACGGACTTACGATTACGCGCCAAAAAATGCGTGAACTTTAAGAATACTAATTCTGCTTTGGAACCTTCAAAATCAGCGAACTCATCCTTTTGGATGAGTTCTGCTTGTTTCTTTTGTTCGATTTGGTTTTTTTTATGAAACTTATCCATGGACCTATCGGTTTTGGTTTAAATTCATAAAAGAACCGATGGATTCACGTGAAGGTTGATTGTCTTCCTTCATGTATTTCGCCATCTCTTCACGTTCTACTGCTTTATCAAAGTCTTTGATAGAGAGAGAAATTTTCTTATTGTTTGGTTCAATTTTGACAACTACGGTGCGAACAGAATCGCCCACTTTGTAAAGATCTTCTAACTTAATGTTACGACCATCTGGAATTTCAGAGATATGAACAAGACCTTCGTAACCTGGTTCTACTTCTACGAAAACACCAAAACTAACAATCGATTTCACACGACCTTCCACAAGGGTACCCGGTGGGTATTTTTTGCGAAGAGCTTCGTATGGATGTTCAGAAAGTTGTTTCAATCCACAGCTGATTCGTTGTGCATCTAAGTTCACATCAAGGATTTTGTATTGAACCGCTTGGCCTTTTTTGAGGAGGTTTAGAGGGTTCTTTTCTTTTTCATCCCAAGTGATGTCAGAGATATGAATGAGTCCTTCGATTCCACTTTCTACTTCAACGAAAGCACCGTATTTGGTGATTCCAGTGATTTTACCTTCGAGCACGTTTCCGGCACGAACGTTAGCAGAAAGAGCTTCCCAAGGGTTAGGAAGTAATTGTTTGAGTCCGAGGGACAAACGTCTTGCTTCGAAATCAATATCCAAAATTTCGGAATCTACTTCTTGGCCTTTTTTCAAAACATCTTTTGGATGTGGTGGTTTTTTTGCCCAAGAAAGTTCTGTAGTGTGGATGAGTCCTTCGAGTCCTTCTTTGAGTTCTACGAAAGAACCAAAATTAGTAAGAGAGGTCACGATTCCGCGAACCACCATTCCTTTTTCGAGTTCTTTTTTCGCCCAAATCCATGGATCTTCATAAAGTTGTTTGATTCCAAGAGAAAGTTTGTTGTTCTCTTTATCAACTTCCAAAACAACCACTTCGACTTCGGCACCGATGTTGAAGTATTGTTTGAAAGGAGCAAATTTTTTGTAAGAAATATCGTTTTGGCGAAGAAGTCCCACTACCTCGTAAACAGAAAGGAAAACACCAAAGTTTGCGATTTTTACAACTTTACCGTTTACTTTGTCCCCAACTTTTACTTTGCCAAGGAGTTCTTCCCACTTCTCGCCGTTGATTTCGTCGAGGAGGGTTTTGCGAGAGACCACACCGGTTCTCGTTTTTTCGTTAAGTTCAATGATTTTGAATGAAAACTCTTTTCCACCTTCAGTGGATTCTTTGAAACGAACGCCTACATGAGATGCAGGTAGGAATAATTGAATTCCTTCGCTTTCTACTAAGTATCCTTTGTTTTTAACTTCTCCGACAATTTTACCAGAGAGTGGATATCCGTTTTGGCTTGCGTCTTTGATGGTTTCCCAACCAACTCTTTGGTCCGCTTCTTTTTTGGAGAGGACACAATATCCGTCGACCCGCTTCTTAATGATCGCACTGACTTTTTCACCGCGTTTTGGCGTTTCAGAAAAGTCTTCACGTGAGACACGAGCTTCCAATTTTTCTCCAATATCAAGGAAAACAGTGTCACCAATGACATCGACTACAGTCCCTTCAATGAGGGTACCTTTTCCTGCGGAGTTTTCTTGTTCTTGTGCTTGTGACTGCGATTCCCACTTCTCTAATAGTTCACCGAAGGAAGTGGTCTCATTTTTGGGGGAGGATGGGTTGGTTGAATTCAATGGTTACCGGGATACAAAACCTAGATTTGCCCAGAGGATGAAACCTTGGACAGGATAGTATTTAGGACAGTTTCCGTGTCGAGGGTGCTCGTGTCAATCAGGATTGCGTCGGAAGCTTGTTTCAGAGGAGCCACCGTACGGGTAGTATCACTTTCGTCCCTAGCCTCAATCTCGTCCTTAATGTGGTTTAGGTCGGCTTTGAAGCCTTTTGATACTAATTCATCGTATCGGCGTTTGGCCCTCACTTCCACAGAGGCGGTCAGAAAAAATTTAAATTTGGATTTAGGAAAAACCTCTGTCCCAATGTCTCGGCCATCCATCACCAATTTATGAGTTTTGGCAAATTCACGGATGTGGTGGTTCAGGATTTCACGGAAGGCACGTCTCGGAGCAATGTAACGGATTTTTTTTGTGATTTCAGGATCTCGGATTTCTAAACTTATGTCTCTTTCTCCAAGGAACATCAAATTTTCTCCGGTGGAAGAAAGTTCACAGTGTACGGGAATTTTTGCGACCGAAAATCCGAACTGCGCTTCGTCTTTTTCCAAAAGAGTGGCGTCCGCTAATTTTTCAGTGAAGAAAGGAAATCTAGACTCATCTTCCTTAGTTTCTAAAAACTTTTCCCATATAGCAAGAGTTAATCCTCGATAAAAGGCTCCTGAATCCAGGTAAAGATATCCGATTTTATGGGCAATCATACGTGCGAGTGTACTTTTTCCGGAGCCCGCAGGCCCATCAATGGCAATGACGTTTTCTATATTTAAAAGACTCATGGTTTTATATTCTAAAACTAGAACGGGAATTGATTTCGTCCAGAGGAATTCTTAAGGCAAACTAAGACTAACCGGCGGTAAACGATTTTACCTTGACATCAGAATTTTCACGCATACTGTCAACGACACCCAAGGCGGGGTGCTAGTGAAACTTAGAAATCGCAATCTAGATCCAGAACGCATTGCTGACTTCGAATGTTTCCGAAGTGGGATCCTAGAACTCATCGTAAACAATACAACCCTTCCTGAAATCTTAAACGAAATTGTCCAAGGGATTGAAACTTTAAATCCCACAATGATCTGCTCTGTTGTTCTCATCGAAAATTCTAAAATCAAAATGGGAGCTGCCCCTTCTCTTCCCAAAGTTTATAACGATGCCATCGAAGGAGTCAGAATTGGACCAGAAGTTGGCTCTTGTGGTACTGCCGCGTACACTGGTAAACGTGTCATTGTGGAAGATATCGGAACTAGTCCTTTATGGAAAAATTACAAAGACATAGCTCTCAGTGTGGGTCTCTATTCTTGTTGGTCGGAACCCATCCGAACTCATTCAAACGAGGTCATTGGAACCTTTGCCATTTATCATAAAGAAATTTCCAGTCCTAATGAATTTGATATCTTTATCATTACGGAAACGGCTGATCTTGCCAGCATTGCCATAGAAAAATCAATTGTTTCAGAAAGATTAACCGAAAGCGAAAAAAGGTTTCGTAATTTTTTTGAAAAGAACTCTTCTGTTATGCTTATCATCGAACCAAATTCTGGTGATATCATCAGTGCCAACCAAGCTGCAGTTCAATACTATGGTTACCCACATGAAGTTTTAACCAAGATGAAAATTGATGAGATCAATACCTTACCTCCCGAAGAAGTGAAAGCGGAGAGAATGCGGGCCCTCGCAGAAGAAAGAAGTTATTTTTCTTTTCCACACAAACTAGCAAATGGTGTCACCAAACAAGTAGAAGTTTATTCCACACCGATTGAAACAAATAACCGTCGTTTGCTTTTTTCCATTGTCCATGATGTTACGGAAAGAAAAACTGCAGAAGAAAAAGTAAAATCCTTACTTTCTGAAAAAGAATTAATTTTAAGAGAAGTCCACCATAGGATCAAAAACAATATGACGATCCTTTACAATCTACTTGATTTACAAGCAGGATCAGAAAAAAACGTGGTGGTAAAAAATTCTCTTAAAGATGCCACGAGCCGGATCAAAACCATGGCTCTTCTCTATGATAAACTATATTCAGGGAAAGGTTTTCGTGAATCTGCACTTAACGAATATTTAATTCCTTTATCTGAGCAGGTCATTTCTTTATTTTCCTATCCAGTAAAACTAAATACAGAAATAACCAACCAAGAATTATCCGCAGAGCAACTCCAGGCAATTGGGATCATCACAAATGAACTTCTCACCAACAGTTTGAAATATGCAAGAGAAGAAGATAAAGAATTAGAAATTACCATCAAAACATGGAAAGAGGATCAAAACTTCCAATTGCTCATTAGCGATAATGGAAAAGGTTTCGACCCTCAAATCACAAAATCAGAGAATCTAGGTTTTGGGCTCACCTTAGTGACTATGTTAGTCAAACAAATCCATGGAACTCTTACCTTCCAAGGAAACAAAGGAGCCGAATACCAAATCAAATTTCCAATCAGTAAACCCCATCTTTAATCGCTGGAAAAGTATATCTAAATCTTTTTTTAGAACTACCTAGATAAGCAAATTCCATTCGAATGTTTTGGATATGACTGGCATCGTTACCACCATCTAAATACAATCGCATTTCCTTCTCCATAGTATTTCGATAAAAATAATTATCTTTGATGTAATTATACATTTGAAGATATAAAACTTGGTTTTCTTTTGATAGTTTAGGGTTTGGTTTGTTCGCGCTGATGCTCGCAAATTTTAATTTTCCATTCAAAAAATGTAAATTTGAAGAAAATAAATAATTCATGGGACTTGTTTGTTCCATTTGAATCACAAGCGGAAGTTTGACTTGATTACAATTCCAATAGAATCGAAGTGTAGGTTCTCTTTCGTTTACTTCTTTCCAATAAAACTCTAATTCGTTCTTTGTATTACAAAACTCATTTGACTTTTCATCTGAATTGGGAACACGAATCGAAGTTTTTGGGAATACCGAAAATACCGACTGATTTTGGCTTACCTTAGAATAAACTCCATGGGGAACCCAAACTTTGTTTTCCAATTCCAAAACCATTCCTTTCGCCCGTTCTTCTCCACTTCTTTTTTTTAATTCTGTAAAAAGAGATGAGGAAAGTGTTTCAATGAACTCAGGAAAAAATCTATCCCCTGCATTTGTTTTTGTAATCGCTTGAAAGATGGTAACATCGGCGAGTTCACTTCCGACAAGTTCTCGATACTGCCAAAGTAAAGAAGGAATAAAGGCAAAATCTTTTTTAAAATCGGATTCAATGGTTGCATCATAAAATCCAATCTCTTTATCCAGACGAAAGGAAGAAACTAAAAGTTGGCGTTTGACCGCTTCGCATGTTTTGTGAGTGTACAATTCCGGATGATTTAACAAAGACGCAGCATAATAATCGGAAACTCCTTCTGCCAAGGAACGACCAATCGCGTTGTTGCCGAGATATTTCCCTGTGATTAGATGAGTGTATTCATGATAAATAGAATCGGGACAAGTTGCCGTATCGATGATCCTTTCAAAAGCAAATGTGCTGAGGACTGGGAAATCCCATTTAGGAGCAAACCACATCTCGCTATTCCAATTTCCATTGGATTCTGCCGGAGGGATGGTAAGGGCTGTATTCTTTAAAGAAACTTTGGTATCAAAATAATCTGTCGGCGAATACGCGTATGGTGCATCCACTCTCACAATTACTTTTGGTTGGAAGTTTGTAATTTTCTCTTTTGATCCCGACAAAAGGGAAATGGTTTTGAATTTAGATTCGATTTTACGAAGTTGGAATCCTAAAGTTAGTAATTTTAAATTTCCTTCTACTTGTTCTAAAGGGATTGGTTCAAGATCCAATTTTGAATGAATGGCAAAATTTTCTAATACATAATGTGTTTGTGATTTGAGACCAAGTTCTTCTAAGGTTACTTTCTTATGTATAAACTGTCGACGGTCCCCATCCCAGTCCAAAACTTGATTTTCTTTTTTTACTTCAGCAGTTAGGTTCACACCAAAGAGGAATGTAAAAATAGAAATCCAAAAGTAGATTCTTTTTTTTCTATTAGTTCCTTGAAACTCTATACTCTTCATTTTTTACTCGATTGTTTTTTGTGTTAAAAAAGAGATCTTGTTTCTACTAACCATTCAGAATGGATAGAAACAAGATTCTTAAGTTTTTATTTACAAAGACCAGAACGGATTAGAATCCAAGTCCTACGGAATCATACATCCCGCCAGAAACAACGTTTCCAAATCCACCAGTGTGAATGAGTAATCCAACTACTGCAACCACTGTCACAGATGCCAAAACGTTTTCAAAAACTTTGAAGTTTGCTCCGTGTAAGTAGTTTCCTGTAGATTTTTTTAATTGGATAGAAGAAACAATACTCTCCAAATCTTGATCAAGAGTTCCTGCGAATTCAGCATTTTTGATTTCTCTACTGATTCTTACGAATTCTTGTGGAGTGATATGAGCTTTTAAATACTCATGTGCTTCATGGTTAGTCATTCCATTGTTTACTAAAACTCGCGCAGCTTCTTTTACACTCATTTGGCTTGCAGGTGCTGCAAATGTAGCTTGGCTTAAAAACGCAATCGCTAGAACTAAACTGATTTTCTTTTTCATGGGATTATCCTTTGAATCAAATTTGTTTTTTGTGGGATTTGTTTTTCCCTCTCAAACTTGAATCCATCCTACTACGAAAAAGAATCCGAATCGTCTGGATCGATCGAATTGGATTGAAAACTACGACCGATTGGATCGAACTGGATGTTTTTTCAAAATTTTTTCTCTATATTCTCTCGGAGTGGTTCCTGTTTCCTTTTTGAAGGCTTCATTAAAGGTAGATTTGGATCCAAAACCGACATCATAAGCAATGGCAAGAAGAGACCTTTCCGGTTCTTTTTCGATTTTTTCCTTAGCCTCATTCACTCGGTAAAGATTTGTGTATTGATAAAAACTTTGTTTGATTTCTGTATTTAAAAATTCAGAGAGTTGGTGAGAACTAAGATCCATTCTTTCCGCTAATTCACGAAGGCTTAGTTTTTCTTCACGATAAATCTTTTCTTTTTCAAACAAACTCGCGAGTTTGTTCCTGACTTCTTTGTGATCTAGTTTGGAAATTTGTGAGATCTTTGCCTTTTTTTCATCTTCTACAATTTTTCGAACTTCCAAAAAGAAATCGGGAAAACTCTGTCGGATCACATATAAAAAACATAAAAAAAATCCAATGGCAATTCCTGATAATTGGTGAGCGGTTTGGCCTCCAGTGACCAAAGTTTTCAATCCATTCAACGACAATGCCAAACAAAACCCAACAATGATAATCCCAATCTTAAGTGTATAATTCTTACGAAAGGTACTCCAACGGATCTGTTTGGATATCCTTCTAAAAATACGGAGCATACACCAAATATAAATCAAAATGGTGGGCAAAACCAAAAACAAAGGCCGATCCAAGAAGGGGTTTTGGCCGTTATTTTCACTTTCTAAATAATAAGTTTTGTTCCAAAAATTCCAAATCATAATCAAAACAAATAAGGAAACCAAAGGAACAATTCGGTAAGATAATCTACGGAAAGAACGGTATTTCCCTTCTAAAACAGTGAGAAAGTATTCATCTAGTAACACCCCGAGACAGGCAACAATCGGCAAATCAGTTAGGTACAATGGATAGAACCACTTCATTTTCCCCGAAGAAATTAGATAAAAATTTAATAAATGATAACCGGCTCCTAAAAAGATAATCCCGAGTAAAATTTGTTTTCTATTTTTATGGTAACTGAAAAATTCTCCGATTGCGTAAAGTAAAGCGAGTAATGTAGAAAACAAAAGAAAGAAGTTTAAGGATTCATTGTGAGTTTGGAGAAAAGAAGACATCATAATACCAGCTGGTTTGGAGATTCAATTTAAATTAGCACTGTTTAGACTAATAGTGATTTCAATCCAAGAAATGTTACCATTCATTTTCCGTACAAATCGAATATTTATTTCCAAATGATTTAACATAAATTTGAAATTTTCTGGGACACAATTTGTCCGGTTCGATCGAAACGGATTATTTTAAAAGTAAGGACCGATCCACTCAGACGACCAAGTTTCCCTTTTAGGGTATCCTTAAATCATAAAGAGGTGCCCAATGTCCTTTGCCAGTTTTTCCAATCAGAGATCCACAATCACAGAAAAAACAAACGAACCAATACTTTCAGAAGAAAATAGAAACCACAAGCTAACTATAGTTAGCGAAGACAAATCCCTTCTCGAAGGAAATAGTTTTTATCATAGCCATCTATCCATTTCTCTATCTGCGATAGATATGACTTTTTATTGGAAACGTTGCGATGTATTATCCAATTTTATCTCTCAGTTTTATTTCCATTCTTATGAATCCAAAAGATTAGATAACAATGCTATTTCCACAATCATCAACGAACTTGTAGAAAATGCGGCAAAGTATTCGGACAAAGAAAACAGTAAAATTTTTGTAGAGATAAAAGACTTAGGAACTCATTTGCGTGTAGAAGTCAAAAATAGAGTGACCCCTTGGACAAAAACAATTTTTGAAAATAAAATCCAAACCATCCAATCAGGAAATATAGACCAATTGTATTTTGAAGCCTTAGAAACAAGAAATCATGGAACGGGAACTACTGGGATTGGCCTTCTGATGTTACTAAAAGACTATCAATTAAATCTTGCTTATGAGTTTACCAAAGTTGATGAATTTAGTTTTGAAGTGACGATAAGAGTCCATATCCCAACAATCACTTGAACCCAAAACCTTAACGAACGAGATCTTAAATTAAGTTTTTAAAAAACTTTGAATTAGGCATTGGTTGATACCTGATTCAAAAAAATTTAAAATGATTTTAAGATCTCAAAAAATCCTGGAAAACTTGTGTCCACCCAACTTGTGTCATCAAACGTAAGTTCCACGCCTGACAATTTAGAAAGGATGGCAAAACTCATTGCAATTCTATGGTCCATAAAAGTTTCAATCGCAGTGGGTTTGATATCTTTTACTTCTCCAAATTCGTATCCATCTTTGGATTCGTTTACAGAGACCCCAAGTCTTTCTAAATTGGAAACCATAGACAAAATACGATCTGATTCTTTGGCTCTAAGTTCTTCTGCGTGAGAGATTTGGAATCCCCCTTCCGAAAATAATCCAGCAATGGTAAGAATCGGAATTTCATCGATGATGGAAGGAATCAAATCTTCTGTAATCACAGACCTTTTTAACTTCGAAGGATAAACTAGCAAATCTCCAATCTCTTCGCCGCATTCTTGTCGTTTGGCGGTCACTTCAATCCGACCACCCATATTTCTCAGAACAGTGATGATACCCACTCTAGATGGATTGAGACCAATATTACGAATGAGAAGAGGTTCTGCCCCACCGGCACAAAGGCCAAAAACAATATAGAAGGCTGCACTGGAAATATCACCGGGAATCACAAACTTAGCGCCTTCAAAATGATATGGTGGTTTTACAGAAAAATGCACCGGTGAATGATGCTCGATATTCCCGCCTAAAAACCGAATCATATTTTCTGTATGGTCGCGGGACAGTTCGGACTCTCTATACTCAATCGAAATCTCCGAAGCAAGGGCAGCAAGCACGAGTGCACTTTTGATTTGTGCCGAAGCAATAGGACTAGTATAAGAATAATTTTTAAGTTGTTTTCCACTGACAAGAAGAGGAGCCCGATCATTTCCTTCCACGGAAACAATCTCCGCACCCATTTCCCTTAGTGGATTCATGATCCTTGCCATCGGTCGTTTGCAAAGGGAGGCATCTCCCGTAAGAGTGGCTGTGACCCCGGGAAGCCCAGCAAGTAATCCTGCAGAAAGCCTGATTCCCGTCCCTGCATTTCCAAAATCCAGAACGGAGGCTTGCGATTTTAAGTTGTTTTTCCCAGGACTTAAGACGGAATAACTTCCCTTTCCGATGGATTCGACTGAAAGCCCTAAACTTACAAAACAATTTAACGTATGAAGAGGATCTTCCCCTTCTAAAAAACCATGAATTTCGGATTTTCCTTGGGAGAGTGCACTAAAGAGTACCGACCGATGCGAGATGGACTTATCTCCTGGGACATAAATTTCTTTTTTGGCACTTAATTTGGTTTGGGGCTTCAACATGTTGTATTTTTCTAAAAAGTATTTTGCAATTTGGTGCTTCTTTATTAGGTTTTGACGGAAACCAAAGTTTCGCAAAACGAACAACCAAATGCCTCTAGATACCAGTAAAAATAACCAAAAGATCCCAGTCAATCCAGGTGAAGTCCTTTTCATCGGAGGCAAAGCCTCGACTTCCATGAACATCCTACACGAAGGATCGGTTCGAGTGGAAACCACTTTGGGAGACACAAGCATTGTTCTCTATAGTTTAGAAGGAGCAAACCTCACACCGGGTATCTTTGCTCTCCTTGAAGGGACTCCTTATCCTTATACCATTCGCGCCAAAACATCCTGTGTCATTTCAACCTATGTGATGAACCAACCCAATGCCAAAAAAACTCTCACTTCAAAAGTTTCCGTGGGTGTGATGGCAGTAAGAACTCTACTCAAAGAAATCGGAGAACTCTACAAACGAGTGCTTTCGATCAAAGGTCTCTCTGCAAAGTTTGAACAGACTATGGACAACTTGGGTGCTGTGTATTATATTTTAAACCCTTCCATCTTTTCAGATGTAAGTCCAGGAGCCCTCATCACTCGTGATGAAAATATCATTGATCCTGTAATGAGACTCATCCGAAACAATCTTGCTGGGTTCCAAGAACACGGGGGAATTTTACCAGACAAACCTAGTGTTACTTTTTTAGAAGAAGACCATGGTGAGTTTTTTGAAAGGAACTATAGCGAGGCTGTAGAATGGAACGATGCTGAATTTCATTTCATTCGTAAAATCCTTTCCGTGAATCCAAAAATTTCACAAGCCTTGTTTGAAGCCGACCCAAGTTTGTTACAAAGTGCTGCTGAAAGTTATGTAAAAACCTATCGAGAGTTATTCGAAATTTTAAACAAAGAAACATATGATCTTTCAGAAATGTTGAACTCTATGTTTGCTGGAGAAAACTCTCTCATTGAAAAATTTAATTTAACTTTAGATCTATTCAACACTGGGTATTCCACAATTCCTTCTACTGTGTTGTTACCTGTGACAGAATGGGCGCTCAAAAAATCAAAATCCTTACTCGAAGAATACAAACAAATTTTTGGTTCACCTTTTGCTTCTGTAGGAAACAGTTTAGACAAATTAGAAACTAAACAAGCTGAATTAACTGGTAAATACAGCCACGAACTATCCGCACAAAAAAACAAAGAAGAACTTTCGGCGCAAGGGAATGGAACCATTCATGCAGGAATTGACACAAAAGCTCTCAAAGTAGAACTTCTAAACTCTGCAAGCCAAATCCTAAACTATTCACAAGTAGATCCAGATTCTGTAAAAGAGTTCTCCACCTTGATGGTAAAACTCAAATCCTTTAAAAACCCATTGGACCCCGAACCAGACAATCGTAAAATTAGAAGGACAATTGCAAAAACCTATTGGGAAGTTTATAAAAAATCTTTTACAAAATGGTTACAAGCGGGCAAACAAGCACCCAAAGCCGTTGAACTTATGTTACGTTATGGTTACTTCGATGAAACCCTATTGGATGAGGGACATATCGTTGAACTGGTTAGCAGATTACACCAAGGTGGCGGTAATCCAAGCGCACCAATCCATTACGGAACCGATTGGTTAGAAAGAATTTATTCACGTGAAGCCCCAACTTCTGTAGATGAATTAGGACAAACGTTTTTCGAAAAATTAAAAATGGATCTAAAAGATTCAGGAATCAAATCGGAAAAGGACATCCCACCTGATTATGATACAGGAGAAGCAAGACTTGGTTCTGAAATTTCATCCATGTATGAACCAAACGTTCGTTTGACTTCTGGTAACATTGCCAGCCACTTCCCTATTTTAACAAAATACCATATCACAATTCCTTTAGAGAAATGTTTTGTTTCCAAAGAAGATGTAGAAAAAGCTCTCCAATATATTTTAGGAGTAGATTACACTGCCTTCAATAGAGAAGTCATCTATCGCAACGAAGAGCTTGGGATCAAAAGCGAATTTGTTCAAAGATCCATCATTCCAGACTTTATCTTAGTTCCTTCCATTGGACCAAAAATCATGATGTGGCAGGATCTTTCTATTTTCCGTGGAGCGGGTTCTAAGGAATCGAGAGGCCGTATTTGTATCCCTCACTTCGTAACAGGGGACTTAAAAACCTTTATGTTAGAAGCCATTGCTGCTTTCCGTTGGGAACTTTGTAAAAATATACTTGGTCCAGACTGGAACAACGTAGGAATTCCATCTGTCACGGCAGATTACACGGATTATGTGCAGTTCTACAAAAAGAGTAAAGACCTTTCCCCAGAACTCAAAGAAAAAATCTCTTCCGAATTCAAACGTTTCCGTACTGACCGAGATAAATTTGCTTATGATTATTCTATGTGGATTCGGTATGAAGCAGAAGGTGTTCAGAGGGTCAACCGAGTGGTTCGTTCGATCTTCTACCGCCACATTCCTTTCCATAAAAACATCCGAGAAAAAGTCAGCGCCCAACCAGCTTATGCTGACTTACACAACCGGTTCAAAAACGTTCGCACACGCCAACACAAGGAATTTGAAAACAAATACAAAAAGTATATGGATGCCAACGGGAATCTACCCAAAGAACTCTATGAAAATTTAACTTTTTACGAAGTTTAATCCTTGCCAACTTCCATAGATGCAACACGATTGCATCTATGGAATCCGCTCAAACAATCGACATAACCATCATTGGTGGCAGCTTTTCTGGACTCTCCGCTGCCCTTTCCCTTGTTCGTTCTCTTAGGAACATCATTGTAATTGATTCCGAAAGACCTTGTAACAAAACCACACCCGCTTCGCATAACTTTATCACTCACGATGGAGAATCTCCGAGCCAAATTCGCTCTAAAGCTCTAACGGACTTAAAAGAATATCCAAACTTTAAACTTCAGTTAGGTGAAGTAACCGAAATTCAAAAACAAAAATCAGGATATTTAGTAAAAGGAAATGGATTTACAGAAATCCTAACCACTAAAATTATTTTTGCCACAGGACTAAAGGATATCTTACCTGAGATTCCTGGGTTTGTTGAATCTTGGGGAAAATCTGTCATCCATTGCCCCTATTGTCACGGATATGAATATGTGGGAAATAAAACAGGACTATGGATGAATGAATCAGGTATATTCGAACATTCTAAATTCTTAAAACACTGGTCTAAAGAACTGACTGTTTACACAAACGGCCCAATCCAATTTCCAAAAGAAGAACAAATTCAATTAGAAAAAGAAGGGATTTCGATTGTTACGGAAGTGGTGAAAACCCTGGTTCATAAAGAAGGCCAAATTTCTGCCATCCGATTGGACTCCGGAAAAGAAATTCCCATAGAGGCACTCTACACAAGGTTACCTATGGTACAACATTCAAAGTTACCAGAAGAACTTGGATGCAAACTCCTTCCGAGTGGTCATATAGAGGTTTCTAATTTGTATGAAACGAATGTTTCCGGTGTTTATGCAGTAGGAGATATGGCTTCGATGTTTCGATCGGTGGCACATGCAGTCCACTCTGGAAACATCGCAGGTGCTATGCTCAACCGATCGATAATTTTGTCTTAATTAAACTTCTTCTACAAAATAGGGTCTTGTGTATTCCCTGACAATTTCCACCACAAAACGACCCCAGGATTTGGGGTCTTCTTGAGAGATATTGACCTGTTTGATTTTTGGAAAATAGGCAGCGGGTTTAAAAACAGAATGGGTTAACTCCAAGGCTCTGAGGTAGTTGTCCAATCGTTTTACTTTTACAAAATTGATGATTTCGTTTTGGATTTTTTCTTTGGGGAGGTATCCCACAATGATCATCCGCGGGAATAGGTTTTTTTTCAGTAGGCCGATGAAGTCTTCAAAACTATCCACTCGGTCGATAAACCCTTCGTAGGCACCACCACCCAAGTTCATGATCTGGGTTACGATATCCATAGAAAAGGAAACCCCTTCCATGGTAGACATATCAGAGATGATGACAAGCCCCTCGTCCGGTTGGAAGACCTTAAACATATCCACGCCCTTAAAATGGCGGCGGAGGAGTTTGGCAGCCGAAACATCGATTTCCTGTGCCTTGGCAAGGAGAACCTTCCCCTGAGGGTCGAGAATAGGGTCTCGCGTGATGAGATACCGTTTTTTCACGGCATTTTGGTTCATGACTCGAAAGGCCTTTACTTTTTCCTCGATTTCATCCAAGGTTGAGTATCCAATCTTAAGTACATTTTCCCGTTTGCGTTTCCCGATGTCTGTTTCTTCCATGAAAGCTTGGTGCCTAAATCTTTGTATTGCTTATCCTATGGCAATTCTACCAATGTATAGCATATTTTTGTCTAAGGAATAGAATGAGGTTTAATTTTTCCCTATTTCCCCTACTCTTACTTGTCATCAGCTGTTCTTCGGTGGATTTTATCCCAGAACCTGATTATAGGCCAAATGATTCCCGTTATAAGGTCAAATCCTGGGAAGATGTTGAAATTCTCCGTGAACGTCCCAAACGTCTCTTTAAAATTGTAGGAGAGGTGATCATTCGCAATACGGAAGACCTCACTTGGGATGATTATGAGCCGCGTGTGAAAAAGGATATGTTCCAACGCAATATTGATGGAGTTTGGATGACAGAAAAAAACCAAACTCATATCGATTCGGTTACGGTGGAAACGATGGACCAAAAAGGTCGTTCCACCAATTCCTACTTACAAAAATCGACCCTCCCTAGTTGGAAGGGATATGCCTATAGGTACAAATAGAATTTTATGCCGAGAATCTTTGACTCAGAAATCTATGTAGCTCCGAATGATGAATGGATCTTTCGTGAGAACAAAATCGATAAAGAAGAGATTTTACAATACTTCCGAAACAATCTCCATGGAAATCCTAAGGGAGTTTATATTGAGAACAAATTCGGAGAACTCTCCGAACATGGATACGTAAAAATTGATGGATGCCCCTGCCATGTATTACATGTGGAACCAACCAATCATGAATTAGTATTTCATACGGATGATGGAAGGAGTTATCCTTTTGGTGAATTTGAAATTTATGAAACGAGTGATGGTGGGCTAATAGGCCTTCGTTCCGCAGAAGAAAAAATAAAATACAGGTTCACTTGGAATGCTGCAAAAGAACTTTCGGATCATTTAGAAGAAGAAGGTGAATCCACCTATTTGGAATGGAACGGAGTGAAAATGGAAGTGCCTAAGTATTTGGGAGAGATTGTTGTCCCTCTCCCAACAGATTTTTCTTAATTAGAAGGAGCTTCTTCGTCAGATTTTAATTCTCTCCAAAGATCATTTGCTTCTGAAAAGTCTTTCTTCAAAGTCAGTGCTTTATGAAGGTATTGTAAGGATCTTTCTGGACGATTCCATAACTTATATAATGTTGCTAGATTAAAATAAGAAATATGAGGGGCGTCGTTACGTTCACAACGAATGGATTTTTTTAGCCAATACACGGCTTCTTTATCATTGCCCATACGTAATAATAAAACACCAATTTCATTACATGGATTTCCATACTCATGGTTTAGGCTCACCGCTTTGTAATAGGAAGCAAGGGCATCTGACCATTGGCCGAGGGCGTTTTGGACCAAACCTAAATAAAAATAGGCTTCTTCGGATTCTTCCAATTCCAAACTGGAACGAAGGTGGAATTCGGCTCGGTCTAAATCACCGACTTTGAAATGGTCTTTTGCTAAATCTAATGAAAGTTGGAAAGAACTAGAAGACAATGAGATACTCGCCTGTTTTCTTTCATTTTCGGAAGACTTAAAAAATCTCCGTAAAACTATTTTTATTTTTTCAAAGACAAAACGAGTTCTTCCGCGATATGCGAAGCAGTCAGTCGGTAATGATCCAAAATCTGATTCCTTTCCCCATGGTGGATGGGTTCTGGCGGCAAGGCAAAGGTCTTCAAAAATTTGCTCAAGAAGTCAGATGGAATTTCATTCAAAAGAAAACCAGAAGCACCGGCATGGATATAACTTTCATCCAAAATCACAAATCGTTGGTTCTTTTCAATTTGTCCATGGACAAGTTCCTTATCATAAGGTCGTAACCAGAAAAGATCTACGACGGAAACGGAAATTCCTTTTTGTTTCAAAATCTCCGCTACAGCAGTTGCGATTGGCAACATAAACCCAACAGAAAGAATGAGTAAATCTTTTCCCTCGATAACCAACCGGCCTTTTGCCTTTTTGATTGTTTGAGGAGAATCAAACTTTAACTCACGTAAGTCGCCATTATCTTTCGGGAAACGAATGGCGATCGGGTGTTCTGTATAATCCTTCATAAAATGTAGGCTATCAATGATGTCTTGTGCGGAACTTGGAACAATGATGTCCATGTTGGGAAGCCCAGCCAAGTATCCAAGATCCGACAAACCTTGGTGAGTTTCGCCGTCCGGGCCAACAATTCCAGCACGATCGATCACAAACCGAACTGGTAAGTTCATAAGAGAAACATCTTCCACAAGTTGGTCCATAGCTCTTGTGAGAAATGTGGAATAAATACACATAAAAGGAATGGCGCCACCACTTGTCATCGCACCAGCAAATGCGACCGAATGTTGTTCCGCGATCCCCACATCAAATGTATGAGTTGGATAAGTTTCTTGGTATTCCCTAAGTCCCGAACCTTCAATCATCGCAGGAGTGATGACGGCAATTCGTTTGTCTTTGTCTGTTAAATCGGTAAGTGTTTTTCCAACAATTTTAGAAAGACTGATTTTATTGGAGTCAGAAGAAGCCATCTTCCCCGACTCTTTGTTAAACGGTGTGACACCATGATATTTGATGGGATCCGCTTCAGCAGGTTTGTAACCTTTTCCTTTTTGCGTTAATACATGCAAAAGGATGGGACCTTGGATTTTAGAAAGGTTTTGCAACATGTGAACCACACGATTCACATCGTGACCATCAATCGGTCCAAAATAAGTAAATCCCAAATCTTCAAAAAGTCCACCAGGACGCATCATAAAATGTTTAAAAGAAGTTTCCATATTATGAGCAAGTGCTTGTAACGCAGGCCCAATGAGCGGAATCCATTTTAAAAAACTATAAAATGCCGTTTTACCTTTGTTATAGATCTGAGAAGAGATGATACGATTGAGATAATTAGAAATGGAACCCACGTTTTTGGAAATCGACATGTAGTTATCATTCAAAATGACTAACATATTCGGTTTGATATGACCACCGTGGTTCATGGCTTCAATGGCCATTCCTGTGGCAATGGATGCATCTCCAATGACAGCAGTTACTTTGTAATCTTTTCCTAGTAAGTCACGGGCGCAGGCCTCACCAAGTGCCTGGGAAATAGAAGTCCCTGCATGGCCAGTGTTGTACAAATCATATTCCGATTCCTCTCGTTTGGGAAAACCGGATAGTCCTTGCCACTTACGAACGGTAGGAAGTTCTTTTTTTCTACCTGTGAGAATTTTATGAGGATAGGTTTGGTGACCCACGTCCCAGATGATTTTGTCAGTAGGAGTTTGGAACACATAGTGAAGGGCAACAGTAAGTTCCACAACACCTAGGTTACTAGCAAAATGCCCTCCCACGTCGGAGAGGGTGTCGATGATGTATTCCCGAAGGTCATGGCAGACCTCGGGGAGTTCTGCTTCTGTTATCTTTCTAAGGTCTTCCGGAAATTGGATTTTGTCGAGATAAGGATAAGATGGCATGTAAACTTCATGTTGCCGCCTTTTGGAGTGGCCGCTTCATTTTCTCCATATCTTCTGGGTTTGTGATTCCAAGCAATTCGTAAATCCGAACAGGTTGGGTTTTTCCTTTTACTCGCACTAAATCCAGTTCTCGAGCCACCACTCTGTCTTTCACTTTTTCGTAAGTGTATTCAGAAATGATCACATTTGTGGTGTACATTTTATTGGATCCTTCTAATCGGGATCCAAGATTGATGGTATCACCCATACAGGTATATTCCATCCTGTGAGAAGATCCCATATTCCCCACAACCGCTGGGCCAGAGTTCAAACCACATCCAATATCGATCACAGGAACATTTCGTTCTGCCCATTTTTGTTGGAGGACTTTTAAATAATCTAACTGAACGAGTGAGGCAACACAAGCATAGTACGCGTGGTCTTCGAGTGGAACCGGAGCTCCCCAGAATGCCATGATCGCATCTCCCATATATTTATCGATGGTTCCCTTGTATTCAATGATTATGTCCGTCATTGCCGACAGGTATTCGTTCAGTAATTTTACTAAATCTTCTGGACCTAACTGTTCGGAAATAGTCGTGAACCCGCGAACGTCAGAGAAGAAAATGGTGATTTCTCTTTTGGATCCACCAAGAGCCAAGTTGTCAGGGTGTTTGAGAAGTTCATCCACAACGTCTTTGGATACGAATTTGGAGAAGGTTTGACGAATGTATTTTACGTTCTCTTCTTCTGTTAAGATTCTAAATCCAATGATGGCCACAAATACAACAATCTGTTCGATCGTTACCGAAGGAAGGACAGTGATGAGGTTGAAGGTTTGGAAAATATAAAGAGCAGCTACAACATAAAGTAAGAGCTGGGTCAACATAATCGCAAAACCGATATGTGTTTTTACCCTTGGTTGCAAAAAGCCAATCATCACACCAAGACCAACATAAATTAGGAAAATTCCCCAGTTGGGAACAGTGGAAAGAAAATCTTGGTTTAAGATGGTGTTTACGGCATGAGCGTGGTGTTCAATTCCTGACATATCACCAAACGGAGATAAGTGGGAGTCTTTAGAAGCCCCACGACCGGTTGCATAATACATCGCTACAAGAAAGATTTTGTTACTGATTTGGTTTGCTTCGAGTAATTCAGCGTCCCAATCATTCGTAACTTCAAAAATTTCGTTTTGTTTGAAGGAATAACGTCCGCCGACAAAGTTGATTTCCATTTGACCTTCCCAGTCAATAGGAATCACAACTTCTCGCTTTTCGTTCGGAACTTGCATCACGTCTCTTTCTTCAAATTTTCGTTCTTTGATGTTAAACTCACGAATGATCTTTTTGGGAATATTGGACAATTTGATATAATGTCCCATATTGACTTCCACATCTCTTTGAACGTCAATACCGTAGTATTTACAAACAATGAGTAAGTCGATGGATGGGAAATATTCGGTTTCTCTTTCTCTGCCTGAATTATAAACCTTTACCACAAGTGGCATTTTACGATTCAAACCAGATTCATCTTTTTTTACGTTCGCAAAACCGAGACCAGCTGACAATTCAGCGATGGGTTCAATCGGAGGTTGAGGGAACTTCACCCAAGAAATTCCTGCATCGTTTTCATCGATGACATTTTTCAATTGAAACTTACGTAGGATATCAATTCGTTTTTCTAAATTGAGAACAGCCTCCTTCGATTCCGCACTGACTTCCATTGGAAAGTCGAAAAGGACATTCCGGTTCTTTTGAAGAGCTGCTGCCATCTCTTCCGTTTGACCGGGTTTGTAATCTACGAAGAAAATATCGAACATCAGAATGTTGTTCGAATCTTTAAAAGTTTCTATGATGTCTGCGTAATAACTCCAAGGCAAAGGCCAAGTCCCTTGTAATTTTTCGAGTGATTCTGTTGTGATACCAATAATATTGATATCCTTACGGGCCTTAGCTGGTGGTTGGAACTGGATGTATTCAATACGGCCCGTGTCCCCTTCGCTTTCTGTTTTTGTATTAGAACCACGTAGAAATTGGAATCTTGTGGAAACGGAATTTTCTTCCAAATCTTTGAGTGGTTGGAAAGTATTTACCATTGCATACATAAAAATGGCAATTACATAAGACAACCAAATGGCACCTGACTTTTGTTTGTCTTTAGAAACCTTTTCAATGGTTTTATAAACAAAGTAAGAGGAAACAAGTAAGGCAAGTAAACCACCGATAAGGAAGGAAAATTCATATTCCCATCCTGTCATGATGACAGAAATGATCACACCGAGTGTTCCTAGGGTGGCAACGGTAACACTGAGATAGTCCAAAATCGAAAGCGATTTTGATTCTTTGTCGGACATAGAGCCTCTTTATTCGTTTGGGAATTTCCGACCATTTTCCCGGAATTTTTAAAGAGACTCAAATGTTTTTGAAAGATTCAGGAAAAAAATTTAGGAAATTGATGCCCTGATTTTTGAAATGTAATCCGCCAATGCCGTAACGGTTTTGGTTTTGTCCGATCCGTTTTCTTCGATGACCCGTTGGATGGCAGAACCAATGATGATTCCGTCCGCATACTGAGAAATTTGGTTGGCTTGGTCGGGAGTGGAGATTCCAAACCCAGCACAAATCGGCAATTGGATAGTATCCTTTAAGAATTTGATTCTTTCTTTCAAATCGACCGAAAACTCACGTCTTTCCCCTGTCACCCCAAACGAAGTCACATAGTAAATGAAACCGGAAGATGTTTTGCTAAGAGCTTGGATCCTCTTTTTTTCAGAAGCCGGAGTGACCAAATGGATGAGATCCATATCCCGTAATTTTAGTTCTCGAAACAAAGTTTCACTTTCTTCTGTATCAAAAGGTAAGTCAGGAATCACAAGTCCAACAATTCCTGATTCCTTGGCTCGGTCTAAAAATTTCGTAATCCCACAATGGTAAATGGGATTGAAATAAGTTAGGTAAACAAGAGGAGTCTCAGGTTTGTGATCATGAATGGCTTTTGTAACCCGAAAGATTTCATCAAAAGAAAAACGATTTTTTAAAGAACGAGCCGCTGCCCTTTGGATGACGGGACCATCGGCAACAGGGTCAGAAAAAGGAATTCCAAGTTCTAAAATATCTGCCCCATTGTCTAAAATGGTTTTCCCAAATTCGATAGAATCATTATAGTTTGGATCCCCTAAGGTAAAATAAGGGATAAACGCGGATTTAAAACGCCCACTCTCAAATAAGGATTTTATTTTACTCATTTACTTTCTTTCACCTAAAAGCCGCAAAACTTCCGTTACGTCCTTATCGCCCCGACCAGAAAGACAAATGACTAAATCTTTTTTCTTTCCTAAATCTTTGGCAACGTCACGTGCCACATGAAAAGCATGAGCTGTCTCAAGGGCAGGAATGATTCCTTCCACACGAGTGACCTCTAAAAAAGAATCTAATGCTTGTTCGTCTGTCACCATTCGGTAATCCACTCTACCCGTTTGGGAAAGATAAGCATGTTCCGGTCCCACACCCGGGTAATCGAGTCCTGCGGAAACAGAATGTGCTGGAACAATTTGACCAAATTCATCTTGGATGATGAGAGTTTTTGTTCCATGTAAAAATCCTGTTTTTCCATAGGTTAAAGTAGCAGAATGTTCTCCTGGTTTTGGACCAAGACCTCCTGCTTCTGCTCCATAGATAGCGACTTGTTTGTCTTTTAAAAATGCATGGAACATACCAATGGAATTAGATCCTCCGCCCACACAAGCAACGATCGCATTGGGAAGTTTTTTGTTTCGTTTTTTAAACTCTGATCTTGCCTCTGATCCTATAAAAGATTGGAAGTCACGAACAATCATTGGAAAAGGATGTGGCCCAATGGCAGACCCAACAATGTAATGAGTTGTGGATACATTGAGTGCCCAGTCTCTCATAGCTTCACTGGTGGCTTCTTTGAGAGTGGCTTCTCCCGCAGTGACTGGAAGAATTTTAGCACCTAACATCTCAATTTTTTTGGCATTGAGGTTTTGTCTTTCAACGTCAACAGCGCCCATGTAAACAACAGTTTCCATTCCAAACATCGCACCAACAGTTGCAGTTGCAAGACCATGCTGGCCTGCTCCTGTTTCTGCGATGATCCGTTTTTTTCCCATATAACGTGCAACAAGCGCCTGCCCTATAGCATTATTAATTTTATGTGCGCCGGTATGATTTAAATCTTCTCGTTTGAGCCAGATACGAGCACCTCCCCATAGTTTGGTGAGACGTTCGGCATAAGTCAGAGGACTAGGTCTTCCGACGTAGTTCTTTAAATAGTATTCGAGTTCTTTTTTGAACTTCTTACTTTTCTTTAACTTTTGATAGGTGGATTCAAGTTCTTCTAATGCTTCCGTTAAAATCTCAGGAGAGTAACGGCCACCGAATTCACCAAAATATCCAGGTAGGTTTTTGCCCATATATCCCAAGATGAGAGGATGGGGGAATATGAAAACTGCTTCTTTTGTGGGGGGTGGGGGTTTTTGGGTACAGTCTCCCCGCCCTGATTTAAGGGTGGGGAACTAGACCCGCCACCCAATGGCTTCCTTTTATCACAAAGCCCTAATTCTTGCGACCCCTTCTCCCGATTCTAAAGAAAAAATCTGAAGAAGTTCATGTTCCCACTTGCTCGACAGCTTTCTCAAGGGTCTCGTGAAGGCTCCGGATTTGATTTTGCAGTTTTTTTACCAAATCTTCATTCGTTGAAAAGGAAACGGTTTCTTCCGTCATTGATTTGCGGTCGAGGATGGTGATTTCCCCTTTTTCCAAAAATCCCTTCCCAAGAGTGAGTCTGATCGGAAAACCAATGAGCTCCGAATCTTTGAATTTAAAACCAGGCCCTAGGTCCCGGTCATCCCAAAGAACTTCAATTCCTGCTGCCACTAAAGCATTGTAAATGGATTCAATTTTTGCAATATCCTCTGGATTTTTAGCGATACTCACCAAACAAACAGTAAACGGAGCAATGGATATAGGCCAAAAAATCCCTTTATCATCGTTACATTGTTCGATGACGGTGGCCATACAACGATTTACACCAATCCCATAACAACCCATAGTCGTTGTGGTTGCTTTTCCTTTATCATTTAAAACAGTGATATCAAAAGCTTTGGAATATTTTTGACCTAACTTAAAAATATGGCCTACTTCGATTCCTTTTTCTGCAGTGAGACCAGTTCCACAGTTAGGACAAGGATCTCCTACTTTGGATTGCGATACATCAATCCTTGTGACTTCCTCTTCTGTAAAAAATTTAGAAACTTGGATTCCTGCCGTATGGTGATCCACTTCGTTAGCACCAGATATATAACCAAAATTCAAATCGATAAGAGAATCAATGATGACTTTGAGTTTTTCCGATTTTGGAAATCCTGGACCAATGAATCCGGGAACAAGCCCCAGTTTTTCCATTTCAGCCGGACCCATAGGTCTTAGTTCATTACAACCCAAATGGTTTTTTAGTTTGTTCTCGTTGAGTTCACGGTCACCCTCTAAAAAAACAAGGACATAGGTTCCGTCTGCCCAGAGGGCAACTGCTTTTAAGAGATTTTCTTCCTTCGTTTTGATAAACTCAGCAACTTCTGCTATTGTTTTTTTGGATGGAGTATGGATCTTGTCACTTCCAGCAAACGCCTGTTTTGTTATACTTTGATTACGAATCACAGGAGTTTTTTCAATATTTCCGGAATATTGGCAAGAAGGGCAAATCGTAAGTGTTTCTTCACCAATCGGAGACACCACCATAAATTCTTCTGAGGCAGACCCACCCATATTTCCCGAATCCGCTTGAACAGGGATCGTAGAAAGTCCCATCCCCGCAAAAATCCTACGGTAGGTTTTACGCATTGTTTGATACGTTTTATCTAAAGATTCATCATCTAAATGAAAGGAATAGGCATCCTTCATTGTAAATTCACGAGAACGAATCACTCCAAACCTTGGACGAATTTCATCTCTAAACTTTGTATGGATTTGATACACATTGATAGGTAGGTCTTTGTAAGAACGAACCATTGGTTTCACGAGTACACAAAAAGATTCTTCATGAGTCGGTCCCAGACAACTTTCATTATCATGCCGATCTTTCAAACGAAACATCTCTTTCCCCATTTTATCCCAACGACCAGACTCTTTCCAAATTTCACTAGGAGTTAAAATGGGAAGTTGAAATTCCAAGGCACCGGCGCGGTCCATTTCAGAACGAACAATACCTTCAATTTTTTTTAAAATTCTAAGTCCAAGTGGTAAATAAGAATACAAACCCGCAGCAGATTTACGAATGAGCCCTGCTCTTGTCATTAGTTTATGAGATGCAACCACTGCATCTTGCGGATCTTCTTTTGCCGTAGGAATCAAATAGGAACTAGCTTTCATCGACCTTTTCTCTTTTATTTATATACAATTAGAATTAACAAAATTTAAAAAATACGCATCACATCATTAAACGAAACATAAAGCCCAAGTCCAATGAGAAAGAAAAATCCCAATCGAAAGATAGCTTCGATCGCTTTTCTCGGAAGTGGTCTACCTGTAATGGCCTCATAAGCATACAGTACAATATGTCCGCCGTCAGCCATAGGGATAGGAAGTAAATTCATCACCATTAACGCTAAAGAAATTTTTGCAACAAAGTCCAGGTAAGTCACCCAACCATATTCCAAACTAATTCCCGCAATTTGTACAATTCCAATAGGGCCGGATAGATTTTCTTTGGGAGAAAGAAGCCCAGAAAACAACATCCCTATTCCTTTTAAAGTAGTGGATACATTTTCATAAACTTTTGTGGATGCACCCACTAATGAGGAATATACGGTAGATTCTTTTTGAAGTTTTTCTGCTTCAAATTTCATCGAAGCACGAAATCCAAGTAAACCAATCGGTTTCAAATTGACATCAGCAGAATATTTCATATTCCCAATCCAGATGTCTTTTCTACCTGTAGATTGTTTCAAATATTCCGAAAAGGCATCCGCTTTTTCAAAGGTTTTGTTTTCAACTTTTAAGTTCGAAAGGCGATTTTCAATTTCCGCATCATAACTATCCAACCGGAAGTAAGGGATCCCTAATTCCGAAAACTTAGGATGTCTAATGTCCCAAAACTCAAATACATTGGCACCTAACACAGGTATTTGAATCGTAACAGTTTCAGTCGCCCAAGGAGTGAGGAGTGGATAGGTTTTTCTTTCCACAACTACAGGAATTGTTTTTCCCTGATGTTTCCCTAGTTCTGTTTGTAGCTCAGGCACAGTATGAACATCCACACCTGCCACTTGGAGGATCATATCTCCATCTTTTAGGAAAGAGAGAGCTCGCCTACGAAGGGATTTTTCCCGTTCCTGGATTTCTCTTTGTTTTAAGAGTTCTTCTGGAATTTCATCCTTTCTTTCTTCAATTTTTTCCTGAAAGTATACAGAGGATTTGTCATCACGATCGAGTAAGTTCGCCATAAAATGACTGACTTGTTCCCCATAAGTAAAAGTAGCCACCACTCTTCTTTCTCCAAATGGCATCACTCCAATCGTTGGATGTCCCCCGGCAGAATATAAATTTGGTACAACTTGTACGGTTTTTACTTCCTCTTCCCGTTTGTAAGAAACTTCCACAGGATCACCCGTGGTCAAACTGACATTGGTAAATATATCTTCGAAACTTTCTGTTTTTTTCCCATTGATCGAAACAATTTGATCTCCCGTACGAAGCCCAGCAGTATAAGCCGGACTCGAAACTTTGTTCGCATCTTCGATAAAAATTCGATTAGAAGAAGGACTATCACCCGAAAGTTCTAATATAAACAACAAAACAAAACCTAAAACCAAATTGGCGAATGGACCACCAAGAACAGGAATCATTCGACGAAGTGGTGGTGTGGAAAGCAAATCCCCTTGTCTTGGCTTTTTATTTTTAGAATAATCATCCCCACGAAAAAGAACATACCCACCAATCGGGATGGCAGTGATTTGGTAGATGGTTTTCCCAATTCTTTTTTTCCAAATTCCTTTTCCATACCCAAGAGAAAAAATGCGAGCTTCTACTCCGACCAACTTTCCACATAAGAGGTGCCCCAATTCATGGATAAAAATAGAAACCGCTAACATAAATACAGCACCGAGTACCATGATGATCATATAGTCACTCCCCCTCTCTGAAATTCTTTTTGGATAAATTCACGTGTTTCACGATCTTTTTCTAAATATCCTTCCAGATCACTCGGGAAGGCATTCGGAATTTTGTTCAATGCCGATTCGATTAACTTTGGAATGGCGGTAAAAGAAATTTTTTCTTCTAAAAACAATGCAACAGCTTCTTCATTGGCCGCATTGAAAACGCTAGGTGCCGTTCCCCCTGCCCTTCCCGCTTGGAATGCCAGCTTGAGTCCAGGATAACGACTTAGGTCAGGTGGAAAAAATTCCAAGGTTTTCCAAGTTGCGGGTTTTCTCTCGACTAGCATCTTCGGTGTTGGCGTTGGATAAAATAAAGAATGTGCAATGGGATAAATCATATCGGGATGGCTTGTGTATTGCAAACAAGCGCCGTCAAGAGTTTCAATGATTCCGTGGGTGAGTGATTGTGGGTGGACCACCACTTCAATCTCGTCATAAGAAAATCCAAATAAAAAATGAGCTTCGATCACTTCGAGACCCTTGTTAATAAGTCCAGCAGAATCCACTGTGATTTTTGGGCCCATCGACCAAGTCGGATGATTTAGCGCCTGTTTTACGGATACATGTTCTAAATCCTCAATAGGAAGAGTGCGAAAACTTCCCCCCGATGCCGTGAGAGTGATGGCACGAATATTGGATCTTTTTTCTCTTTCAATCAGCTGAAAGAGTGCATTGTGTTCCGAGTCAACAGGGACCATTAAAGTGTTGTATTTTGCCACCAAACGGTTGATCAGTGGTCCAAAGGTCACTAGAGTTTCTTTATTAGCTATGGCAATTTTTTTACCAGCTTCAATGGCTGCGATGGTAGGTTTTACCCCTCTCGCTCCGACAACAGCTGTTACAACCACAGAAACAGAAGGAAGACGCACTAAATCCGATAAAGAATCTTCCCCATAAAGAATGTTAGTGGACTCATATTTGGATCCAAGGCCACCCTCTAACTTCGAATCGGTGATAGAAATCACCTCAGGAGAAAATTCTTCAATGAGAGCCTTGGCAAGTTCTAAGTTCGAATGAACCGAAAAACTACGTAAAGAAAAGGAATCTTTAAATTGGCGGAGCACCTTCACTGTCGAAGAGCCAACAGAACCAGAAATTCCTAATACGGATACTCCAACCATGTAACTCTTAGACCGTTCCGAAAGTGGGAATCAGACCGCGTAACCGAGAATTCCCTTAAATAGGAAGTAATAGTAAATCACAGGAACGGTAAAAAGGAGTGCATCTGCCAAATCCAAAACCCCACCGTGCCCAGGAATCAAACTTCCCGAATCTTTGATTTTGGCATCTCGTTTCATGGCAGACTCAGCCAAATCTCCCATCACAGAAATGATAGAAACCACAAAAGCCACGATCACGGATTCTATGACTCCAATTGGCAATTTCACACCACTAAAATGTTCCCAAGTAAAATTTAAAATTTGGACGCCAACAACAGCTGTGATATTTCCAGTCACATAACCTTCCCAAGTTTTTTTGGGAGAGATCTTGAGTCCGGCAGGATGTTTTCCAAACCAACGACCACCAAAATAGGCTCCTGCATCACTCATAAAAGTAATCACGGAAACTAAAAAGATATAATAAGCGCCGAAAGGGAATGCGAGTAGGAGTAAAAAATGCCCAATGGGAATCGCTAGATAAATTGGCCCAAGAATGGTGGCACTGGCAGAAAACAAAGCACCATCTAACGGACGTTTCAGGATTTGTAAAATCCAAACCGTGAGAGAAAGTGCAATGAGTAAAAAAGGAATCGGATGGAATCCTTCTCGAAGGATCTTAGATAATTCTAAAACAAAAGTAGGAGGAGTGACTTCAAACTGAAGGCCTAAAAACTGAATGTAATAAACAGTAAAAATCAAAAGGGAAAAGAACAGACCAGTTCCAAAAAATGGTTTGGAATCTTCTCTTCTGCAAAATGCATACAGTTCTTTTAAACCTAAATAGATGGTTACACAACCAAAGGCATAGAACTCCAAATAGTAAAAAGAACTATGGAAGATCATAAACACATATACAAATGTTAATACAATTGCAGAAAGGATACGGAGTGTTGTCTCACTCATAACAAACCACCAAATTTACGTTTTCGGGAATCAAAAAAAAGAAGGGCTTCTTCCAAAGAAGTTCTTCCAAAGTCCGGCCAAAGAGTATTCGTAAAATACATTTCAGCATAAGCACTCTGCCACAAAAGAAAATTGGAAATCCTTTGTTCTCCCGCAGTTCTGATCAATAAATCTACCGGCGGCAAAGGGGATGTATACAAATATTTTTCAAATTCTTTGGCACTAATGGGTTTGTCCAAGGTTTCTTTTTTGGACTTCCGTGCAGCCATCACACGTGAAAAATTACTGAGGATCTCTTCATGACCACCATAGTTCAAACAAAAGTTGGCAGTCAGTTTTTTGTTCTTTTTTGTGACCGCCATTGCATGGTCAATTTTTGAGAGAACCGTTTTAGAAAGTTTATTCCGTGCTCCACTGTGATGGATACGAATGCCTTTCTCGTGAATGGTATCGAGTCTTGTTTCGATAAACTCAACTAACAAACCAAAGATGGCTTGGATTTCCGTAATAGGGCGTTTCCAATTTTCTGTGGAAAAAGCATAAAGAGAGATGTTGGGAATTTTGTATTCCAAGGCCACATCCAAAAGGCGATCAATTGCGTTCGCCCCTTCTCTATGGCCTTCGGTTCTTTTTTTCCCCTGGCTTTCGGCCCACCTTCCATTTCCGTCCATGATGACAGCAATGTGCGCAGGCGTAGTATTCAACTTCATAGAAAATTAAAGAGTAGTGATCTCTTTTTCTTTTTCCTTTTCTAAGTCTCCCAATTTGGCAATATAAGAATCCGTAATTTTTTGGATTTTGTCTTGATGGCCTTTTAATTCATCTTGGGACATTTCTGCCTGGTGTTTTTTTAATTCATCATTGGCATCACGACGGATGTTACGAATGGCAACTTTTTTTTCTTCGGCCTTTTGTTTGACCACTTTTGCAAGTTCTTTCCGTCTTTCCCCTGTTAGTTCAGGGATATTGATTCGGATACTAGACCCATCGTTGTTTGGAGTGAGTCCAAGACTTGCTGCAAAAATTGCCTTTTCGATGTCTTTCAACATTCCTTTTTCAAAAGGAGTGATGAGGATGACACGAGGTTCTGGGCAAGCAATTTTACCAAGTTGGTTTAAAGGGGTGAGTGTTCCATAATAGTCAACTCGAACATCTTCCACCATCATTGGATTTGCTTTTCCCGTACGAATCGTACCGAAGTCTTTTTTCAAAGCATCAACGGTTTTGTCCATTTTAGACTGCATGGATTTTATAATTTCATCTACCATCTAGAATCACTTCCTCTGAATTGGAGATCAATGTACCAATTGGTTCCCCATCGATTAATTTTCTTAAATTTCCTGCCTTAAAGATATCAAAAACAATGATGGGCATATTATTGTCCATACAGAGACTAAGAGCAGTTGAATCCATAACCTTTAGGCGGTGTTTGATGGACTCCATAAAAGAAACTTCTAAGTAACGTTTTGCCGTTGGGTCCTTTTTCGGATCCGCAGTGTACACCCCGTCCACTTTTGTGGCCTTAAGAATAACTTCACATCCTACTTCCACCGCTCGTAGAGATGCAGTTGTATCCGTTGTAAAATACGGATTTCCTGTTCCACCAGCGAATATAATCACACGATTTTTTTCTAAATGGCGAACGGCACGTCTACGAATATAAGGTTCTGCAACGGATTTCATTTCGATGGCGGAAAGAACTCGGGTAAACATCCCTTGTTTTTCACATGCATCTTGTAAGGCGAGACCATTCATAATGGTGCCAAGCATTCCCATGTAGTCTGCAGTAGCTCTGTCCATTCCGGACTTGGCTAAAGTTTCGCCACGGATCATATTTCCACCGCCCACAACCACAGCAACTTCTAGACCTAAGTCATGAACTTCTTTGATTTGTCCGGCAAGTGAAAATGTTTTATTGGTATCAATACCAAGTTCACCCTCACCGGCAAGAGCCTCGCCGGAGAGTTTGATAAGAATTCTTTTGAAACGCGGACTAGTTCCCACCTACTTGGAACCTCGAGAACCTACCAACAGTAATGTTCTCTCCAAACTTCGCAATGGCTTCTTGGAGAAGGTCATTGATGGTTTTGGAGTTGTCACGAATCGATTTTTGGTGGATGAGACAAATCTCTTCAAAGTATTTTTTCATTTTACCAGGAAGGATTTTTTCGATTTGGTCTGCTTTTTTACCTTCTTTTTCAAGAAGAGCTTTTTGCACACCCATCTCATTGTCAATTTCTGACTGAGGAATAGATTCCTCGTTTACGTAAAGTGGGTTCATCGCAGTGATTTGAAGAGCAATCTCTTTTCCAAGAGCTTCAAACGCTTCATTGTTTGCAACGAAGTCAGTTTCACAGTTAAGTTCGACAAGAACTCCTGTTTTTCCTGTTCCGTGAATGTAAGCGATGACTTTTCCTTCACCAGTTTCACGACCAGCACGTTTTGCTGCTTTCGCTAAACCTTTTTCTCTTAAGTATGTAACTGCTTTTTCAATATCACCACCCTTTTCTTCGAGGGCTTTTTTGCAGTCCATCATCCCCGCGCCTGTACGTTCGCGGAGATCTTTAATTTGTTCAGAGCTAACTGCCATTAGTATTATCCTTCTGTAGTAGGTTTTACTTCTGCTGCTGTTTCCGCTGCTTTTTTAGCAGCTTCTGCATCAACAGGGATGTCTTTTGCAACTGGAGGAAGTTCATCGTCCATAATGAATTTTCCAGACTCATCATACTCACCTTGGTATTCCAGAGCAAGTTGTTCTGCGTCCATATCTTCAGCAAAATTAGTTTGGATGACTTCTCCACCTGTTCCTTCGAGTACAGCATTTGCCATAGTATCAAGGAATAAAGAAATTGCACGGATTGCATCATCGTTACCTGGAATTGGGTAATCGATTGGTTCTGGATCACAGTTTGTATCAATCACTGCGAACACTTTCAAACCAAGTTTTTTTGCTTCTTTCACAGCAATTTCTTCTTTTTTAGGATCGATAACAAAAAGAATCTCAGGCACAACAGCCATATCTTTAATTCCGCCAAGTGTTTGGCGAAGTTTTTCTAACTCACGTTTGAGTGAAAGTGCTTCTTTTTTAGTTCTAGCTTCTTGTTCGAAAGAGTTGTTCTCTTCCATTTGCTCAAGTCTTTTCAAACGAGCAATTGACTTCTTCACTGTGTTCCAGTTTGTCAAAAGTCCACCTAACCAACGGTTAGATACATAGTACATACTGCACGCTTGTGCGGCTCTTTCAATCGCGCCACGAGCTTGTTTTTTAGTTCCTACAAATAGAACTTTCTTACCTTGACCGGTAAGTTTTTTCAAAGCATCGTAAGCTTCTTTTGTTTTTTGAACAGTCTTTTGAAGGTCGATGATATGAATTCCGTTACGAGCCGTATAAACATAAGGACTCATTTTTGGATTCCAACGACGTGTTTGGTGACCGAAGTGTACGCCTGCTTCTAGCAGACTTTTCATGGAAATTACTGACATAGTTACCCCTTTTTTAATGCGAGATATCCAGACGCTACAAGACCAACGATACTTGCAGGGGTTAGCTGGAACTCGACTTTAATTATGTAAAGCTCTAATGATACTGGTGAATCGAACAAAAATCGAGAGAGGTACGTTGTGCCAAGAAGTCGGTCAAGGACCACTCCAGCCACAGCTCCCGCCATCAGTCCCAAAAAAAGCACCAAAAGTAGGTTCCCGATTTGGGTTTTGTTCATCCAAAAGCACCTTTGTCAAGCTTCCCTGTCAGGATTTGGAATTTAGGCAGATTGTCAAGGGGAAAGGAATTTAAGGCTCCAAAATGAATTTCCCGGGATTTAAGCTACCAAAAAAGAACGGGAAATTTAGGCTAAATCCCTTTTTTGTTTTGGGCGCCTCCGATCTTATCAAAAAAGTGGGATCCATCCCAAAAAGGACCGGGCTCCTCCGGGGTGCGCTTACGCTCCCGTCTGCCATACGGCAGACCAAGCCCTCGGATCCCTGGCGCGGGAAAAATTCCTTCCTCATTCACCTCATTATCGAAGAACTCAACAATGCAAAGATTAGATTTCTAAAAACAGCTCGCAACCAAAAGCCTCAGCAGAACCGATGCCATCTAAATATTAATATATATCAAAACAATACCTAACCACTTTATAAATTAAGTATATCGGAACAGAACAAACGACAAAGTTCTTGAGTATTTTATCAGGACCACTAACTACCCTTATTTGATTCTGTCTAGCAAATGAGATCAAATAGGTTTTCGCCGCAACAAAGTCATTTTTCATTCCTCTGGAAAAATTTAAAGTTATCAGAGATTTATTTTTCATAACGATCCCAATTGTTGAATACCAAAAGATATCATCAAAATAAAAGGAATCGATTTGGTCTGAATGAAAATATAGTTCCTTTAAGGGCAAAAGGAGATTTTTATGACTAATCACAATTTCTTCAGATGTTGCTGATAAAATGGCAAATTGATTCCTTAAAGCAACATATGAGAATAACCTACGAAAAAAAATATGAAGACCAAAAATTACAAGTAATGTAGTAGATACGGAAACTATGATAGAGTCAGAAAATATGCCAAAAAGAAAACTCGCAAAGTATATGATGAAACTTGGTCTTCTATGTTCATTTCGGATATAAACTCTGACTTCATACAAACGATAATTTTTCCCTAAAAAGGTAAACATATATAAGGAAGTTGCGTACCTCAAACGAGGCCGCAAGTGCCGAAGCACAAACGTTTCCCCCGTTGTGTTATGCCTGGTTCTATATTTAAAATAACTTTATAGAGTTAACTATTTTTTTTATTTCTTCAAACTTTCCGTTTTTTTCATCAGTTCGGAATCCAGTTCCAATCATAAAAAACTGATTGTTATGTGGCAAAATCCAAAGAGCTGAAGTTGTTTCAAACGATAACTCTTCATCGATTTTTAATGTATAAGAAAATCTAACAAAACCACAAGTTTTCCCGTTAATCGTTATAATTTCCGGCTCATCGATGATTTTGTAATTTAAGAACTTTGATTCCAATACAGAAGTAATAGATTTGAGAATCATATCGGGTTTTGATAAATCTAAATTTCCAGCAGGTTTGATATTAATTTTGATGGAAGGGTTAAGATCATCATGTGGTTCTTTATACTTTGTTATAGCGAAAAACGGTATAGTCGCATGTTTCTTGATTGAATCAGTAAATTCATCATCATTTGTTTTGATATTTTTCAAATGTTCTGAAAAATCTTCAGCAGAGACATCAAACCAATTATTCGGTTTCTCTATTGAAATACCGAATGTTTTAAACTCTATAGTCTTAGTGTCTTTTGCATACAAATGTTGCGAAACAAATGTAAGAGCGATTGAAATAATGATTAATTTATGTTTCATAAATTGTCCTTTTTTATATACCTTGGTGCCTTGCGCCTAACGAAATCATATACAAAACGCCTAAAAGTCTACAATTAAATTCCTACTTAGAACGCAAAACGATGATAGGAACTTCTACTGGGCAATAAAACCGAACAGGAATGATTGACCACCCTACACCTGCCGAAATAAACACCAACTCATTGTATTTAGATTTCTTAATACCAATATCGAAGTTTTTATCTTGCACCGGCAAAACAGGAGATTTGTTTAAGAAAGGGATTCTAACCTGTCCGCCATGGGTATGTCCCGCAATGAATAAATCAATTTTTCCAGAATGAGGAGCATTTGCAGAATCGGGGTTATGAGCCAATACTATTCTAAAATCTTTTTGACTTGATCCTCTTAGAACATCATCAATCGGTATATGGTCTTCCCAATAGTCACCTAACCCAGCAATGGCGATTTGATCGACACCTTTATTTATAAATACAATTCTATTACGAGCCGACTTCCCACTTTCCTCTAATAATTTTAGAGATAAATTGTGATTTGCCCAATGATCGTGGTTCCCATTGACAAATAATTCACCATCTTTTGCTTTTAAAATTCCAAGCAATTTCCAGACATTGATCAATTCTTGATCAAAATTTCTTTTTTTAACATAGTCGCCAATGCCTACAATTAAATCTGGATTTTGTTCATTGATCTTGTTTAGAGTATTTGCAATCCAGAATTCAGGAACTAAAAAACCATAATGCAAATCCGACAAAACAGCAATTCGGTATCCATCGAAACTTTTTGGTATTTTATTTGATTCAATTTCATACACGGGCATTCGGACCAAATACCTTTCCACGAACAAAGAATTTACTAAAATCAGAAAGAAAACAATGGCAGAAGTTTTAATAAATTTATTTTTCATTTTTCGATGAAATTTACTTTCAAGTAAAACAGAATCAATTCTTTAATATAGTTCAAGAAAATCTATTTCAAGAAAAATCAACCGCAAAGTTCTCATCATTTTCTATTTTAAACCTAACCAAGGCAATATCAAATCAACGATTGTTCATAAAATGTATCACCACAAAAGGAGACTTATAGGATACAAAAATTCCTATAGCATTAGGCAAACAAATGTTATCGATATCACTTTAATGAATTACTATAAACCAAAAAGTAAATATGTTTTGCGACTTTGGACAAAATCTAATTCTATTCCGAATCATTGAACTAATGTTATTTTTAAAAATCGAACGTTTCAATTATAAAAATATGATTGATTCGTTTTTGTAATCTTTGATATTTAGACCCAAATGAAATGGATCATCACCTTATTTCTGTTTTGCTTTCAAAACTGTATTGCAGGCCCTAGTTTTCATGGTCTTGGCAATATGAGTTCCGCCGGAAATAACAAACGAGTTTACTATGACGAAAAAACAGGTAACTTTGAAACGATTGCGAATTTTAGAGGGAACATTGTCAAACTAGGCACAGTTGTTCCAGACAAAACTCAAAATTTAGATCCCAAACTAAAGAAAAAAAGAATCTGTGAAACAACAGATACTGATTTAGTCAAAACTTTTGATTTAATTGATGAGAACACAATTGTATCAGTTTACGAATCTTCTGGTTTTATATGCATCGAATATTATTAATTCTGTTTATTTGTTTTTCTGTCGGCTGTACAAACCACAGATCCTATAGACAAATCACTTTTGAGAAAAAAGATTACCAAACAAACAAACGCCTACCATTCATTGGAACTATTTGCTCCCCTGGACTCTTTTTCCCAAAAAACGAATATATTCAATACTCACTGATCCAAATTTGGGAAGATGGAGAATTTAGAATTTCCAACTTATGGAAAGAACCATTTGATGCGATTGAAGATCTAAGAATTTACCATTCACCTGACTACATATGGATGTTTTCCTTTATACCACTTTTCAGCAAATACGATTGCGACAAATACCATGTCACAGGGTATCTACTCTATCTGGATGAAAAATCAAAACAAAAATTAAACAAGAAATTACAAACAGAAACAATCAAAACTCCTTCAGACCTTCCCATGATGGTGGTTCGTGAATATCGTTTGATGGATGCAGATCTACTTTCGCAAAAAAGATACGAACAAAGAGAAGTGGAAAGAAAAACCGATCCTAGATATCATAAAGAATCCTTTCAACTTCCTAAAGTTTGGGATCCTAAACCCAAATCAGAAATAGTCAATATGCCTAATGAAAGACTAATTGATTACTGTTTAGAATTCCCTTATGAATGTGTGACAGATCCTAATTACTTGGGAGAGATTCGATTCCGAAGCAACACAAACCAAAAGAAAAATCTAAACCCATCCGATTTTTCTTCTTCCTTTTTAACAAAAACAGAAACCACAACCAATCAAATCTATTTCGGTTGTTATTGTCGTAAAAAACCTGACCAATCCATTTATAGCATCTGCCCCATCGATAACTCTGGTTTGGATTCTGTTTGTAAGAGTAAAAACGATTGTCTGGAAAGAACTAACGGCGAAGGTCAAAAGCTTTGTCACAAAAAATTTAAAGAAGATCTATCCATTCTTATGAAAACAAAAGAATCAAAAGATGCCATCCATAAAGAAAAAGACAACTTTGATCGAATGATTTTTTACACAAAGAAATTATGGGCATTGGAAACATTGAAAGAACTCAACGAATGAACGTGAGAACACTATGCAAACCATTTAGGTAATTTTTATTCTTGGATGCTCGGTGATTGGAAAACAAAAGAATCTGAGTTTCGAGAATTTCTAAAACCAAAATCTCTCGCATCAAAAAAGAAAGAATTGGGTTTCAAATTGAATGGATAGATTCTTATCAAAGGATGATAACAGTACTGAGAAAAAATAAAAGCAAAACTGTATTACAAAGAGTCTAATCAGTTTAGATATCTTCTGAAATGAAAACATAAATCAAAAAAAATTTTATCATTTATAGAACTTACAAACAAGTAGAGGATTTTTTTCTCATAAATCCCTTGCAATGATCTTTCTACATGTTTTCATAGTAGTATGAGATTGATACTTGTATCCAACAGGTTACCAGTCCAATGGGATGGAACACCTAACGTAGGCGGTTTAGCCACTGGGCTCTCAAGTTTTTTATCAGACTGGAAGTCACAAGGAAACGAAATTATATGGGTTGGGTGGCCTGGCAAGTCCATACCAGAAAAAGAACAATCAACCTATGCGGAAGTCATGGAAAAGGAACATGGCACCGTTCCCGTATTCTTAAAACAAAAGTTAGCTGATTCTTTTTACAATGGATTCTGCAACAAAACTCTTTGGCCCTTATTTCATTACTTCACTGCACACTGCGAATATTTAGATGCCACTTTTGATTCCTACGAAGAAGCTAATAACGAATTTGCAAAATCAGTGGCCAAAGTTTACCAACCAGGAGATTGGGTTTGGGTACATGACTACCATTTGTTTTTATTACCTGGTTTTTTAAGAAACCTATATCCAAATATTTTAATTTCTTTTTTTCTACATATTCCCTTCCCTACATTCGAAATTTTCCGTTTGTTACCCGAGAGGTTCAGAACCAAAATCTTAACTGGAGTTTTGGGAGCAGATTTAATCGGTTTTCACACGCAAAGTTATACACAATATTTTTTAAGAACTTTACTACGATGTTTAGGAATCGAAAACGAAAGAGGGATCATTTACCATCAAAATCACATAACAAAAACAGGTGCTTTCCCGATGGGGATCAATGTAGAACAATTTTCAGTCTATGCAAAATCTAAAGAATGTAGGAATATAGCATCAACCTTCAATAAAAACCATAAAGATCTCAAACAAATTCTTTCCGTAGATCGACTGGACTACACCAAAGGTGTATTGCAAAGGCTGAATGCTTTTGAACTATTCTTAAAACAAAATCCTCTATGGATCAAAAAATGTAAGTTAGTTTTAGTACTTGTTCCATCAAGAACCGATGTATCTAGTTATCAATCCATGAAAAGAGCCATTGATGAAAAAGTAGGATCGATTAATGGAAGTTTTGGAACACTAGACTGGACTCCCATTTTATACCAATACAAAGGTTTCCCATTCGAGGAATTGGTTCCCTTGTATAGAAACACCCAAGTTATGCTCGTGACTCCCTATCGAGATGGAATGAACTTAGTAGCAAAAGAATTTTTGGTTTCGCAAACAAACGGGATGTTGGTCTTAAGCGAAATGGCCGGAGCATCAGCGGAACTACCAGAAGCTATTTTAGTAAACCCGAATGATTTATCTGGAATGGCAAACTCGATTAAAGAAGCAATCGAAATGGACGAAAAAGAAATTCAATTTCGAAATAAAGTAATGATCAATCGCCTTTCCGAGAACACAGTCAACGATTGGGCAAAAAGAATTTTTTCAGATACAGAAGATACCTCTAAAAAGAATTTAGCATTCCAAACAAAATCAGTATCACCAAATTCTGAATTTTTGTTACCAACAAAAGACAAACCAGTTTTTATCATTTTTGATTACGATGGGACATTGGTTCCTTTCGAACCATTACCACATTTGGCGATTCCGAGTCAGGAGCTACTGAATGCTTTTACGGAAATGTTAAAGATCCCAAATTTATCAATCGCTATCATCAGCGGCAGAGATAAATCGTTTCTAGAAAAAACGTTCCAAACATTACCTGTTCATCTCGTAGCGGAACATGGGGCATGGCATAAACCACCTTACGGATCAAAATGGAATTCGTTATTTACTTCTAATGTAGACTGGAAATCACAAATCAAAAACCATTTAAATGAATTCACCAAAAGAGTTCCCGGATCTTTCACAGAAGAAAAAGAATTTTCCTTAGTTTGGCATTTTAGAAACGCCGATCTAGACATTGGGCTCAACGCCGCAAGAGAGATGTTAGATGAATTATCTCAAATCTCTTCTAACAGTGGATTTTTTGTTCAACGAGGAAATAAAATCATAGAGGTGCGTGAATATGGAACTGGCAAAGGAAAAGCTGCCTCAAAAATTGTTCCACAATCTGATTTGAGTTTATATGTGTTTGGAGATGACACAACTGATGAAGATATGTTTAGAGAGTTACCAGATTCTGCGATCACCGTTAAAATTGGAAAATCAGAAACCATTGCAAAATATAGATTCAAAAACCCTGAAGAAGTACATATCTGGATTCAAAATCTAATTTCCCATTTAAAAAGGAACAATAATGGAACAACATAAGTACAATCTTGGCATTATTGGTAACGGAAGTTACATTGCACATATTAATACCAAAGCTGATATAGTTTGGTTGTGTTGGCCTAATTTTGATAGTTCTCCAATATTTGGAAATTTACTTGATGAGAGATGCGGATCATTTTCACTCATCCCTCAATCTAAGATAATTTCAAGTTCACAATCTTATTTAGAAAATACAAATATACTTCGTACGGATATAGTTACAGAAACAGGTTCATTCGCAGTTATTGATTTTGCACCGAGATATTACAAAAATGGTGTGTTACACTACAAAAGAAATCTCTACAGGAAAATCGTTCCGATAGATGGTAATATAAAAATTAAAATTTTAATTAATCCTACTTATTCTTATGGGAACGAAATTTTACGACCAAAAGTTGTTTCAAATCTAATTCAATATGAATCATCTGAATTCAAAATAAATTTGTTAGCAAATGTTTCGGTAAACCAAATTATCAAAGAAAACTTTTTCCAATTAAACCAAACATTATACCTTGGTCTATTTGAATCAGCTCCAGAGGAAATCATTCTAAATGAATGGATTGAATCAGAATTCATAAAAACCAAAAACTACTGGCAAAACTGGGTCAAACACTGTACGATTCCGAATTTTGCACAAAAACAACAAATTCGTTCTGCACTTTGTTTAAAACTCCATCAGTTTCAAGAAACAGGAGCAATCATTGCTGCGTCCACCACAAGTTTGCCGGAAGCACCAAAGTCAGGTCGCAATTGGGATTATCGTTACTGCTGGTTACGTGATGGTTTTTATACATTATTAGCACTCACAAATCTAGGTCAATTTGAAGAATTGGAAAGGTATTCACAATACATTAGCAATCTAACACCTACAGAGGATGGAAGGTTCCAACCGTTATATAGTATATTTGGAGAAAACTTACTCGAAGAAAAAATTTTAGAATTAGATGGTTATTTAAAAAATGGACCAGTTCGAGTTGGGAACTCCGCTTACACACACAAACAAAACGATGCTTACGGACAAATTTTATTATCCTTACTCCCCTTATATTTAGATGAAAGGATCCCTGAAAAAAATAGATTTCATAATCTAAAATTAGTAAAAACAATTTTAGAACAAATTGAATTAACCATGGATGAACCGGATGCAGGACTCTGGGAATTTCGGAATTTTTCGCAAAAACATTGTTATACGTTTTTATTTCACTGGGTAGGAGCTAAAGCTGCAAAAGAAATTGCAATCAAACTAGATCAGAATGAAATCCTAAACAAAACTGAACAATTAATGGAAAAAGCAAAAAATAATATAGAGGCTTGTTTCGATGAAGAGCTCGGTTGTTATACGCAAGCACAAGGTAAAAAAGATTTAGACGCAAGTTTACTCCAACTCATCACTCTCGGATATTTAGATCCAAAAACTGACAGGGCAAAATCGCATATACAGGCTATTGAAAGTTCGCTGAAATCTAAAAATGGATTTATGTATCGGTATCTTCATCAAGATGATTTTGGCAAACCGGAAACAACATTTTTGGTATGTACATTTTGGTACATAGAAGCACTGGCGTGTATGGACCGTGTCGATGAGGCTTCTGAATTATTCGAATATGTTTGTACGCACTCAAATCATGTTGGATTGTTTAGTGAAGACTTGGAATCAAATTCAGGGGGACAATGGGGAAATTTTCCCCAAACCTATAGTCATGTCGGGCTCGTGAATGCTGCACAAAAAATCTCACAAAAAAAATCGAAAGGTTTGTTTTGGTAGTTTTTTAGGATAGTAGAACCCCTAACCTTGGGATCCGAAATTTCTTAACTTTCGTTTGGTCTGAGAATTAAAATAAAACTCCAATCATATTCTTTTTTCTTTCGCTTCTCTCCGTTTTGTCTTGAACCATTCTAAACACTGTCAAGAATTAAAAAATCCAAGAATCTTATGAAAACTTACGAAGGTATTAGTTTAGAAGAGGCCATCCAGAAAATTGCCGAATTGGAAAAAATCCTCGAAGAAAAAGAACAAAATACCTACAAAACCTTTTTTGACCAAGATGAAGAAGCCATTGTTGTTTTTGACATCCAAAGTCGATTATTCACAGATTGTAACGCCAAACTAACAGCAACACTCGGATTCACCAAAGAAGAATTCACAAAACTCTCGGTGATGGACATTAGCCCCAAATACCAACCTAACGGGCAATTGTCGGAATCTCTCGCCAGACATTATATTGACGAAGGTTTTAAAAAAGAAAACATTCGTTTCGACTGGGTTCACCTTAACCATAAAGGAGAGGAAGTTTTTTGTGAAGTTCGATTGTACAATTATACAACTGCTAACGGCGGTGCTTTCGCAAGAGCGGTGATCCAAAAAAAAGACCAAGTAATTCAATTACAAAAAAAATTAGAGCAGAAAGAAAAACTTTTATCCAAAGTAACGCAGACTCTACCTGGGATCATCTATATCCAATCCATGGCGACAGACGAGTTTCTTTATTTGAACAATACATTAGAAACACAACTGGGTTATAAAGTTGATTCTATTCTAACTTTGGATTTTTTGATCAAAAATATTTTGTATCCGGATGATGTTCCACGAATCGAAGAACATGCGAAACGAATGTTTGTGGAAAAAAACACAGATATTTATGAAATCGACTTCCGAGTTTTTCACAAAAACGGGAATATTCATTGGCTTCGTGTTTGGGAGACAAACTTTTCTTTTAACGCCGAGGGAGTTCCTACCGAAGTATTGGGAATTGGTCAAGATATCACCAGTATCAAAAATATTGAATTTAATCTTAAAAAACAAAATGATCTTAGTGAAGAAATTCGCCGTACGTCAAAATCCGGTGTTTGGGAATGGACAGCCACAACAGATCAAATGTTTTGGACACCCGATTTATACTTCTTGTTATGCACTGATCCCAAATATTACAAACCAACCAAACAAAAGTTAATCGATTTTTTTGTTCCGGCTGACCAACAAATCATAGCTAATGCGATCAAAGAAGCAGAGATAAATTTTGAACCCTTTGATTTAGAATTAGAGATGATGGTTAAAACCAAATTTTGGGTTCGCATCCAAGGAAAAGTAATCACCGACTCCAATCAAATATTCAAAATCATAGGCAGTATAGAAAATATAGATGATTCAAGAAAAAAGAGACTCGAACTTTTAGACAATGAATATCGATTTCACAAAGTGGCTGACCAAACTGGACTAGTTATTTATGATTATGATGTAACCACCGGGAAAATCATTTGGGATGGAGCCATTAAATCTGTATTAGGTTACGAAAAAGAAGAATTTAACTTATTCGATATCCATGGTTGGGAAAACCTGCTTCATGAGGAGGATCGTCTGCATACAGTTCAGGCTTTACAGGAATCTATTGCAACGAGAACTCCTTATAGGGCCTACTATCGAATTCGAAGAAAAGACGGAACTTTTGCACCTATCGAAGAAAGAGGTGCTTTTTTATCAAAAAACTTTTCGGAACCTGGCCGCCTTGTCGGTGTATTAGAAAATGTTTCCGCACGAGTAGAATTTCTCAAAACAATTGAGACTAAAGAAAAAAGATTTCGAAACTTTTATAATTTTGCAAGTGAGGCCATTGTCATCACAGAAGAAGATAAAATCTTAGATGCCAATCTTGCTTTTCAAAAATTATTTGGTTATGAAAAATTTGAAGATATTACAATTTCTAGTTTGATTGGAGATCCACTTTGGATGGGATTATCCTCCAAAGAAAAAAGTTTTTCTGCTGATGGGCACAAAAGAGATGGGGTTTCGATTCCTTTACAAATCAACAGAAAAGACTTAGGTGATGGTAGATACCTATTATCTTTTATTGATTTAACATCAATCCATGAAGCAAACTCCATTAAACATGCATTAAATGATATCCAAGAAAGAAACGATCGAATCATAACACAGAAAATTGAATTAGAAAAAGCCTTAGAAGAATTAAGACTTACACAATCACAACTAATCCTAAACGAAAAAATGGCTTCTTTAGGCCAGTTGATTGCTGGAATTGCACACGAAGTGAACAATCCTTTAGGTGCCATCAAAGCATCTAGTGAATTGATTTTAAATAAAATCAAAGACCAGATAGAAAGGCAAAACCAAGTCATTCATTTTCTAAATCAAAAATCTCCAGAAATTAGAAATACATATTTCGACTGGCTCCTATCTTCTTTTAATACAAAGAACCACATCCACGGCTCCATATCCAGAAAACAAAAAAGAGCTTTAGTCATTCATCTAAATGAACTCGGTTGTAAACATTCTGAAGTCATTGCAGAAGAGGTTATCGATTTAGGAATCCAAGATTCTTTTCATAAAATCGAATATCTTGCAAATGAAGATGACTTTTTAGAACTATTCAATTACGGACTTGATTATATCCAAGCTGCCCAATATTTAAATTCAACACTTGAATCCATCCAACGAGTTTCTAAAATTTTATATGCACTAAAAAACTTTGCACATTTCGATAAACTAGGTGCCAAAGTAAAAGCTGATTTAATTTCCAATATTGAAACCGTTCTGACTCTTTATAACAATCAAATCAAAACGGGAATTACTGTAACCAGAGATTATCCCGAGAATCTATCTCCTATCTATTGTTATCCTGATGATCTTATCCAAGTTTGGACAAATTTAGTTTTTAATGCAATCCAAGCAATGAACTACAAAGGCAAACTAATTGTCCATGTGAGAGAAAAAACCTCTCCCATCAATCACAATCCTTTGGTGGAAGTTACCATCGAAGACAATGGATGCGGAATTCCAGATGATATCAAAGAAAGAATATTTGAGCCTTTTTTTACCACAAAAGAACTAGGAGAAGGAAGTGGCCTTGGCCTGGATATTGTTCGTAGAGTGATACTAAAACATAACGGACATATTGAAGTAAATTCGAATCCAGGAAAAACTACTTTTACAGTATCACTTCCACTTTAAATTAACCCTTTTAGATTGTATTCCACCGTCTTTAAGAAAAATTTTCCGTAAATATAATCTCCTTCCGGATAATTCCAAATGGCTTCTCCGTAAGTAGGTAATTTAATTCCATTAAACTCTTTATAATCACGAACAGGAGTTGTCCAACGTGCCTTACGCAAACTACCATCATCCTGTAAAGCAGATCGATCCTCCGATACAAACTTGATCAGTTCTCCCAATTCATTAAAATATAACATTGCAGATACTTGGTATTTACCATTTTTAAATATCACCTTGGCAGATAATTTGTCCACGGGTGCCCAACGAATATTTTTATGGATTAAGGCACCTGGTGCAAACAAACAAAGATCGTTTAACACGGTAACAGTTTCTGTTTCGGAGAGATTTTCTCCCTCCAAATCAACGGCATTAAATAGGGAAGCGACTCGAACAATCATAATCGCCTTTTCTTCCGAATAGGAATGTAAAACACGAAAAGGAACACCCATCTTACTTGCTTTCATAAAAAAATAACGAGAAGGATGATTAAAAAAATTATATTGTTCGGAGGAAGCATCCATAGGTTTTGTATTCGGACTTTGGTACATCAATTCATCAAATACGATTCGCATATTTTGAACTTGTGGTTTCCCAACTACCCCCGTATACAAAAGATAATTTTGGACCGGAGATGGCAAATTTTGGATATCTAGTTTTGTTAGAACTCTACTTTCCTGTAACGGTTGTTTCAAAAAATCAATTTCTACTTTGGAATTAAAGGAAGTCTGGATCCCGTTACATCCAAAAAATAAAATCAATATCCATGTTCGCAAAATATTAAAAAACATTCTTTTGGTTTCTGATTGGTTCATCTTTCTTGTTCCCGCAAAACAGATTCGTAAATTACTCAATGGTTACTGATGGAAACTGAGAAAGAAAAGTAAAAAATTGATTTGAAATCTTTAGATTGATTCTATATTTTCACTGCACCAAACAAAACTTTTTACTCATTTTGGTTCCATCATCACTCTTGTGATCAAAACCTTTGTAGAAATGTATTTTTTCCGGCTCCACAAAGAAGCGCAAGGGATCGTAGCGTAAATCCTTTGCGAAGCAAAGATTGCAGCGGAGAGCACGGTCGCACTCGTGCGATGCGCAAAAAAAAGCAAAAACGATCCAATCGATAAAGGAAGTTTCCTGTATACTAAGTTCAATCAAAAGGAGAGAATATGAAATTTCAACAAATCCACACGGGAATCATTACAGAGAAATTAATCGAAACAAAAAACTTTTACGAAAAATGGTTAGGGCTAACCACTAAATTCGAATCGGATTGGTTTATTTTGTTATGTTTGCCGAATAAGCCAGAAGTGGAAATTGCAATCATGAAACCTAACCAAGAACAGGTGAGAAAATCTTATTTTCAAACTCCTTACCAAGGAAAAGGAATTTGGTTTATCTTCGAATCAAAAGATGTAGAAAAAGATTTTGAAGAATTAAAAGAAAAAAAGGCGCCGATAGACCTTCCTCTCACTACCGAAGAATGGGGAGATGTTCATTTCACATTGATTGATCCAAATGGGATCGGAATTGATATTGTCCAGGAACGAAATCCAGATTAAAATTTAGAAAGACAAATGGGAACAGACTTTCTTTTCTTAGTTTTAAACTTAAGAAAGGAAGTTTCCGTTGCCACAAAAACCCGACCCCTATCCTATTTGGAACCTACTGGAAGGTAAATTGGATGATACTATTGGCCTCGGACAAATTGCTTTTTTTACGGGGTATAGTGACTGGCACTTCCATCGGTTGTTTAAATCCATCCAAGGAGAAAATGTAAAAGAATACATTCGCCGGTTACGATTAGAAAAAGCTGCATACGAATTAAAAATCACAAACTTCCCAATTTTAGAAATTGCCATCGAAGCAGGTTTTTTATCTCATGAAGCTTTTTCCAAAGCCTTCAAACGTGTGATAGGAATCACACCTTCCGAATTTAGAAAAAAATACCAAAAGAAAAAAACAATATCAAATAAAGTCCACCAAACATTGCCAGATGGAATTTCAAAATTTGGATTCCAGAAAAAAACAATTTCCACTTTTTCTATTGCCTTTGTTCGCCATATAGGAAGTTACGAAGAACTGCCTGGCCCCATCGCAGGGAGTAATGAAGTAAAACAAATCCAATCCTTGATACAGAGTTGGAACTCATCCTATACAAATCATAAATGGATTGGAATCAGCCAGGATGATCCAGAAATTTCACCAAAAGGAAAAATTCGATTTGATCTTGGAATCACAGTTGGGTCTCTTCAAAAAAAACTAATCCAAGGATTTGGAGTTCAGTCCATTCCCGGCGGGAAATATTTACAAATTCGTTACCAAGGAAAGTACCAAGGTCTACCTAAAATTTATGATTGGATTCTAAACGATTATACAAAATCGAACTCATTGAAACTAAAGAACCAACCACCTTGGGAATGTTATTTGAATCCATTGGAAAAGGATGATGATAAACGTTTAACGGATATATACATTCCTCTAACATAAGGGATTTTATTTTTTCTCGTTCGTTTTTCAAATTTTGCTTTCACCTTTTTGTTTTTTTGCATAGGATCAAGTCCCATGAAACTATTTTCAAAAATTTGGATCCTTTGTTTTTTTGTATTTGAATCTTGTGTTGTTTTCCAAGCAACAAAAGTTCCGGCAAACAATCTCAAGTCGGCTGTTGAAACTAATTCTATCAAAACTCCGAAGGTTGTTTTTCTCGGAGATAGTATCACTCACGGGCGAGTGAGTTATGACTATGTAGATTCTATTGCCAAAAATCCAAATTTATCAAATTACCAAATAATTAACGAAGGAATCAATAGTCGTTTGACAGTTCAAATTTTAGAACAACTCGAAAATTTAAAAAAACTGAATCCAGATTATGTTTTTCTTTTGATTGGAACAAATGATTTAAAAGCAACGTTATCGAGCGAGGAATACGATCGTTATGCGAGTCTTTGGAAACTAAAAGAGCCAGTCACAGAAGAAAGTTTTGTAAACAATCTCACAAAAATCATCCAAACCATTCAAAAAGAAACAAAAGCTAAACTGATTGTGTTTTCACCACCTGTTCTAGGCGAAGATCCAAACTCAGTTCCTTTCCAAAGGTCAAAAAGGTTTGCCGAACTGACCAAACAAGTTACCACAAAAGAAAAAACCATCTACAAACCACTCCATGAGACTTTATCAAAAGGACTGGAAGAATCAAAACTAAGCTCTCGTAAACCATACATCCAAAGCACTTGGGCTATGTATTGGACCATTCTGAAATACTATTCAACGACTGCTAGTTGGGATGATCTCGGAGATTCCAACGGATATTATTATTTAACAGACGCCATTCATTTGAATGCACGTGGTGGAAAGATTTTAGAAGCCATGGCCTTAGAAGAAATTTTACCAAAGAAGAAATAGTAGAAAGACCATCCGTAATATCTTTAAAGATTCATTCATATCTGTAGATATTACTATTTTGATCTCTGGACAATGATCGGTATTTCAGCAGGACGGTTATAACGAAGAGGAACGAACGATCAACCTAAACCTGCTGGTATCAAAACATCATCTTATGAGTTTGGCTATATTGATTTGATACAATAAAAACAGAACCATTATCATATTAGAAAAAAGGATTAGACCAACAAATATTTTAATCTTTTTTGCTGTGATCTCCCCAGAAATGCCGCCATCTCGCACCCGAATAAGACCCGGATGTTCTATTAAAAACTCAGCTCCCTGCTTAAAATAAATCCAATAGAACGCAAGCAACCAAATTACTAAAATAGAAATATAAAAGATAATGATAAAAGGATTAAAAGTGTTTAGATATAGATAATCAAATAAACCGGTTGTATATTGGGACAAATTACCAATACCTACAATGACCCAAGGAATATTTCCATAAAAGATAATTCCTTTCACTAGTTTATCATACCCAGGTTCTAACTCTGGTTTTGCTTTTATGTATTTTTGGGATCTAAATTTTAAAACAAGTGCATTGAAAACTGTAACAATGATAAACACAATCCAAATATGATTAAAAAGAATCATTCCTCACTCCTTAAAGAAATAATTAAAAAATCTTTCCTTAAATGGAAATTTCAAGGGAACAAATTTTAATACATAATGACACGGTTATTGATACTATCTGTAATAAAGATTCCTTCTCCATTAATGGATATATTTTGAGGAAAATTGAGACCAGTTGCTGATAAACCGAAACTGCTAAGCGTAAAACTGCCATTCCCCGATTGTCCAAAAACTTTTGATGCCGTTGTGTTGGTTCCTGAATAAAGTAAAACTCGATTATTGGTCGTGTCAGCAATCCAAACATCTCCACCAATTGCAAATACGCCCCTAGGTGCATTCAAAGTCCCGGCGCCAATACCTCCATTATTTGCTAAACTAGAGGTAAAGTTGGGTTGTCCATACACGCGAGTGGCGGTAGTGCTTGTACCTGGATAAAATAAAACTCGGTGGTTTCCTGTATCAGCAATATACAGTCCATCAGAACTCACAGCAACACCTTCTGGTGAGCTAAGTGTAGTGGCTGTACATCCAGAAGTGTTTCCAATAAAACTAGTTTGGCCATAAACTCGACTGGCACTATAACTTCCATTGGGAAAATAAAGTACACGGTGATTTGAATTATCTACTACATAAAACCCTTCGTTGTCAGCTGCCATTCCATATGGCCCCGTAATGGTATTAACAGCTGCGGAAGTTGGGGAGGCGGTGGTAAAATCGACTTGGCCATACACCCTTGACGCAGTATTATTTGTTCCTTCAAAGTATAAAACTCGGAGGTTATTTAGGTCACCTATGTACAATCCAGAAGAGTCTTTGGCAAGCCCTAAAGGAAATGCAAAGTTGGAACTTGTAACGTGGGAAATATTTTGATTAAAGTTTAATTGGCCGATCACTCTGGAGGCAGTGGTATTTGATCCAGAAAAATATAAAACACGTGTGGCTGCAGAATCCGTTATATAAACGCCTGAATCTTCAGCAATGACGTAATTTGGAGAGGCCAAAGAGTTTTCTGTTGTAGGTGAATTATTGGATGAAGTGAAAGATCCAAGTTGTCCATAAACTCGCTTAGCGGTTGTTGTATGACAAATGATTAAGACATTGGTAATACCTAGTACTACGGTTCCCTCTGAACCTTTGTGTATGACACAGGCGATTGTCTCTGGTTGTTTTGCAATGGACAATGTATATTTTGAACCGAATCCACTTGCGAGCGGAATGGAAAAACTGGTGGCGCCTGGCGGAACGGAAAGTTCGGAACCGGTACTAGTTCGAAGCACCATTCCCGACGTGGTAAGGCCTACAATGGAACCACTTAGAGACAAGGCCGTCGATACACTACAATGGGGAGAAAAGTCAGCTATCGCAAACTTTAAAAGGATTGAATTTAAAAATTCATTGGAATTCGAATCGCATGAATTGGATAATTCTGATTTGTTACAGGAAAAAAAACAGAAAACAATCACAAGTGTATAAGCAAAAAAACGATTCACCACAAATTGAAACATTTTCATTTCCTAAATTCCAAGCAAGTATAAATCTCTTTTACGTAGATTAGGTGGTAAATTCAAATCTTCTTTAAAAAATCAAGTTTTGAAAGATCAACGGATGAGACCTTGCTCTGATTTCTACTAGTTCCATCCAAGAAAATAAAAATATAGCTTTTTTATCGCCAAAGATAACATACATCTTGTTACAGTAGAACTGGATAGATGCCGATTTCTATTACAATCGCCACCGCCGCTATCCAGTGAGGAAACTAGGGAATGTCCGCAGAAACAAACGAAATCAGTCGATTTGAAAGAACTCTCTTTCGTAAAGGTATTTCACTAATTGTGTACACAAAGTACGGATTGAGTGCTGTTTTCCTTTTGGGAGTGGCTGCCAATGTAGCAACAAAAAGTTTTATACCCAATTTCATAGGATCCCTAATCTTTTTACTCAACGGGCTTGTTCCTGGTTATTTTTTAAGGAAAGGAAAAGAAATTTCTCGGCTTTGGGCTTTCACCATTATTTTTATCGATTTGTTAATTCTAGTTAGTTTTTTCTATTTAGACGTTTATAATAATTATGCAAAAGGTGATGCAAGTAATACCATTAACGCTGGTATTTTTTACATCATTTTTGTTTTTATTGCCATCTATTCTAGTTTTTTATTCGAATCAAAACTTGTGATGACTGTGGGAATCATTTCCACCTGTTTGTATTTAGGTGGAATTTATTTATCAGCCAAACTTGGTGCAGCCCTCGTTGCCAAAGCCAATCCAGAAATGTTACGAGCCAACAATATCATTATCGCAACGGAAGTACAAAAGGTTATTTTTTTCTTTGGTGTCATCTTTAGTTTACGATTTGTGGTAGCCCTTATCAAAGAGATGCAATCAGACTTAAAATTAAAACTGAAAGACACGTTAGAGAAACAAGTTTTTATTTCTAACAAATCTAGCCAAATGGAAAAGTCTGCAATTACTCTTGCGGCGTCTGTTGATACCTTACAATCAATGTCGGATGAACTACACAACCAGTCGCAGAACCAAGCCGCATCCGTAGAAGAAATATCTGCATCGGTAGAAGAGCTCTCCTCTTCTGCAGTGAGTTCCGCAAACTTAGTAGAAGACCAAGTAGCAAGAGTCAAAATTGTTGACCAAGATTTTTTATCGCTTCAGAATATAAGTGAAAGTGTAAAATCAAAAACAACTCAAATTGCAAAAGACGTAAGTATCTCTGCTGATTTTAGCAAAAAAGTTAAACTATCTTCGGAAGAACTCAATACGATCTATTCTGACTTAAACAATGCATTTTCCAAAGTAGAAGAAATCAACCAAATGATGTCAGAGATTGCGGACCAGACCAACTTACTAGCATTAAATGCTTCTATCGAAGCCGCTCGGGCAGGAGAACATGGAAGAGGATTTGCAGTAGTCGCCCAGGAAGTTGCAAAACTTGCCGACCGTTCTCAGTCCAATGCGGGGACCATTGCCAAAATTGTAAAAGAAGCAGGTCTTAAAATCAATGAAGGCACCAGGTTTTCCAAAGAAGTAAAAACCCAAGTAGAAAGCCAAAATGAGGAATTACTTCGTATCGAAAGCGAAATTTTGAGTTTAGAAGGACATGTCACCGAACAAGAAAATCTGAACACCAAACTGAGAGTTACCTTTTCCGAACTCCATGTTTTGTCAGAACAAATTGGAGTGATTGCCCAAGAACAAATGTCTGGTAGCAAAGAGATCAACCATGCGATCACGGTCATTGATGAAACCACGCAAAAATTGGCAGATTCCGTCCAACTCCTTTATGAAGAAATCAATGAGATTCACTCGCAATCCAAACAACTAACTTCCACATAAGGGATTTCCCTGTAGCTAAACAAAGTTTTAAGAATAAACCTGTCTTTACAACAAGTAGTGTTTCTAAAATCTTGGGAAATTGTAGGAAATAAATTGCTCATCTTAGCGTGTCATGTTGAAATCTAAACAAACCAGGCTACCCGGCCAACGAATCGAAGATACCATCATGGCAATTTTGGAAGAGGATCCCTGTCATGAAGAACTTTTACTCCAAAAGATCAAAGATGCACAAATCCATCATCTAGAGGACTCTCAAATTTGTTCTGCTATATTAAAAGTCCTTACATCTTTAGAAATTTCTGAGAATGATTCAGTCATAACTTGGCAAGAAATTATAGATAACAAAAATAAACTCACAAATTGTATGGGCCGCGAAGTCGGCATTCGAATCGCAACTTTAGATTATTTTACAAACATCAACAAAAAAATCAGAAATCCAAAAATCATCGAAATGAAACTGTTCGCTGATACCGAAAAACTAATCTTAGTTGATGAACTTACAAGATTATACAACCGAAGACATTTTGAAACCGCACTTGTACGTGAATTTAAACAATCTACAAGATACAATCAAAACCTAACATTGCTGATTATCGATATTGATGATTTTAAAAAAATCAATGATACTTACGGTCACACTACTGGTGACGAAATTCTTTCCAAGGTTGCAAAACAAATCACTTCTTGTTTACGAACAGAAGACACTGCCTGTCGTATTGGTGGTGAAGAATTTGCTGTTATCTTTCCACAAACAAATGAAGAACAAGCTCTCATCGCTTCTGAAAAACTATTAGAAGCCTGTCGTACCATCCAACTTAGCGGAAGGTCTGTCACTTTGAGTGGGGGAATTGTATCCTACCCTGAAAAAGTTAAAAATTGTGACGAAATGTACGATTTAGCTGACCGTGCTTTATACACCGCAAAACAATCTGGAAAAAATCAAATCGTAGCTTATTCCAATGAAAAAAGAAGTAGTTTGCGTTTTGATGCCAATTTAGAATTACTTTTTATTCTTCCCGACAAAACTCTTAAAACAGTTTCTAAAAACATTTCTGTGACTGGAATTGCCTTTGATACAGAAGACGATATCAATTTAAACGAATCCTTTGATGTCAAACTTCGAGAATCGGAATCAAACCAAGAAATTGATGCCAAAATCAAAGTGATTCGAAAAGAAGAAATAGGAATCCACAGGTTTCATATGGGAGCCGAGTTTTTAGAACTTTCACCCGAAAACCAAACCAGGCTAACGGATTTGTATGCTCTACACCGATACAAATCAAAAATCCCTTTAGTAATCATCTGAAGATGAGGTGGTTTTCCACCTACCCCCTTTATATAATTTTTAATTGCCAGATCTTCCGATAATAGTTTCCATTCTATCGTGTTCGGATTTTATCTTAGTTTCTTCTGGATTTTGATCACTTTATTTTCGTCTGCGTTTTCGTGGCCTACTAGCCTTATCCCTCCTCTCCAATTTTTGTTTTGGTGGAATTTTATATTTTCTGCGTTTTGGTTGGTTTTGATTTTTATAGTGGTCTTCGGACTTTTGGGTTTTCTGCTTAGAATCCCCGTACTTGGAATTTTGTTACAAGGCATCCGAAACCAAGTCACTGAAATTGGATGGGCTAAATTTTTAATCAACCGAATCACTGTTTGGTTGCTTAGCCAAACACTCATCCTCTCTGGATCTTACGTTTTTGTTTACAGACAACTTACCGAATCATGGATGTACACTGCTGCCCTGATGACTATTGTTCTTGGTTATTTCATCAAACAAAATTTTTACAAACCATTGGCCAGTCTTTCAGGATCAAAAAATGTTTTTATCTACCGTGGCCAACAAGGCTCTGGTTTTCCAGAAAATAGGGATCAGTTTCCACAAGAAAAAGATGTAACTCCCCCTTAATCTAGAGGAGATTTTCGCCAAACCAATAAAAAATCCAATCTAATGGATATGGCTCTAAATAATAAATTTACCATTCCTAAATTTTTATCCTTGGCAGTTTTATTTTTCCTCTCGATTTTTTTCTCCTTCCAATGCCATTTGTTTAACAAAGACACAACCGTTCAAAAAGTTCTCATCCAACCAAAAGTGGGTCAAAAAATTGCCGCCTTTGCCGAAGGTTGTTTTTGGTGTTCGGAACATATCTTTGAATCGGTTCCTGGAGTGATCGATGTAATTTCTGGATACGCAGGAGGGCATACGGAAAATCCCACTTATGATTTGGTAAACACGGAAACTACAGGCCATGCTGAAACAGTTTTAGTATATTACGACCCATCTAAGATAGATTATGCGGAACTTTGTAGGATTTTTTTTCTTTCCCATGACCCAACTACTCTCAACAGGCAAGGACCAGATGAAGGATCTTCTTACCGATCTATTTTATTTTATGGAACCGAAGAAGAACTAGAAATTGCCAAAAAAATCCAAGAAGAAATCAAAGAAAAACAAATTTGGAAAAACTCGATTGTTACAGAATACCAAAAATTAAAAGAATTTTATAAAGCAGAAGGATACCACCAAAACTTCATTCAAAACAATCCCAACCAATCTTATGTTCGAGCCGTTTCCATTCCGAGATATAACGAATTTCAATCTCGCTATGAACTCTATAAAAAAACAGGAAAGTAATTAGATTTAAGTAATCTTATTAATAAGATAAAAATTGTTCTCTCATTTTTGTTCGAATTGAATCAAATTCGGACTTACTTTGGAATTTACATTTTTTTAGTATTTCTTCTGGAATCTCGGATGATTTTGCTTCTTTGGCATTAATGGAAATCATCATATCACTCAGATAAATTGGGAAAACAATATCAGAATATACATCGTCAACAAGAAGTGGCCTATGATGAAATTCCATTGCTTTCGTATAAAGAATTGGGAAATTCCATTTTTCTCCAACCATAGAACCTAACTTTGAATGTGTGATACCAATAGCCGACTCTTCCATACTGATCGTAGAGGCAATTTCTCTAGAATTGGAATAAGTTTTGATTTGTGACATATGTTGTTTGTCAAAAGATAATAGTAAAATTTCACCAATATCATGTAAAAGAGACGCAGCAATCAGATTACTAAGATCCGATTTGTTCATTCCCATTTTTTGGCCTATGGCTTTACAATAAAAAGCGGACTCATTTGATTTTTCCCATATCGCCGTAAACGCGGGGAACTTATCTTCCAACATTTGTTTGGTTCCCAAACTATATAATAAAGTTTGTAATTCCTTCAAACCGATGAGTTGGATGGCACGATCTAAACTTTCTACCCTACCCCCTCTCCTAAACGCAGCGGAATTAGACAATTTGAGAATATTGGCAGACAATGCAATATCCTTTTTGATCATCTCTGCAATGGTTCCGATACTGGAGTTTGGTTTATCGATGGCATCTTGAATGTCTTTGATGGCCTTAGGAAATGTTGGCAAATTATCAATTTGGGAAACGATAGAATCTATTTTTTCTAACTGTAAGTTTTCTTTAGAAACTTTAGAAGGAATATCTATCATAAAAACAGTTTTGTTTTCGCCCGATTCAAATTTAAAAGCAGAATCCCCCAATCCATCGTTACGTAACATCATGAGTGTCATAATCAAGCCAAGGCCTGCACCTTCTTGTTCACTCGACATATCCATAAATGCATCGGCTAAATCGTTATAAGTTTTTGCTTTATCAATTCTTTCTTTGATTCTGGCAGATTCTGCAGTTGTAAGTTGCACATTATTCATGATTCGAATGCGCATTAAACTTTTATTGTGAATGAAGGAAACAAAAACCCCAAAATTATTTTTTTGAAGTGATTCTTCAATCATATCTCTATTTTCTAAATATGTTCTTTTGAATTCTGCAATCTCTGCAGCGTATTCAACTTCATTTTCAATATTACTAGCTCGGTTTTTAAAAAAAACTCGTTTGGCATTTGCTTTGATTGCATTGGTTACTGTTTCTTTCACAGCTGCAAGAACAGAATCCCTAACAATGATTAGATCAAGTTGCAATAAGAATCTATCTAGAATTTGGTATAGTGTATTTTCTACTTCATCCGTAATTTGAAAAAACTTAAAATGGAAGGGTGCATTTTCTAAAATAGGATGATTGATATCATCAATGTTAGAATGAAGACCTAAGTCTTGTTTGTATTCTAATGTGACTGCCTTTGGACTAGCCATAATACCTCAAGTGTCAAAGTTGTGTCAAAAGGGAATTCCCTTAGCCAACAGATAAGACAACACTTCTACACCATCCAAAGCGAATATTTTATTAAGCGCAAGCGATTAACAATAAATCGATGGAACAGAAGTTCTTTGTGACAAGTACGAAATTCTTTCTGTGTTAAATCCCTGATTTTGCTACGATTGTGTAATAATTAATCAAAGATTTTAATCTTAGGTAAACCTAAGTTGTATCGCACTGCCACTACACGAATTCCAACAACAACAGTTGCAGAGATAATTAGATTCGCATTATCATTTACATTCCAAACATTTAACAGAATATATAAGACAGATCCCACCAAACAAGCAGTAGCGTATATTTCTTTTCTAAAGATAAATGGCACTTCGTTCATTAAGGTATCTCGAATCACTCCACCAAAAATGGCAGAGATCATTCCGAGAAGCGCAGAAGCAAAATAATTCACTCCATGATCCAAAGCAATCCTTGTTCCAAGCACTGTGTAGATTCCAATGCCCAAGGTATCAAATAAAAACAATTCATCGCGAAGTTTGCTTAGTACTCTCGGTAAAAGTATGACGAGTAAAAATCCAACAAAGATGGCCCAAAGAATATTTTCATCACGCACCCAAGAAACTGGGTAATTGCCTAAGGTAATGTCTCTTAAGGTTCCTCCCCCAATGGCGGTGATGAAACCCGTGAAAAATACGCTAAATAAGTCATGGTGATGGTCTTTATGTTCCAGTGCCGCCAGAGCTCCAGACATCGTAAAAACCATGATACCAGAAAGCCCGATGTAATAATAAAAACTAAAATCCACGGTTTCTCCTCTAGTTTTTTAGATTAGACGGAAAGAAAATGACACATCCCGTCCCCTTCAGTTGTTGTATTAAATAGAGAGTATGATCAAGTCTGCAAAAATCTTTAGGAATGCCATCCTCATTCCCACCTTTCTATTCCAGGCTTGTATCCCTAGTTTGTCCAAAGGCATTTTACAATCCGTCAGTGATTTCCTCCAACTGCGCAGTTTAGTCAATTCAGCACCAACAGGCCCCTACTATCTATCTGTTACTGTTTCCGGCCTTCTTGGGTCAGGCCTTGTTTTGGATTTGAATTCTGGAACAGAAAGCATTGTTGTCAACGCCGATGGATCCTTTGATTTTAAAACTCCTCTTAGTACAGGAAACAACTTCAATGTAACGGTGAACACACAACCGACTCTCCCTGCGCAAACTTGTTCTGTCAGTGGCGGAATGGGTGTGGTCGCTTATGGAAATATCAACTCGATCATCGTGAATTGTGATCCTTTACGTTATACCGTTGGTGGCACCATCACCGGCCTTGATGGAATTACGGGTCTTGTTCTCACAAACTCTGTCGATGGATCCACACTGAACGTAGCGGTTGCATCGGGCTCTTTTGCTTTCACGCAAACCTATTTGGATGGAACCACTTATAATGTTTCGGTTACCACCCAACCAAACCATCCGGTTCAGAACTGTCTCACTACCAACGGGTCAGGAACCATCGCTGGTGCAAATATCACAGACATCATCATCGCTTGTAATTCAACTGCCTTTCCGATCGAAGTCACTGCTGTGGGGATCGCTTCTGGCACACTGAGTATTAGAAATAATAATTCGGAACTACTCACCATTTCAACCAATGGATTACATAGATTCCCCACGAATATCATAACAAACAATACATATAGTTTGCAAATTGTGGGAACTCCCGCGAACCATCAGTGTGTCCTTTCTGCTTCTGGTGGCACTGTTACGGGAACCATCTCCATCACTGCCAATTGTTTTAGTGTTCTCAGTTTTAATCCTTCCAATGGGGGAGTCCTACAACCAACGGAAAGTTTACGATTACAATTTTCGGATGAAGTGAATGCCGGCAGTTGTATAACCTCAACAGGAACATTAAACACAGTATTGAGTATACCAATTCAATTTTCAGTGACAACAACAACACTTACGAATGATACGCTCATTGTTTCCCCCGCTGTTACAGATTCCTGGGCCAGTGGACACAGAGTCTTAACTCTAAATTGTTTTAATGTCGGAGGAACACCACTTTCTTCTACGGTAAATATACTATACTTGGTCCCATCTGCCATTCGTTATGTTTCCGCTTCTGCTACTGCTTTTGATACCAATGATGGTTTCACTCCTACTACACCCAAAAGAAATATCCAAGCAGCTATCGATGACTTTCTAGGCTGTGCCTCTGGTGACTGTGCCGTACTCGTAGAAGCAGGGACTTATGATTCATCTGTGATTGGAGATCGAATCCAGATAGTTTCGGGAGTTTCTCTCTTTGGAAGTTACACAGCAGGTTCTGGTTTTTTAAGCCGAGATACAACTCTTGATACTTCCATAATATCGATGGTAACCACTCCCGCAAGTTGTGCCTCCGCAACAGCAACAAACCCCTGTTCATCGATCTATGCAAGCGGTGCCGTTACCGCTACCACCGTCGTTTCTGGTTTTGATATTCAGGCGGGATCAACGACTGCTCCTTATATGGCGGGCGTTTCTTTAAACGGAACCAATTTTCTCCGTTTCATTAATAACAAAATCCGAGGTGGTAGCGGCGATAATGGTACTTCGGGAATATTTGCTCTAAATAGCAATCCTTACTTAATCTTTAATACAATTCATGGTGGTGATTGTACGGTAAATGGCTGTTCCTCTGTGGGTCTTTATATGTCCTCAGCTGCCACTCTCACTCCCATCCTACTTTCTAATTCCATAGCTGGTGGTGGTGATGGTACGGTTATCAATGCAACGTCCAAAGGGATTCAATACAACGGAACTGCTGGGATCATTGTCTCAAACATCAGAGGAAATACATTTTCTGCAGCAAATATGAATGCAGACCCAGTACTCTCGACTAACTCAACCAGTGTAGGATTTGAAATTTCAACCGGAGCTAGTTCGTCAGGGGTTTTAGCCGGAAATATCATTCGGGGACTTAATTCCTACAGATCATCAGGAATTCGGATTAGCTTAGCAACCAGTGTCGAAATTGGTTCTGCCACCCAAGGGAACTTAATCCAAAGTGGAAACGGAGTTACAGAATCCTATGGACTTTATTTGAATAGCGGACATATTGTACGGAGAAATGTGATCGAAGTAGGAAATGTAATAAGTCCAGGATCCTTCTCCACGTCCGCTGGAATCTTTTTCTTCGGTGGAGGTACTACTGCCATCTTAGAGAACAATGCCATTTATGTTGGAGATGCAACCTCAACTACTGCTACTGCATGGGTGATGGGGATCAGGGGGAGTGGTTTGAATACTGCCTCGATCATCTCGGGAAACTATATTAGAGTAGGAAGGACCATTGGTAGTTCAACGTCTTCTACTGTTTCGGGAATCAGTCTTACTTCTCTAGGTGCTATGTTGATTTCTGATAACTGGATTCAAAATGGCAGAAGTTCCCACTTAGCAAGAGGAATCGAACTTTCAAATGTTACGACTCCTTTAAGGATTTATCACAATACAGTCAATAGTGGAATTAGTGATACGTCTATTGAGACTCCATTATACCTAGCGAGCGGAGTAACTTCACTTGACATACAAAACAATATCTTTCTATTAAACAATGATTCTGCACCGAATGCATGTATTTTAAACGCTGGCCTTGGATTACAATCTGCTATTAGATACAATGTTTTCCATAATTGTAATAATTTAGTGATTCAAAATGCATTAAACTATAATTTACTTTGTGCAGGTGGGATTCCGGGTGCGTTAGCCTGTGTCCCTCTTGGTACTGCCGCAAATTTTGGGGATAACTTAAAACTCAACCCTAACCTTGTATCAGAGTTTGGTGTGATTGCTAACTACACTCCTACACCTGCAACTTCTTGTTTGATCACCCAATCGACAAATAATATTGCAGGTCATACAGGTAGCTACTCAGGTCCAGGTACAAGACCAGGAGCGAATGGATTTTCGAGTCTTGGTGCTGTAGAATACGAACAAGCTTGTGCACCTTAGTTAAAAGACAATGGATTTTGGTTAAGGTGCGAAAGAATAAAACTTTTCTTATTTAAGGTAGTATGTAAATTCCTACACGATCATTGTACAAACTTCCAATGTACAATTGTCTTTTCTTTTCCAAAACACTCGTGACTTCTTTTAAATGTTCTCCACCAGGATCTTGTAAAGTCATAAGAACCTTTCCATTACCATCTATTTTAAGTGCGTAACCATAAGGTTCAGCCTTAGGCCAAAGGAATTTGGGTAAAAAGGAAATCATTCGTTTGACTACGGGAGAAGGATGCATATTGTCCATCCTGTCATTTCTCACTGTAAAAAGTGCAACCCAAAACTCTCCACTTTCATTACGAGTGATATTGTCCGGAAACCCAGGAAGATTTTCAATCACTGTTTCTTTTTGGCCCTTCTTAGAACCTTTTAACCAAAGTTTTGTGATCTTATATCGATACGTTTCATTGACAAGTAGATAATCCTCATTTTTGGACAATGCAATTCCATTAGCAAAATACAAATCGTCCGCAAGAAGTTCTGTTACTTTGGTTTTTGGATCGTATACAAAAACTCTTCCATAAGGTCTTGCTTCTAAAAGATCATAAAGATATTCTTTTTGTTCATATATGGATGCATCAGAAAAATAAATTTTTCCATCCTGAGAAATATCTAAATCATCTGTAAATTTAAATGGACGACCCTTATATTCCGAAACAAGAACTGTAATTTTTCCTAATTTATCTAAAGACAACAATCCACGATAAGCATCGGCGATGATAAGATTGCCTTGTTTGTCAAATTGAATTCCCAAAGGCCGGCCTGAAGTGTTGGCGATGGCTTTGATTTCCCCTTTGAGAGTGATACGAATGATACGCCCATCCTTATCCCCACCGTAAATATTTCCATCGGCATCTACATCCAATGACTCCAATCCTTTTACCTTTCCAATAGCAAGTAAAATGGATTTTTGTAATTCGGTATTGGGTGCATATATCCCAACTGACTCCGGTTTGATGGGTGGTTCATAAGAAACTGGATCAAATGTTCGACAGGAAAAAAACAAAGAAAAAACAGAAATATAAATTAAGAAGTGTTTCATTTTGGTTGTTTCTCCTTTTCGATCAAAACATCTTTTAAAGCCCATCGTTCATCCACCCATCGTTTCATTTTTTTAGACATAGGTGCAAACTGTTCGTTTTCCTCAACTGGCACCAACGATGCAGGAATGACATCCACAAAAACTTTTAGTTTGCGAATTTTACCTTGCATCAACTCCAAAAAACTCGGGTTTTCCGTAGGATAAACTATCGTTAAATCGATAAAAGCATCAAGCGAATTCTTTAGCGTTGTGGACACAACGGAGATCCCACCACTATGAGGCCGGAGCAAATGTTTGTAAGGATTCTTTTTTAGTAATTTTTGAACCCGCTCTGGGGTCCTACGGTGGCCTTCAAGAAAATTCAAAATGGAAAAAGGCATCCCGGCAAATTTTGCACAAACGTTTTTTACATTTTCTAAATCTTTGGTAGCAAGTTCTGGATTTTTTTTCAACTGTTCTTTCGTACTTCTTTTTACAAAAGGGAAGTCAAGGGCAAGCCAAGCATGTCCAAGGATAGGAACATATTTTAATGAATCTTTGATAAAAAAACGAATGAGTGGAATTTTACGATTTAAAACCGACTGAATGATATAAATATCAGACCAAGATTGGTGGTTACAAATGATCATATAACGACCGTCTTGTTTTAAATCTTTATAAGCATCTCCAATCACTTCAAACTGGACACCATATAACATTCTGGAAATTCGGTAGTTATTTTCGATCCAGGCCTCTCCCACTTTCAATAGAAGTCTGTCGCCAAATCTTCTCGCCGAACCAGTTGTTACCAACTTCCAAATATAAAGAGGGTACATCGTTGGTATGATCGACAATAAATTCAAAAGAAATAAAATATAAGCAATGATTAAACCCAAAACAAACTCCTAATTAATACGTTGTACCGATTCCAAGAATCGTAACATCGTCCATCATCGAGGCTTTCCCTCGAAAAGAATGAAAATCATCCATAAGCAAATTGATAGTATCGGCTAGATTCAAATCCAAACTCTTTGCTGATGCAAAACTGGAAAGTAATTTGGTTTCTCCGAGGAGAATTCCTTCCTCATTTTCTTGTTCCAAATACCCATCCGAAATCATAAACAAACGATCTCCTAATCCAAAAGCCATCGAATGGTTGGAATATTCGACATCTTTTTCCAACCCCAACATCACTCCCGACTCTGTAAGAGGAATGATTTTGTCTTTTGTTACCACATATGGTTCATTATGACCTGCTGATGAATAAGTCAATTGGCTTTCTTCCATATTCAAATCAACGATGACGGCGGTGAATTGGTTGGATTTTTTACCGTACCGATCCATAAAAATTTGATTCAATGCATAGAGAACATCAGCAGGGTTTGGGGTGTTGTGTTTGATATGATCATATTCTGCTTTGATGGCCATAGTGATGAGTGCAGCCTGCACACCATGACCAATGGCATCGGCCAAAAACAATCTGATTTTGTTTTTTTCCAATCGAATCACATCAAATATATCCCCACCTACTTCCGCCATAGGTTCAAATCGTGATCCGAAATCTAAATGAGCTACGTACCTAAGACCTAGAGGCAAAATATTTCTCTGAATGGTTTTCGCAGTTTCTAAATCTTCTTGGATGATTTTCAAAGATTGTGTTAACTTCGCTGTTCTTTCTTTTACCATCTCTTCTAAAGTTTCGTTTTGAAGGCGAAGTTCTTTGTTCTTTTGGATGAGAACTTGGTTTTCTCTTTGTTCTGCGTTCCGAATTCTAGCAGTTAACAATTTCAAAAGTGTTAAGGTCATATCTGGACTCGTTTGAATCAAACGGTGAAAATCTTCCCTTGTGAGTTCATAAAGAACAGAATCTTCTTTTGCAGAGATATTTACGGTGCGAGGAGCGGAATCAATCAGTGCAATTTCTCCGAAATAATCGCCAGATACTAAGTCACCAATAACAAGTATTTCTTCTTTACTTTCATCCAAATACTTCCAAACTTCGACTGTTCCCGATTCGATAAAATAAAAAGAATCACCTAACGAATATTGTTGGATGATTAGGGAACCTTTTCCAAAAAGAACGCGTTTCATTTCTTTTTTTAAGAAACTTAAATCCGCAGTTGGTTTCTCCTCGGCTCCCATTACTCAAATCACCTTTAGAATTCTTCTTCCCGATTGACCAAGTCAATGGCAAAAGCAGGTCTACAAACAGACCAGTATTCGGCTTCATCCGGAAACGGATTAGAATACCGAACTCTAGTCCCCTTTTCTATTAAAATGGATTCACCGGCAGAAAGAATTACAATTTTATCACCCACTTCGATTTGTTTTTTGCCGCGAACCATAAGAGTCCACTCATCAAAGTTAGGTGTTTGAAAGGGTTCACCCCAACCACTAGGTGCTATCATATGAGCAATCGAAACATCAGAATTTCCCGTAGAGGGAATTCCGAAATGTTCGGAAATTGTTTTTCCACCAGGAACGGGAATTTGGATTGGATTTGTTTGGTGTTTAAAACCCATACCTAAAATCCAGGGAATTTAAAACTAAACTTATGTTTCAAAAGATCTTCTGTAAAAGACCATAAATTCCTTCTGGCGGTTATGTCATAAGATGGGTCGGAACTTTTCTGGATTTTATTTTTTACAAAATACTTACCCGATACAGAAGCTACGGACGGATCTGTAGATAAGAAAATAGAAGTATCGGCGCCTTTCTCTTCTGAGATCGCAAAAATATTTTGAGCAAAAGTCAAAAGAATCTTCGCCAAACCATCGTTATTTTGACCAAACTTGGTTTTTACAAACCCTGGGTGGAGGCAATTAACTGTAATTTTAGTTTGGTTTAGTCTCTCCGCTAGTTCATACGTAAAATAAATATTCATGAGTTTTGATCTTTGGTATTGTTTCCAACCGGAATATTCTTTTTCACCCAATAAATCGCTAAAATTTAGAGATACACCCATATGGGCCCGTGATGCCACATTAACAATTCTAGCCTCTCCAGCTTTTTTTAAAGAAGGGAGTAAACCAAGTGCCATGATAAAATAATTCAAATGGTTTAAAGCAAATGTAGATTCAATTCCTTCTTTGGTTAGAGTATGTTTATCAAAATAGGCACCGGCATTATTGAGTAAAACATCAATTTTGGGATGGTTCTTACGAATTGTTTCTGTTAATAAAAAAGTTTCTTTTGCAGAAGACAAGTCAGCCACATAAGAATGAACAACCGCTCCAGTGACTTGTAATGAATAAACAAGAGCTGCTAATTTATCTGCATTACGACCAACCAATATTAATTCATCTTGATTTTTCGCAAAGGAATGTGTACATACCCTTCCAATTCCATCAGTGGCACCCGTAACTAAAATTGTTTTTTTCATGAAATGATCTCCTCTTTCATCTTTTTGGGAATGGTAAAAACAAATCTCGAACCGGAAACTCCATCACTATCAGCAAATAAAATTCCTCCATTCACCGTCACAAATTCATTACAAAGCAAAAGACCAATTCCATTCCCTGTTTCCCCTTGGGTACCAGTTGATTTAATCACTTCTCCTACTTTAAAAAGTTTGTCAAGAATGGCCTTCGACATTCCCACTCCGGCATCGATCACTGAAACTTGCCAATCTCCATTTACATCAACAGCTTGGATCAAAATTTTTCCATCGTTATGACTGAACTTCAATGCATTTGAAACCAAGTTTCTAATCACAGTGATGATCATTCGGTCATCGCAAAATACCATTGCATGAGAAGGAATATTTACTTCTAAACTAATACCTTTATTAGAAGCACTTAGAACAAAAAGTTCCAAACATTCTCTGACAATATTATCCAACCGATAATAATGAGGACGAAATTGTTCTTCCCCTCTTTGTAGTTTAGACCATTCGAGAAGATTTTCTAATAGAGAAAAAACAGATTCGGTAGCATCCACGAGGGATTGTGTCATTCCCGCCAACGCATCTTCTTTTTTTTTCATGTCCTCATTCAAAACTTTGAGTAACATTTTGATTCCCGCAAGAGGACCACGTAAGTCATGAGAAATGATCGATAAAAACCGATCTTTGGTTCCATTGGCAACCATAAGTTCGCGGTTCACATTCGACATTTGTTTTTCTAGATTTCGTTGTTCCGTGATATCTCTAAAAACAAGAACCATTCCAATTTTTTTACGATTTGCGTCTCTGATCTGTTTGGCGGTGACTTCCCAATACTTCTGATCCTTTTCCCAAATCCATTTTGTGATGGTTCGTTTCTCAGATAAATTATCAAGTTTAGAAATGATCCCGGGAGCCGAAGCAAAGAAGTATTTATGAGAAAGTAAACTAGAATTTTTAGAAGCGATATGGAACAAATGTTCCGCCGCCATATTCCAATCCACAATCCGATTGTTAAAATCGAGAATCACTACAGCTTCGTCTAACTCATCTACAATTTCCCCTCTTACCAAAGGAACAAGATCGAACATTCGATAGTATCCAATGGCAAAAAAGATCAATATCACTTGCATGGTGCTCATCACCGAAGTGATATTCAGTCCAGGCAAAGGTCTGAAACCTGATTTATGTAAAATGGCGGTGACCCAAATGAATAAATAGGAAAAAAGAATGAGCATGTATCTTCGGCGTTCTGTTGCCTTCGATACAAAGATACCTTTGACTAATAAGTAAGCTACAAACGCAGACCAAAAAAACGAAAAGAAATAAGAAACAATAAATCCACCAATATTGGTTTCTTGAACCCACTGGATCCTTCCATTGATATTTACAAGATAAGTATCAAGCGTTAATGTTTTAAAGATAGGATCTAAAGCGCAAACAGCCAATGTCAAAAGTGGTTGGATTGTCAAAAGTACCCAAAACTTTTTTGTTAACAAATGTTTGTTTTGTGTAAACTCTAACGAAACAAGAACCATTCCCAAGTTAGCCAGGGCAACTCCAATATACAACAACGAGATAAAAAATCTATGGAGATCGGGACTGATAAATACAAAATCAATACCATAGAATCCGGTCCACATCATAGATCCGAAAACTAGAATGAGTAGGTATTTAACAAGATCTAGGCGGAATGATTTTAAAACGAATAGCCCCAATACAAGATTGAAGCTGAATGCTAGAAATAAAAGTAGGCTATAAGGATGGAATTGCCACAAACTAAGTTTCTTCGCTGCTTAGCATTTCACAATTTCCGTCAAAAACAACACCATCGGCTATTTGTAGTTTTGCGGTACGAATGTTACCTTGTACTTTTCCAGTAGATAACATTTCTAATCTTTGGGTAGCCGTTACATTTCCAATGATAGTTCCTCCAACAACAACAGTTCCCGCTTTGATATTTGCTTTGACTCTTGCACCTTCGCTAATTACCAGATAACCATCAGAGATGATTTCTCCTGTAAAGTCTCCGGAAATTTGTAAAGGTTTTTTGAACGCTAACGTTCCGCTAAATGCTGTTTCTTTTCCGAGGATTGTGGCAATAACTCCGTGTTCGGTGATGGTTGTTTGCATTTCTTTTTTTGACATAGTTCCTATTTAGTTTTCATGTTATATACCCCATCCCAATCTTCCGGTGGGGGGTCTGCGATGTAATCATCACATCGTTCAATATATAGTTTCGTCGGGCCATCTTCAGGGTGAATCGCGAGTCCCTTTTTGAATTCTTCTTTTGCTTCTGCGAACTTTCGCGACTTATACAAAGAAAGGGCATGGTTGTAATGAACCAGAACTGCCTTCATTTTATCACTAACGATCATCTGGACTCCTTATAAAAAATGACAACTGCTGTTGCGTAATGGTCAGCATGGCTGATGGATACGGAACTGGTAGTAAATCCTTTCTCTCGGAAAAACTTCTCAGTTTTCCCATGGATGACTAGCGTTTTTTTACCAAAATTTGTCCCTGCGAGTTCAATCTCGCGCATATCCGCCACCTCCCCCGGATTTAGGTTTAGGGCCTTAATGACAGCCTCCTTACAAGCGAATCGGCCGGCAAGGAAGGGGACAGGGTCTTTGTGTTTGTGGCAGTATTCTACTTCTTCTTCGGTAAAAACTCGCTTCAAAAACCGATCCCCGTGTTTTTCTAGGAGTTCACGAATTCTTTGGTTTTCGACGATGTCGTTCCCGACGGATAACATAAGATGATTTATTTTCGCCGAAGTTCTAAGAGTCGAGCAAATAAAATATTGTTTTCTTTGTGGTAGGGACGTCGGAGTTGCACTCTTTCTGAATAGTCAAAAGCTGCAGAAAAATCACCATTTCTAAACAAGGCTTCCGCAATATAAAATAATGTTAGGCTGTCTGATGGATTTTTTTGGACATAACCTACGGCAAATTCCAAAGGGAACGCAGACATTCTATGTTCGGTATAAAGATATATTTTTTGAACCGAAAGAGGAGCCTCATGGATCGATTCAAAATTGCTGGATATGATCCGTTCTACATCAGTCCATTTTTTTTGTTTGTATAAAGTGAGGGCTCGAAGGTATACAAAATGTTTTGGATGGTTTGTCGGAACATGGATGGGAGATCCCTCTCCCGTGTATTCCACTCGAATGAGAGACAAGTCATCAATCAATTCCCCATGACTTTTAATGGCATCTCGAATTGATTCTAAATCTCCTTGGCCTTCCAAAGTTGTTTTTAAAAATAATTCATCATCCTCATTGACTTCCATTTCAACTTCAGATCCAATTAAAATATCATCGCGACCATCAGAACCAATGAGTAATTTATCGCCCTTTTCCAATTGGAAGGTATTGATTTGAAGAGCCTTTTTGGATGCAAGTAATCCTAACTTCGCACAAACATAGTTATGTGGCAGAAAGAAAGTACGGCGGTTACGATAAATCACAGGTCTTGGATGTTCTGCATTTAAAAAATAAAAGAATCCCGTTTCATCATCAATCAAACAAAGGAACATGGAAATTAACATGGAACCGTCAAAAGTAACAAGCGTACTATGTAGTTCTAAATAAGCATTACTCACCCATTTTTCAGGAGTGATATCTCGCACTTCATCAGACTGACCATTCCTTTTGATGATGGCTTCAAATACTGATCCAATCACAAGTGCACCACTCGCACCTTGCATCGATTTACCCATGGCATCACCATTCAAAACAACAATGTATTTTTTGTTTTGTAATTGAATGGAAGAAGATACACATAAGTCTCCTCCAATTTCAGAACTCCATTGTTTATAAGAAAACTTTTTCTTTTGTTCCGTAAGGAACTGGATTTTCATATTGGAAGAACTAGCTAGGTTTTGCGTTAATGGTTCAATGAGCAAAGATGCTAAAAAATAATCCCCGTCTTGTTGTTCCTTTAGCCCCTTAACTTCCGTTAGAGCAGAGTTCAATTCTTTAGTTCTTTCATCAACTTTCTGTTCCAAATTGGTATAAAGAAGAGAGTTTTCAATGGAAACGGCAATTTGCGAAGATAAAATTTTAAGTATTTCCACTCGGCCAGGTGTAAAAGCATCGGTGGTTAAATTATTTTCTAAATAAACAATCCCAACCACTGTTCCATGACTTAAAATCGGATAACAAAGTAAAGATTTAGGAAGAGTTGATTTTACATAAGGATCATTCTTAAAATCACCTTCTCTAGCCGCATCACCACAAATCACAACAAGACCTGTCCTTACCACATAACCAATGATCTGTGAAGGAATTTTGTTTTGGTTTACATAAGCGACTGGTTCTAAAAAATCTATTGCAAAAGGAGAATCGGAATAAACAAAAACAGATTCTTTTTCCGCTTCTGATTCCGCCAAAACTTGCCAACCAGAATCAGATTTTAATATAAAATACCCTCTTTCAGCACCAGCATTTTCGATGAGAATTTTCATCATCTTTTCCAGAAGGCGATTGAGTTGGATTTCTCCAGAAATAGTCTGCGAAGCTTTGATAACCGTATTGATATCTAAAGAAGAACCCACGTCGCCAAATATATCTTTGGTTGTGCTAAACAAGGAAAGACTATCTGTAGAATCTGTTCTGAAATTCCTTCCAATGTATTTCTTTAAGGCAATATGATTGGCTTCTAATTGTTTTACCTTAGACAAAAACCCATATTTTCCATAACGATAATGTGCTTCCACCAAATGTAAGTTACTATATTGGTCAAATCCAGTTTCCTTCCACATCCGAACTAAAAATTCGTTCGCTATAGCTTCTTCTAAAATAAAACTAGATTCCCGTGCCGATGAAATGGCTGCTTTACAAGCAATGACGGCTTGTGTTTTTTCATTTGCAATATAAAGTAATAAAGCAGATATAATTTCGTATTTATGAGCAAAGTTTTCTGGTGAACTTTTTGCCCAAATTTTCATTCGTTTCTCAAACGCAAACAATCGTTTTTTAAGAGAAACTTTTGTAACTCCTGGTGGGTTTCTATCATCAACAATCAACGAAAAAGCAACAAGAGCACCGAAAAATACATGTTCGGGAACAAACATCATCCCGAACACTGCACCTTCCAAAGAATCTAATTTCAAAGAATATTCGTAAGCTTTTTCTTTATCACCAAGAAAGTATTCGATTCGTAATTTACATAAATTATAATCAAAAAGTGCGTTTGCATTTCCAGTGGTTAACCATTCGGAAACAGTTTCTGATTCAGAAAAATATCTACCTTCCAAATTCATCGGATCAGCAGACTCACCTCTCATATTTTCAACTAACTGGAGATTCAGACGATGCACTTGATAAGCATGATTTTGTCGTAAACTGAGTAGAGAAGCATCATAACGAAGTTGGCTTTTATACAAATCTTCTAAGTTTTCTCGAAATAACAAACCTTGGAAATGAATATTATTTAGAGAATAAGCAGAATATTGTAAATCTCCAGTTTCCATTCCGGCAAGAAAACTTTCCCAAAATATAGAACGACCATCTCTTGCATGATTTTTCCAAGGAGCAATCATACATGCGAACATAAACAAAGTTCGACATTTAAAAGTTCTGGCATCTAAGGTATCGAGCAACCGAACACCTAACTGACCGAATTTGAGACCATCTTCATAATTCCCTAATCCAGAACCTTGGATCATCCCCATAGCACAAAATCCAAAGGCACTGATTTCGCTTAAACCATACTTCAAAGTATGATTCACCAATTTCAGAACAATCACAGGAAATAAATTTGGCTCTGCGAGAAAAGATGGTGCAATACATGCATTGAGAAGCCGCATGATCGCGAGATACTTTGGATCATCAGAGACAGGTAAACTCTCTAAACTTTCGATGGACCTTCGACCCAACTTTAATTTGAACTTCAGGATTTCAGGAAGAGGAGATAATGGTGTGGCTTTTTTGGGCAACCTAACACCGACAAGTTTTAATGCTTGTTTGAGTGTCTCCAAAACTTCTTTCATTTTGTTTTGAGTCACAAGCATAGAAGACTGGAGCTCATAAACCAAAATTTTATCTAAGTCATTGCGAACAAAATTGAGTATATAATTAAAACTTTTTTCTGCTGCTTCAAAGTTTTTCGAAAGATAAGCAGACCTTGCATATGCTAGATGGAGTTTTAAAGTATTTTCATATTCAGAATTCCATTCAGCATCTGTCATAAGACCGGCCATTCGATCAAAGAAGGTAAAGGCAGCATCATAGGCAGATGAATTTAAGGCTTTAAATCCAGCTTTTTCATTTAAAATTCGTAACTCAGCTAGCTCTTCACTACCTTTGATTTGAGAAGCACCCAAATTCAGCTGGTTCACAATTGTAAATAAATGATCTTCTAATTTATATTTATATAAAATGGAAAGGTATGTTTTTCCTATTTTATAATGAAGTTTTGATTTTTCTTCTGGAGATATGATTTTATAGATTGCTTCCCGAATTTTATCGTGTGTGAAGTTTGCATCTTCCATCCCTAGTATGAGAAACTCTTCATTGGCAAGAGCCACCAAATCCATTGAAGCTTTATGGTAGGGCCTCTCTGCAATGGTTGCATAAATATCGTGACGAAACCAGTTGCCAATACAAGCGGTTAGTTTTAGTGCTTCGATGAGTTCAGCTGATTGGAGATTAATTTTATCAATAATCAAATCGATGACATTGTCAGAAATATTAACCGCATCGATTTTGTCTTTATCCCAAGACCAATGATCATCTTCAAAAAAGATGTATGATCTTTCATAAAGATTTTTGAACATTTCATTTACGTGAAAAGGATTTCCTTTTGTTTTTTTCCAAAGGACTTCAGCGATAGGTCGGATTTCTGATTCCGGAACCACTAAAGTTTCTGAAACAAGCATGGCTACATCCCTTTCGCGCAATGGTTCCAGTCGAATTTCTGTAACGGGAATTTGGTGTTCGTTTAGTTCTTCCAATAACCTAAAAAACGGATCGGTTGGGAATACTTCATTGTCCCGATAAGACAATATAATGAAAAAATGTGAAATTTCAGGATCAGTGAGTACTTCTTTCAACAGAAGAATACTCGAAGAATCCGCCCATTGCATATCATCCAAAAACAAAACGACAGGATGTTCTTTTGTACAAATTGTACGTAAGAACTTTCGAAAGACCATGTGGAATCGATTTTCCGTCTCTAAACTATCCAGTTCTGGCGGAGCCGGCTTATCACCTAACAACTGAGACAATTCGGGAACTACATCAATGATCAACTTTGCATTGGCACCAAGTGCATGGTTTAGGATCCGATTCCATTCTTTTACGGAAGATTCATTTTCAGAAAGTAACTGACGTACAAGTCCCTGCAGCGCCAAATAAATCGCGCGATAAGGAATGGATTTTTTATATAAATCAAATTTACCAGAAGTAAAGTAAGCCTTTTCTCTCGTAACCGGTTTTTGAATTTCATTGATGAGAGCAGACTTTCCAATTCCTGAACGACCAGAGATAAGAAAAATTTCAATTTTTCCTTCAGTAGCATCTAGAAATTTTTCCTCAAAGATACGGAGTTGGTTTTCTCTTCCAAATAATTTTTTTGGGATTTGAAACCTGGAAGATTTATCGTTTTTAGCAAGTTCCATCTGGAACTGGTGTAAGGATTCACGTCCATTTTCCAAAAGTACAGATTGGATTGCCGATAAATCGGAAAGTAAACCTGTTGCCGTTTGGTAGCGGTCTTCAGGATTTTTTTCCAAAAGTTTCATAATCAAATCAGAGATTATTTTGGGAGCTCCTGTTCTCTCTTGTGGAGAAAGTGGAGTTTTTGCCAAATGGGCATGTACCATTTCCAAACTATCTGTGTATAAAAACGGGAGATCTCCAGTGATTAACTGGTATAAGGTGACGCCAAAAGAATAAAAATCAGTTCTATAATCTACCGTTCGATTCATTCTTCCCGTTTGTTCGGGAGAAATATGAGCCAAAGTTCCAGTTAGGTTTTGGTTCATCGGAAGATAAAAATTTCTATGTGTTAGAAGAGTGGCCGAACCAAAATCGATAATCTTTAAAGCACCGGTATCAGGATTATAAATTATATTTTGTGCTTTGATATCATTGTGAACAATTTTTGCTTTATGGATATCAATGAGTGCTTTACAAACTTCTATAGCAATATTTAAAAAAGTAGCAATATTACTATACTTACCACTTAACTGTAGTTTTGCGAGATCTGTAAAACCAACATGAGGAAATACAATCGCAACTGTATTTTGATAAGTTTCTAAATCTAAAGGTCTTAATGCATAGGGAGAATCGATAGATCGTAAAATTTCGAATTCACTTTTAAACCGAGTGATCTCTTGGTTATCAGGATAGTCACGATTTAACAATTTGATCACAACAGGGACACCGGACGTAGATTCCCCAATATAAACGGAACTTCTTTTTCCTAAATGAAGTTCCTTGATCGCTTTATATTTACCTACAGTGAACACTAAAAATCCTTATCTCGCTGTTTTACCACCGTCTACCGGTATCACAGCTCCCGTAATGAATGCAGCTCCATCTGTAGACAACCAAACACAAGTTTTAGCAACTTCTTCTGGAGTCGCCATTCTACCCAAAGCGTAAGATTTCATCCTTTCCTTTTTTACTTCTTCAGGATTTGGGACATTTGCATAAAATACATCATCCATTTCAGTTTGGATGCCACCGGGGCATAGGGCAACCACACGAATCCCTGCGGATCCATATTCTAAGGCGGCAGATTTGGTGAGTCCGATGATTCCATGTTTTGTCATGGAATAAGGGCCGGCTTTTTCTTTTCCTCGAACTCCTAAGGCCGAAGATACATTGATGATCACACCACCCTTCCCTTGCGTTAAAAATTGTTTTAACTCAAACTGCATAGAAAGAAAGGTTCCTTTTAAATTTACGTCCATAACTGAATCAAAAATATCTAATGGATAATCAGCTGTGGCTTTCAAAACCCCAGAGATCCCGGCATTGTTGACCGCAACATCTATGGATCCATATTTAGAAACAATTGATTCAACAAAATTACGAACTGCTTCCGATTGTGTGACATCACAACGAACGAACATTCCTGTCCCACCTTGTTTTTCAAGGAGAGCCAAGGTTTCTTCACCTTCGTGTTTTCTTCTTCCGCAAAATCCAACCACATAACCAGCGTTTGCAAATTCAAGAACTATGGATCTCCCAAGACCTGAAGTTCCACCGGTCACTAATGCTACTTTTTTTCCACTCATTGGATTTCCCTTTCTTCAATCAAACGTCCATAACGATTGATTGCTTCCTTTATATTTGCTCGGTCTAGTTCTGAAATCGAATCAAAACGGAATCCCGCAAAAAAGGTGTCTTCATTATTATCGTCTTCTTTGACCCACAATAAAGTACAAGTACCGTGAACAAAACCGACAATATCAAAATGCATAAAAAATTCAAGTTGTTGGCTATTGGCCAATTCTCCTGGATGGATTCCGGAGCAACGCACCTTAAACCCTGAACTAGAGATATTTTCTATCGTAGAGACTATATTACGGCCATTTTCCCTAACCGAAATGTTATTTTTAAATTGATCCAAAATTCGAAAACGTGGATCAATTTCGTACACTTCTTCTTGTGTGCTCTTTAAGCGTTTGTATACTTTTAAAGGCAAAATACTGGCAGCCATTTCAATCCGAGTAATTTCTTGGTTTTCCTGATAGGCTGTGATTTCCAACTTCGAGTAGTTCCAATAACCCGATTTACTATATTTTAGTTCCTTTGCAATCACACGAAGTTTAATCGGCATATTCATTTTTGCATACTGAAAAAACTCTGAATTTAAATATAACAATAAGAAGGTGACACCTTCAAAGGGAACCTTTCCATACATATGGTTACAAGAAATTCCAAATTGTCTGGCGGCTTCGACTATTTGCATTCCAGAAATATGTTTTAGATTGGGTGGAGAAAAAAATTTATGACCAGGCGGAACGTAAAGATTTGCAAAAAAAGTATCTTTTTTGGGAATCTCTTCTATTGGCTCGAAGATTGCAGAGATTCTTGACTTCTCTACATTTCCAACATAATAATCTCTACGTTTGATGATTTGAAGGATTCGAATTTCGTCAGATTCTGTGACCTTCTCGTTTAATACATAACTCTGTAATTCAGAATCAAAATGATAGAATTTACTAATGAAATCCTTTTGGGCATCGTCAATTTCTGCTTCAGCTAAAATTCTTTCTGCTGATTCTTTACTAATACGAAAAGGAATTGTTTTGAGTTGGTAATAAGTCCCACTAGTATCTTGTCTTTTTGCATAGTATTGTAGCAGAAAGTCGATTTCTTCTTTGTTAAGCTTAGGGAAAACATGATCTTCCATGACAACAGCTGTAATCATTCGAGGAAGGGCTCTTCGAATATTCGAAACAAAACTGTCGTCTTGGAAGTATGTGCGCGTGTATCGTTTATCGAGAGGTAAAACTGCGGGGAATTCTTCTTTTTCAAAAACCTTCATATGGATCAACCGAAAATCTATTCTAGGGTTAGTCCGTAGATTCCGATGGGATAGAATTCAGCGCAACTAAATTAACAATGAATTGACAAATTTATGTCAGATTCACCTAACAATAGTTACTGAACATGGCGCGTAATGTACGACACGATCAGAGACACTTCCCATTATAAATCTTCCAAGAATTCCATGGCCACGACTTCCGATGACAATTAAATCTGCTTTTTCTTTTTCAGCAAGTTTGCATATTTCTTCAGCAGGATATCCTTCTAAAATCACTCGTTCCCATTTTACGGTTGTTTCATCCAGAATCGGATGTATTTTTTCAAATCGTTGCTCGGAGATCCACTTCACTCGATCTTTGCCTGCAGGAGCTGCATCGTAATATCCTGGTAATGGACCAAAATCCTCAATCACTTCCACGACATAACATTTTGCATGACTCGCTTTTGCGATTGCTAATCCAAATTCCAACGCTTTTGCCGAACTGGGAGAACCATCAATGGGGATGATCAGTTTTTGAATCAATTTTTCCATACAGAAAGTTTACCACCTTCTCAGGTTTCGGAAAGTGAAATTCCTTTGATAAATGTCAAAATTAACGTAAGAACCAAACAAATTTACGAGGTTTAGAATGATCAAAAAAAGTAAAATGGAGTGGGATTATTTTTTCCCACCCTCATCTTCTTTCGTTAGATAATAAGCGACCAGAATCGGAAGTGTTGTCACAAGGATCACAAAAACAGCAACCACGTTTGTCACAGGTCTTTGTCTAGGACGAATGAATTCTGTTAACATCCAAATGGGAACTGTGGATTGTTGGCCTGCAGTGAATGTAGTGACGATCACTTCATCAAACGACAATGCAAATGACAACATACCACCAGCTAACAATGCAGTGGCGATATTTGGCAAAATCACAAATCGAAAGGTTTGCCATGGGTTGGCACCTAAGTCCATCGATGCCTCTACCATGGAATGAGAACTTCTTCGAAGTCTTGCGAGCACATTGTTATAAACAGTCACAATACAAAAAGTTGCGTGTGCAATGACAATGGTCCAAGTGCTAAAAGGAATTCCAAAAAGAGACATGGCAGAACGAAGAGAAATCCCTGTCACAATCCCAGGAAGAGCAATAGGTAAAATCACAAGAAAGGAAATCACTTCCCTTCCGAAAAATTTGCTACGATAAACGGCAAGGCAGGCCAAGGTCCCAAGAATGATGGCCATCACCGTAGAGATGGTAGCTACTTGTGAAGACAAAATGATGGCTTCCCAAATATCATTTCTGTCCCAGGCAACTCCAAACCACTTCAGAGTAAAGCCTGGCAATGGGAATTGGAATGTTTTTTCATCAGTAGAAAAAGCATACATGATGATGATAAAGATAGGGATGTGAATGAAAAGAAACCCTAGGATGGTTGCTATCTTCAATCCGAGTGTTCCGAAATTCCATTTAGAGGGCATCGAAAGCTCCTAATCGTTTCGCAATCATTAGGTAAACCATCATGATGATAATTGGGATTACCGAAAAAGCTGCCGCCAAAGGAATGTTACCTGCTGTTCCTTGGTGTGTGTAAACGGCCATTCCAATAAAATAACTAGAATTTCCAATGATGGTTGGGATGATATAATCACCGAGCGTAAGTGAGAAGGTAAAAATAGAACCTGCCACCACGCCTGGAAATGCTAAAGGTAATACAACTTTTCGAAACGTTTGAGCGGGGCCACCACCCAAATCCGAAGATGCTTCCAAAAGTGATTTAGGAATTCGTTCCAAAGAAGCTTGGATAGGGAGGATCATATAAGGAAGCCAAATATAAACAAAAACAAGAAACATCCCAATGTAGGAAAAGGATAATGACGTTCCACCGATGACTGGAATCGAAAGGACCGTATCCAATACATGCAAAAGTCCAAGTTCTTGCAAAAACCAAGTGAGGATTCCTTCTTTTGCCATAATGAGTTTCCAGGAATATACTTTCACAAGATAACTCGACCAAAGTGGAAGCATAACTCCCAAATATAAAATGGGTTTTAGTTTTGGACCAGCATACATCGCCATATAATAAGCGATGGGGAATGCAATGATGGCACTCACAACCGTGACAGTAAATGCCATCGTAGTCGTGCGGATGATGATATCCCAATTCGTTCTTTGACGAAACAGATCATAATAAGATTCTAATGTGAATTCTCGTTTGATAACTCCTGAGAAAGAATCAATAGAGAAAAAACTTTGGATGAGGAGCGTAAAAAGAGAACCCAAATACACAACCCCGAGCCAAATGAGAAGCGGTGCGAGCAACAGAAATATCGCAAGGCCTTTACGATAGAACAGAAATGTGAAAAACTTATCAAAGGTATTTGTCATTTACAAACCCTCAAAGCAAATGCATGTCAGAATCTTTCCAACCAACAAGCACTTCTGAACCAACAGCAATGTGATCTGCAGAAATTTTTAGGTTTTGAGTGGATGCAATGATCCGAGAACCATTCGGAGTTTCAAAATGCATTTTGGAAGTGGCACCTGAATACACTTGGCTTTTCAATATGGCCTTAAAGGTTCTGTATCCTGTGGAGTGATTGTCTTCTTTAGCGTTGGCAAACACATGGACACGTTCCGGACGGATCATCCCTTTTCCAGTTTTGCCTGTTAGTTGTTTGGTTTCTTCTAAAGAAAGTATATTGGAAGTTCCTACAAAGTTTGCTACAAATTCTGTTTTGGGACGATCGTATAATTCTTCTGGTGTCGCAATTTGCTCCACCTTACCTTTATTAAAGACGGCAATGCGATCCGACATAGAAAGGGCTTCCTCTTGGTCGTGAGTGACAAAGATAAAAGTAATCCCGACTTCTTTTTGGATGGCTTTGAGTTCCAACTGCATCTCTTCTCGTAGTTTGAGATCCAAAGCACCGAGTGGTTCATCAAGCAGTAGAACACCAGGACGATTGATGAGAGCCCGTGCCAGTGCGATCCTTTGCCTTTGGCCCCCAGATAATTCCGAAGGTTTACGGTTTCCCACATCTGGCAAGCGAACCATAGCCAACATCTCAGACACTCTTTGGTTGATTTCCTTGTTCGCAGTTTTTTTGATTTTGAGTCCATACCCAACATTTTCAGCAACTGTCATGTGAGGGAATAAAGCATAATCTTGGAAAACAGTATTTACATTTCTTTTGTAAGGAGGGATGCCTGTGACATCAACACCTTCCAAAAGAACCCTTCCAGAAGTCGTATCTTGGAAACCTGCCACCATACGGAGACAGGTAGTTTTTCCCGACCCGGAAGGGCCTAACATCGAAAAGAATTCACCTTTTCTAATCCCGAAGGAGACATCATCCACCGCTATAAATTGGTCGAATTTCCTTGTTACATTTTGAAATTCGACATCGTAAACTTGGTCCATTCCTTCTCCTTCAGAACTCTTATAATGTTAGGATCTTATTTACTTCCAATAATGGAAATATAGTCTTCAGCCCATTTTTTATAAGGCACACATTTTCTTCCACCGGAACAATCTTCTTTTGGAGTTCTCCAGAAAGAGATTTTTTCAAAGTTGTTGAATCCGTTAACGGCACAACCTGTGTCTCCGAGAAGAGCGTTTCCTTTACAAGCAGAAGGAACGGAAGGCACTGATCCAAACCAAGAAGCAAGATCACCTTGTACTTTTGGAGAAAGTGAATGTTCGATCCATTTGTAAGCGCAGTTTACGTGTTTGGAATCTTTATGAAGCATTGTGCTGTCTGCCCAACCAGTCGCACCTTCTTTCGGAACGATAGAAGCTACCGGTTGTTTTTCACCAACAAGTAGGTTTACTTGGAATGGCCATGTAGAAGAAGCAACAAGTCCTTCTTTTTTAAAGTCATCCACTTGCACCATTGCATCATGCCAATACTTTGGAACGAGTTGTCTTTGTTTTTTTAATAATTCAATGACTGCAGTGTATTGTTTTTCATCCAATTCATATGGATCTTGGATTCCCAATTCTGGTTTAGCTTGTTTTAAATATAAAGCAGCATCTGCGATATAGATTGGACCATCAAATGCTTGTACGCGACCTTTGTTTGATTTTCCGTCAGCCAATACTTGTTCTTCAAAAACAACATTCCAACTTGTTGGTGCTTTTTTGAAAACTTTAGTGTTGTACATAAGTACGTTCGGACCCCATTGATAAGGTACACCGTAATGTTTTCCTTCTACTGTATGCCAAGGAGCATTTTGCAAACGAGAGTCTACATTTTTCCAACTAGGGATTAGGTCAGTATTGATTTCTTGAACCTTTCCACCAGCAACCAATCTTAATGATGCATCACCAGATGCAGTTACAAGATCAAACCCACCTTCATTCATGAGTGCTACCATCTCATCAGATGTAGCGGCAGTTTTTACATTGACTTTACAGCCAGAACTTTTTTCAAATTCAGTGACCCAGTCATATCCTTTGTCTGTTTCACCACGTTCAATGTACCCCGGCCAAGCTACGATGGAAACTTCTCCTTCGCCTTGTCCGATTTCGGAAACCTTTGTTTCTTTTTTGCCGCAAGCAACCGCAAATGCGATTGTAAGTATTGCTGCAGAAAAAATCACTCGTTTGTATGAATCGAATTTCATAAACCTATGTGCTCCTGGTTTTTCTTATGTCAGGAATTAGATACCAAGAATTCAAAATTAAGCAACCACTTACTAAGTTTTCAAAAAAAAGGTAGGAATTTTTCTGCTCCGGTATTTCGATGAAATCACAGGTTTCGTATGAAATACATCAAAGATAAAGACCTTTTTCGACAAGAAAACTTCATTGGTGGGGTTTGGTGCCCTGCAGAAAACAAAAAAGAAATCTTAGTGCATAACCCAGCAAATGGTGAAGTCATCGGAAACATTCCTCATTCCGAAGAAAAAGATACAACTACTGCAATACGTTCTGCAAAAAATGCACTCTCTGATTGGAAATCACGACCAGCAAAAGAAAGAGCAGGAATTTTACGCAAATGGTTCCAACTCATGATGGACAACCAAGAAGATTTGGCTCTCATCATGACACAAGAACAAGGAAAGCCCCTAACAGAAGCTAGGGGGGAGATAGCTTATGCTGCTTCGTACATCGAATGGTTCGGAGAAGAAGCAAAACGTTCTTATGGTGATATCATTCCTTCCCATAGAAAAGATACAAGGATTTTAGTTTTAAAAGAACCAATTGGTGTGGTGGGAACCATTACACCTTGGAATTTTCCTGCAGCCATGCTTGCAAGAAAAGTAGCACCAGCACTCGCAGCAGGATGCACTGTGGTTTCGAAACCAGCAGAACTCACTCCCTACTCTGCATTAGCAATGGCAGTTCTTGCGGAACGAGCAGGCCTTCCTAAAGGCGTCTGGAATGTGTTAGTGGGTGATCCAATTAAAATTGGAAAAACCATTTTAGAAAGTAAAGAAGTTCGTAAACTTAGTTTTACGGGATCCACAAATACTGGAATTTATTTGATGGAAAAATCAGCAGCCACTTTAAAAAAACTCTCACTCGAGTTAGGTGGGAATGCTCCCTTTATTGTTTTTGAAGATGCCGACATGGATGAAGCCATCAAAGGAGCCATGTTATCCAAATATAGAAACACAGGACAAACTTGTGTTTGTGTGAATCGTTTCCTAGTCCAGGCCTCCGTTGCTGATGTGTTTTCCAAAAAATTAGCAGAGAAAGCGAAGGAACTTGTGGTTGCCAATGGGATGGAACCGAATGCACAACAGGGTCCCCTCATAAACGATGCCGCTCTCGCAAAAGTAAAATCACATATTGCCGATGCTGTTTCCAAAGGAGCAAAAATTCTCACTGGCGGGAAAGAACATACTCTCGGTGGTAATTTTTTTGAACCTACCGTCCTTTATCCCGTAAACTCCTCTATGGTTGTGACAAAAGAAGAAACCTTTGGCCCAGTCTCTTGCATCCAAACCTTCCAAACCGAAGAAGAAGCTGTCCAATTGGCCAACGACACTGACTTTGGACTCGCTTCCTATTTGTATACAAAAGACATGGCTAGACTTTTTAGAGTCGCCGAACAACTAGAATACGGAATGGTGGGAATCAACGAAGGACTCATTTCTTCAGAACAAGTTCCCTTCGGTGGTGTCAAATTCTCTGGAATGGGACGCGAAGGCTCTAAATACGGACTCGATGATTATACAGTAACCAAATATCTCTGCCTCGGAGGAATCACATGACGGGCAATCAAAAACAAACCAACCAAACTCTATGGGAAAGAAGACTTGCAAATGTTCCCAGGGGTGTTACAACCGCCTACCCAGTGTTTGCCGAAAAAGCAAAAAATGCAGAAATTTGGGATATTGAAGGAAGAAGGTTTATCGACTTTGGGGGTGGGATTGGCGTTCAAAACACAGGCCATGGCCATCCGAAAGTAGTGGCTGCCATCCACAAACAAGTAGACCAAGTGCTTCATACTGCCTTTCAAATTATGCCTTATGAACCTTATATCGTTCTCGCAGAAAAACTAAATGCCAAAGCACCGATTGAGGGAGGAGCGAAAACTATTCTGTTTTCTTCCGGTGCGGAAGCACTTGAAAACGCAGTGAAAATTGCAAGAGCCGCTACAGGACGACCAGGAATCATTAGTTTTCTCGGTGGATTCCACGGCCGAACCATGATGGCTCTCGCCCTCACAGGGAAAGTAGTTCCTTATAAAAAAGGATTTGGACCTTTTGCGAGCGATGTTTATCACATTCCTTTTCCTATGGAATACCACGGTGTGACAGAAGATGACTCCATCAAAGCCCTAAACAATTTGTTCAAAGCAGACATTGATCCATCACGTGTAGCAGCCATTGCCATTGAACCCGTACAAGGCGAAGGTGGATTCTATATTGCTTCACCAAGTTTCCTAAAAAAACTCAGAGCCATTTGCGATGAACACGGAATCCTTCTCATTGCTGATGAAGTACAGTCAGGTTTTGCAAGAACAGGAAAACTTTTTGCAATCGAACATTCAGGAATCAAACCAGATCTCATCACTACTGCAAAATCACTGGCAGCAGGGATGCCTCTTTCTGCGGTGATCGGAAAAACTTCCATTATGGATGCAGTAGAACCAGGTGGACTCGGCGGTACCTATGCCGGAAACCCAGTGGCATGTGCTGCCGGAATTGCTGTGATGGACCTTATCGAAGAAGAAGGAATTTTAGAGAAGTCGGTCAAACTCGGAAAGCTATTAGTCAACGAGCTGAACGAAATCAAAAAAACCTATCCTCATATTGGCGAAATACGTGGGTTAGGTGCTATGGTTGCGTTTGAACTAGTAGAAAATGGAGACGCAAATAAACCTTCCGCTGATTTAGCAAAAAAACTAACAGCCAAAGCTTTAGAACATGGACTTGTTTTACTCTCTTGTGGTGTGTATGGAAACGTGATCCGAATTCTTGTTCCGATTACCGCAGAAGAGTCCATTGTCAAAGAAGGGCTTTCAATCATAACAAAATCATTAAAGGAAATTTGAAGCAGCATGAAACAATTTAAACTTTGGATTGATGGAAAGTGGACAAACACAAGCGGCGGGAAACTCATGGACATCGAAGATCCTGCCACTGGCAAAAAAATTGCAAAGGTAATCGATGCAAGTGCCGCCGATGTAGACAAAGCAGCAAAAGCTGCGCATAAAGCTTTTTATGATGGAAGATGGTCAGGGATCACTCCAGGCGAACGTTCCAAAGCCATTTGGAAACTCGCCGATCTTTTAGAAGAAAAAACCAAAGAGTTTGCAAAAGCGGAATCTCTGAATGCAGGAAAACCTTATAAAAACTTAAGTCTTGCGGGAGACATTCCTTTTGCTGTGGATAACATTCGTTTTTTTGCAACGGCAGCTCGCGATGTGCATGGAAGTCGTGCGAACGAATACCAACCAGGATACACATCCATTTTACGCAGAGAACCTGTGGGTGTTGTGGGTCAAATTGCTCCATGGAACTACCCTCTTCTTATGGCTGTTTGGAAATTTGGACCCGCTCTTGCCGCAGGTTGCACCGTCATTTTAAAACCAGCACCAGGAACTCCCATCACCTCTCTTATGTTAGCTGAACTAACAAAAAAAGCAGGTATCCCTGATGGAGTCATCAACATTGTGACAGGTGGAAATGCCACAGGCCAAGCAATAGTCGACCATCCACTTGTCAGAATGGTTTCTCTTACCGGTTCCACGGGAACGGGAAAAAACATTATGAAGTCGGCTTCCGATTCCCTAAAACGAGTGCATTTGGAACTCGGGGGAAAAGCACCACTTCTTGTTTTTGATGATGTGGACATAAATCTTTTTGCCGCAAAAGCAGCGTTTGGTGCCACTTGTAATTCAGGACAAGATTGTACAGCTGCGACAAGAATCATTGTTCCGAAAGCTTTGCAGAAAAAAATCACTGATGCCGTTGTGGATGCAATGAAAGCTGTAAATGTTGGTGATCCCTTTAACGACAAAACCGAAATGGGGCCACTCATCTCTGCCATCCACCGCGAAAGAGTTTTGGGATTTATGGACAGGGCAAAAAAACAAGGGGCAAAAATTCTGACTGGCGGAACCATTCCTAAAGGCCTAGACAAAGGATACTTTTTTGCACCTACTGTGATCACTGATGTCAAACAAAACTATGACGTAGTGCAGAACGAAATTTTTGGACCAGTGCTTACCATCCAATCTTACGAAAAAGAAGAAGAAGGAATCAAACTTGCAAACGATGTGAATTACGGTCTTGCTTCTTCCATTTGGACGAAGGATGTAGCGCGCGCTATGCGAGTGGCAAAACAATTTGAATTTGGAACCGTTTGGGTCAATGACCATCTTCCACTAGCTTCGGAAACTCCACATGGTGGATTCAAACAATCTGGATTTGGAAAGGATCTCTCTATCGAATCCGTAGGTGATTATCTAATCACAAAACATGTGATGGTAGGTGGGGTTTAAAAAACTTAATTGCGAAAAGGAACAATCGGATGTCTAAAACACTATGGCAAATCACAAAAATCCGATTGTTTCTTTATTCAAATGGTTAGAACCGAGATTTCATCTTTTTGATGATTTAGACAAAACGGGGACAATCGAATCAATCCAAAAAGGAGCCGAACTGAGAGGTTCTAATCTTTGGACTTTGATTTTTGCCATTTTTATTGCCAGTATTGGACTCAATGTCAATTCCACAGCTGTCATCATTGGGGCGATGTTAGTTTCTCCGCTGATGGGACCTATTGTGGGAATCGGATTTGCGGCAGCCACCAACGACTTTGACAATTTAAAAAAGTTCCTCCGCACATTAACTGTGGCTACACTAGCGAGCATAGCCACTTCTTTTATTTACTTTTCACTTTCCCCGATTAGTGAAGCGCAGTCGGAACTACTCGCAAGAACTTCACCTACAATCTACGATGCACTGATTGCTATCTTTGGTGGTGCGACAGGAATCATTGCGAACACAAGAAAAGAAAAAGGAACTGCGATTGCAGGTGTTGCCATTGCCACAGCTCTTATGCCCCCACTCTGTACTGCTGGTTATGGATTGTCACAAGGGAACTGGTCTTATTTTTTTGGCGCCACTTACCTTTATTTAATCAACTCCATCTTCATTGCCATCACTACTTTTATTTTTGTGCGGTATATGCAATTTCCAAAAGTGAGTTGGGGTCTGTACAAAGAAAAAGAAAGAAAGGTTAAAATTTATTTAGGAATATTTACGCTGATTCTTCTCATCCCATCTATCTTCACTGCTTATCAAATTGTAAGGTCATCTTACTTTAAAGGAAAAGCAGAAGAATTCATTCGGAATGAAATTTTAATCGATAACAGAAGAGTTTTAGAAAAAGAAATTTTGTATCAGAAAAATCCAAAAATTGAACTCACAATCGTCGGCCCTAAAATCGACATAGACCAAGAAAAGGAATTACAGAACAAATTAAAATATTATAATCTAATCAATACAACACTCATTTTACATCAGGATTTATCTTCCACCAATGTAGATCGACTGAAGTTCGAAATCATTTCCGAAATATATAAAAACCAAATGGATTTGGGACAAACAAACACGGAAAAAATTTCAAAAGAAATCCAAATTTTTTATCCAAATTTGGTCTCAGCCAGTTTTACAAAAACCAAAAAGTTTGATATGAACGAAAACATATATTTGGATACAAATCTTTTTGATTCCGGATGGACAAAACTACCAACAGCAAATGATCAGAAAAAATTAGAAGAGTATATCAAACTAAGAACGGGAGAAAATCAAATCGATCTGATTATAAGAGAAGTTTCTAAATAGTTAGGGGAACTAGACCAAAGCGGCTTGTTTCAAAAAGTCTTTGAAAGTATCGATGTCTTTTGTGAAAAATACTGGTTTCGGTGCTTTTGTTTCCTTCAAAAGAAACACAATCCCTTGGTTGTGAAGAACCACTTGATCCAATTCTTCTGGAGTGTAAGTATAAGTTACATTTCCAGAATGAAACAAAAACTTTCCATTCTCTTCACGTAAAGTTCCAGACCCAATTCGTTTGAAATTCTTTAGGCCATCTTCCATGGCATCAATGTCAGAGGACTCTTCACCAAACGTAAGTTTACCGGAATAATCCAAAAACAAAGTCCCTTCAATTTGGAACCGACTTTCTTTCGGTGCCGGTGGTTCCTGTTCCAAATTTCCATCCCCGGTAGGAAGTAAAACTTCGGATTTTTGAACTACCGAAGGAGTGACCTCTTCGGGCAAAGAATAGGAAAGATGTCTATCATCGGAAATCGCACGTTCCCTTCGGATCCGTTCATCCAATTGTGGAGAAACAGATGGGGGTTGTGGCATTCGATATTGGCCGGTAGTTTGGGGTTTTCGGGTAGGGTAAGCTGCCGGTTTGGATTTTTGCGGGGATAAGGCTACATATAGGAAACATAGAACACCCACAAGGATCATAGCAAAGGCAGCAAACAACATACTACCTATATTATCTTGCCAAATGCCCAATCCCTTGATCACATTTTTTCTTTACAAGGGTTTCGGAAACGGAAACGCTTCCTTTATGTTCGAAGAAGAAGCCTCTACCCTCAAAGAAAAAATCTATCGCGCGATTATTGCTCTCTTTTTATTCATTTTAGTCGGAACCCTTATCATCACCTTTTTACCAGGGGACGCCGAACAAAGCCTTGTGGGTGCCATCACAGGCCAAAATTCTACCAAAGCAGGCACAATTGCTGGCCGAAGCATCCCGGTAGATTACTTCAACGCTGCCAAACGTGATTGTTACTACCGGTACCAACAATACGGTAGAGAAACGGCTCAAAATCCCGAACTCCTCAATTCCTGTGCCTTCTCTACTGTGAAGGAAGTCTTTATCGCCAATGACATTGCCACTGCTGTGGGTTTTCAAGTATCGGAGATCAGCATCAAACGGGAGATGTCCAAACAAGCAAGGGAAGTTCATAAGGAATCGGTTTCCCAGGCAGGATACGGAGAAGAAGACTCTCGTTCCCTTTCTGAAATTTACCAACAAATTTACCGTTCTGCTCCTATGAATTACCGCATTGATACAGCTACGGGATATGCTCTTTTTCCAAACTTTTTGGAACAACCTCTCTCCCCGACAGAAAATGAAGCTGAGTTGGAAGACGAAGCCAAACGTGCCAAAATCTCTTTCCGAGTTGTGGCCGTATCCGAAGTCAATCTTTTGAATGCTGTAGAAGCAAAGATCAATATTACAGACGAAGAACTTAACAAAGAATACGAAAAAGAGAAAAAAGAAGGATCTCTTTCCAAAGATCCTTCCGGAAACTTTGTTAGTTTCGAATCCAGAAAACCTCTCCTACTTTCCAAAATGAAATTTGATCGTAAGAGAAAAGAAGTAGAAACTTGGAAAGGACGAATCGCTGCAAAAGTTTCCGAGCCGAATGCTCTGGAAGCCATTGCTTCCGAAACTCTCCAACCCATTGAGACCGTATCTAATGTTTCTTTGTCTGATTTAAAACTAGTCACTTCCAATCGAGGCAATAGCTACCGTTTGGCGAACTCTGCAAAATTTTGGGAAACCCTAGCCAACGATCCTTTTAGCAAAAAAACAGTAGTGGGTCCATTCTCAGACAATGACAAACAAGTTTATGTGGAATTCGGAGCCCTGACTTACGGACAAACCACAGCAAAAAAACCGACGGATCAGGCTGCAGATTTTTTGAAACAAAGGCAACTTCTTAGCTTTTTTCTTGAAATAAACCAGTCCATAGCGGCAGAATACAACGTAGAGAAAAAAGGCCTTCTCTCTTTAGAATAAATGCAAATTAAAGCCGACTTCATCAACCCGTTCCTGGAAGCAGCCACCATCGTTTTTCGTGATGTGTTACAACAGGATCTCATCCGAGGCAAAATCGGAATTAAGGACTCTCCTGCTCCCAGCCATGAAATAGCCATCATCATTGGGGTGGTGGGTTCTTTCAGTGGTGAAGTGGTTTACAGCATGAACTACGATGCGGCATACAAAGTGTCCCGTAAACTAGTGCCGGGACTTTCCGATGAAGACGTAAAAAATGAATACAAAGACATTCTCGGTGAGATTGCCAACATGACCACTGGTAATGCGATGAACATTTTTACCTCTGCAGGCCAATCGGTGGAGATCACAACACCTAACATCCAAGAAACACAAAGCACTTCCGTTCGGTTCAACAAAAAACCAACCCTCTCCATCAACTTATATTCTAAGTTTGGAAGAATCGAAGTCAACGTCGCAATCGCTTAAATCTTAAATCGAAGAACCTAAAACCCGCAGTCTCTCGCGGGTTTCTTTTCTAAAATCATAACCAGGAACTGGTGTTTTGCCTTCCACTCCATTCATATAGAGTTGGTAGTATTTTAAAGAACGTTCCAAATCTCTTTCGTCCCAACTACTTTCATAAACTTTTCCCAAGTAATGATGTGCAGGAAGAAACTCTGCTGATTCTTTGAAATTTTTTATAATATTCACAAGTTGGTGTGCTGCGGATCGAAATTCCTTTTTACGAATGAGAAGGACAGCCATCGCATAATGGGACCTAGGTGTGAGTTCAGGATGTTTTGGAAACTCAGTAACAAGTTTTAAATATTCCTTGTATGCCTTTTCCTCTGAATCTGGATTTCCAATTCGGTCAAGAGAACGAGCCAATTCAAATTGTGTTTTGATTTTGAGATCGGGATCTTCCTGTTTTTCCACAAGACCAGCAGAATCTTTCTCTTTACCATCAAGTCCAAATAAATTTGTGTTTTCCACTCGAGCAAACTTTGCTGTTTCTCCTTCTTTACCATATGAATCAGCAAACTCGGATTCGGCGGACTTCTTTTGGTCTCTTGTGAGATAAGCTTTTCCTTTTTGGAAAGAGGCCCCGGAAGGATCGATCACTTCCTTCTTTTTTTTCTTTTTATCAACTGGTTTTGACTTTGTAACAGAGGCTTGATTTTCTACGACAGCAACATTTGACCCTGACTCTGCATTGTTTGCGTTGGGAAGAGAACTTAGTGGTTTAGAATTTGTGTTGGAACCCGAACCATTACTAGATAACCCATTGGAATTGTTCGTTACAGAATTTTCTTTTTTATCATTATTAGAGTCTTGGTTCCAAGTTTCGGGAAAGGGTAAAAATAATTCTGTCGCTTCAGCCTGAATTCTAGAAGTGGTGCTAACAATAATGAGTAAAAAAAATAAAGAAATTCGCAAGAACAGCTCCAAACAAAAATACAAAACCTTCATCTTAGATTTTTTGGAATCCGTTCCAAACTTCTAGGTTTTCCAAGACCTTCACTGGACTCAGGTGGTTTCGGTAACTTTAAAGTTTCCAAATTCTTTTCTTCGTTTTTTGCCTTCACTTTTTTTTCTAAATCCGAAATTCGGTCGAGCATCCTTTGCATACGAAGGTCAGACTCCGAATCGGAACCAGAGGCAGATTTTGAATCTTCTTTGGGAGCTGCTGGTTGGATATCAATAGGAGCAGGAATCAAACCATCACCTGACGGAGTGTAAATGGGAGGGACTGATGTATCTTCTGCTTTACGATTTCTAAAGTCGTATTCTTTTCCTAAAAAATCTTGTTCTTCAGGAATTGTATCGTGAGTGTATCCATTGGATTCTCTTTCACTGATAAAATCAAATTGCATCCTTCGGTTGGATTCGTATTTTAAATCTTCTGGATCGGACATACGAACGTCTTTTCGTTTCCGATTGTAATCCCTTTCAATCTCCATAAGAAACAAACTTCGAGTATCTTGGGCTAGTTGCATCCCTTGTGGTTTTGCATTTTCCCAACCATTGGTCCAACCCACATAAATCGCCATAATGAGAAAAAATACAAAGAGCGAAATGGCGATTTTTTTAAGTAGGTCTTGGACTTGGGATGGGATTTTGTCTACAAGTCCATCGACAGCACCCATCATCTTTTGGGTGTCTACATTGACTTTGGGTATATTTATATTTTTAATATCCACTGGTTACTCTTCCGAAATTTTAAAGACTACCCTTCGGTTTGTCCCGCGACCTTCTTCGGTCTGATTGTCCGCTAACGGCACCGAGGGACCATGCCCCATCACAGCAATCCGTGTTTCTTCTATTTTATGTTTAGACTTTAAATAATTAGCAACCGAATTTGCTCTTTCCAGGGACAACTTTTGATTGGCCGATTTGGTGCCGACATTGTCTGTATGCCCTTCAATTAAGATCTTCAAATTGGCCGATTTACGTAAAATCCCTGCCAATCTGTCTAGTTCTGGTTCGGATTCTTTGGTGAGTTCGGCAGACCGAAAGGCAAAAAACAAATTGTTCATCACAATTTGATTTCCTTTTTTTAGTTTGGGAAGAACAAGAAGGACAGTTTTTTCTTTGTCTTCTTTTTCTTTTCCCACCAAATTTAGGTTTTGTGAAACAGGAAGGTATCCTTCTTTTTCTCCATAGAATCCGTAGTTATCATCATAAGGAAGGATGATACTAAACTCACCTGTCCCTGGATCACTCACCGTAGAACCAATGGATTTTTTTCTGGTTAAAGATTCATACAATACATGTGCCGAAAGAGGTTTTCCTTCTTCATCTACCACTTTTCCTTTGATCACAACGACTGGTTCTGGTTGGAAATGATGAGGGATGGCAGCCATATACAATTCCCCTTCGCGAGAAACATAAGCCCAATTCCCAACCGCAGGAATACTGAAAAAATTAACACCCCTTAGGTTTGAGGATAATTCTTGTGGTTCTGACCAAGAAGTCCAAGAATCATTCAACCTTCTTGTGATAAAAATAGAAATCCCTTCTTTTCTTCCAGACGAAGAGAAGTATAAGGTTTTGTCATCGGGAGCAAGGAATGGTGCCATTTCCTCTTCACTCGTATTCAATGTATTTCCCAAATTAATCCCTTCTTCAAATACACCGGAATCATTTTGCAAACTAACATACAAATCTAACTTACCAAAATTTTTCTTTTGTTGGGCAGAATAGATCAAAGTTCGACCACTAGAAGCAAGAGCAGAGCCACCAAATACTTGTTGGCTGGGATTATCTGCCTTTCTATACCAATTATAAAAACTTGGAAAATTGATAGGGGTGGGCATAGACCAACCCGACTCCATTTTATGTGTTTTGTACAAAGGTGCGCGATTTTGAATTTTATCAGTTCGTTCTTTATATTCTGTTTCTAACTTAGTTAAAACAATGTGGAATTCTTTTGGATTTTGTGCTTCTCTAGATGCGATTTGAGATTTGTACATCATCTCTCGTTTTAAGTTGTCCAACATCTCTTCTTCACCAAAATTACCGAATACAAAAAGTTCGTTCCCACCGGGAAGAGCTGAAATCACAGCAGAAGGAAATTTGTTGTTTAGCGGGGTGGGGAGTTGTTCCCCTTGCATCCAAAATCCGTATTGGTCTCGTTTGGCGGCCCAAATCTTTTGAGTAGATCTTCCCCCTTCACGAACGAGTGCTGTCCAAAACAAAATTTTTCCATCGGGAGTACATTGCGGGTTAAAAGAAAATAGGCCCCCGGTCACATAACGAGGGATTTTTTTTAAAGTCCAATCGGGTGTTTTACCAGATTCAAAAGGTTCGACTTCGTATCGAATCGGATTACAAGTTTCGGATTGCACATCGCATAACATCCGTATCTTTTTCCCTGCCAAATATGCCAGTTCTTCCTGTAAGGTCCCGCTACTAATCCTAAAAACTTGTTTGTCCGTCCGTAAAAGATGTCCTGTATTGAGGAGGTCACCCTCCAAAACCTGGATTCCATTTTTTACACTTTGTGAGCTAATGAGCCCATTCCCGAAAAAGAGGAGAATGATGATGAGAATCCGTGCCATACCATACGAAATGTCGGTTGAAACCTCCGATTCCCTTAGAAAATTGACTTATGATCCAAGCTAGCGGCATTACAGTCTCCTTCGGGAAAAAACCTCTTTTCGAAAACGTCTCCATTAAATTCAAACCGGAATGCCGTTACGGTCTGATCGGAGCCAATGGTTCCGGAAAATCGACCTTTATGAAGGTTTTGGCCGGTATTTTGCAGCCTACAGCCGGTTCTGTCGTTGTAGACAAAGACAAGAAAGTCGGATACCTCAAACAGGACCACTACGAATACGAAAATGAGACCGTTCTTGGCACCGTCCTACGGGGAAATCCTGAACTTTGGAATGTCATGACCGAAAGGGATGCTATCTATTCCAAAGAAGAAATGACTGATGAAGACGGAATGCGAATCTCCGAAATTGAGGAAATATTTGCTGATATGGGTGGGTATGAAGCCGAATCCGTAGCAGGCGAACTTTTGGAAGGACTAGGAATTCCTACCTCAGCCCACAACCGCCCATTGAATTTTCTTACGGGTGGATTCAAACTCCGAGTCCTTCTCGCCCAAGTTTTATTTTTAAAACCAGACGTTCTCCTTCTGGATGAACCAACCAACCACTTAGATATCAAAACCATCCATTGGTTAGAAGAACTTCTCATCAATTACGAAGGTGTGGTCATTGTGATTTCCCACGACCGTCACTTCATCAACTCCGTTTCCACTCATATTGCCGATTTAGATTACAATACCATCCGTATGTTCCCAGGGAATTATGACGATTTTATGATTGCGGCAGAACAAACTCGTGAACAGTTAATGAGCGATAGCAAACGTGCAAAAGAAAAAATTGCCGACTTACAAGAGTTTGTTTCTAGATTTTCTGCCAACGCCAGTAAATCCAAACAAGCAACTTCTCGTCAAAAGATGATCGAAAAAATTAAAGGGGAAATGGTAGATGTAAAACCATCTTCTAGAGTTGCGCCTTACATTCGTTTTAAGGCAAAACGAACACTCGGAAAAGATGTATTCGAAGCAATCAACATCTCCAAAGCTTACGATGAAAAACCGGTCATTAAAGAATTTAATACATCTATCACAAAAGGGGAAAAAGTTGGGATCGTTGGAACAAACGGTGTTGGTAAAACAACTCTTCTTAAGATGTTACTGAAAAAACTAGATCCAGATTCTGGTCAGGTGAAATGGGGGGATTCAGTAGAAACTTCCTTTTTTCCACAAGACCACCGTGAGGCGATGGAACCAGATGCTGACACTCTAGTAGAATGGTTATTACGCAATGCTCCTCAAGGAACCGAAGTGCAAGAAATTCGTGCTATCCTTGGCAGAATGCTATTTTCCGGTGATATGGCAAACAAATCCACTACCGTTCTTTCCGGTGGTGAAAAATCAAGGATGATCATTGGTAAAATGATCCTTGCGGGAGACAATGTAATTGCCCTTGATGAACCAACAAACCACTTGGACTTAGAAACGATTGAAGCACTAAACTACGCATTATCCTTGTTTGATGGAACAGTCATTTTAGTTTCTCACGATAGAGAGTTCATCTCTTCACTTTGTACAAGAATCATTGAAGTGACTCCGGAGGGAATCAAAGACTTCAAAGGAAACTACGAAGAATTTTTAGAAAGAGAAGGAAACGATTTCTACAAACGTCTTACAGGTGGAGCGATTCTCGCCACTTAGAATTGTTTTTGCAGGGAAAGGTTGACTGATTGGATCTCCTTCCCTGCCATAAACTCAAGTGCTAAATTAATATCTCCCTGACCAATTTTAAAACCCAAACTCCCATAACCAAAACCTGACCTATGATTGTGTCTTGCTGTTAATTTGATTCCAATAGCACTAGGAACCGAAGTGAAGTCGTCTGGATTTTCCATCGTTGAGATGGCAGCAAACCGAGTCACCTGTATTGCCGTATAACCATGATTATATACCAAACCAACCCCAGGTATAATGGATAAAAATCCTACAGTATAGTTGTATTTTAAATCTAAAGACGCCGAAGTGATTCTTGATTGGTAAAACAAATCGTTTTGGCCGATCCACCGGCGTTTGTCCCCATCAATCCTAAACTGAGTGGGTCTTCTGTCGTAAGCACTGAGATAAATATCTTGGTTGGTTTGAAAAATTCCCATTCCAAAAGAAAATCCAGAATCAATAGGAAAATATCTTAAAACAGCGCCGTAATTAAATACCCTTCCATTCACATCTGTGTTACGAATTTTTACAAAAGGAATATTGGCCGCTCCAAACTCATAAGGAAAAAAATGCGTAGTAAGGTTCCACTGTTTAGCAAATGACCCATCCAACCATTCACCTAAGTTGGCCGTAAAACTGAGTGATGGTGATGCCGCAACACCTGCTTTAGGTAGGGTTCGGAGTTCCGAGTTTTCATAATAAAAATCACGAGCTTTCTCCTGACCGCGCGAAGCTGTGTATCCAAGTCCTAGTCGGTACCGATTCACATTGGATCCACCGGATTGGTTAGAGTTTAGGTTTTGTAAAACCGCATTGTCCCCCATAGAACGAAGGAATCCATTCGTATAAATTCGATCAAAAACAGGCTCTGCAAAATTTCCTAACAGTTGGTATTCGCTAGGAATATTGGAACATTCACCACCTAAACAAAGCACTTGCGCTTCGATTTTGGTCCCTATCAAAGACAGCAAAAAAAATAAATATAGAATGGAAAATGGAATTCTCATAATGCTTGTAGCAAATCTGATCAGATATAAAATCTAACTTTTGTTACTTTTGATTAGAAAGCCAATTCAAAAAAAGTTCCATAGCTTTTTTGCGATGAGAAACCGTATTTTTTTCAGATTCGGGCACTTGGGAAAATGATTTTCCAAAAGGAGGGTAAACAAAAATGGGATCGTATCCAAATCCATATTTTCCTTCTTCGTCATATTGATTACTGATGACACCATCAACCCGACCTTCAAAGGAAACAGATGTATTGGCATCCACATAAGTCACCACACAACTGTAATATGCATTACGTTCAGGATTTTTTCCTAACTTTTGTAAAAGATATAGTGCACGTTCTTTATCACTAAGACCTGGACCACCGAATCTTGCAGAATACACTCCAGGTTCCCCACCAAGGGCAGGAACTGAAATTCCCGAATCGTCGGCAAAGGAAGGAAGACCCGTTAGGCGAAAGAGTTCTTTTGATTTGATATAAGAATTTCCAGTAAATGAGTTTTCCGTTTCTTCTGGGGAAAAAGAGATCCCCAAGTCTTTAGGAAGGACTACTTCATATCCAAAGGGAGAAAGTAACATTTGCATTTCCTTCCATTTGTGCGCACTTCCGGAAGCAAATGCTAAAGTTTTTTTGGTCAGTGGGAATCTTCCTCGTCGAGTTGGAATCCTTCCATAGCGGCGGATAAATCTGGGAAAATTTCAAACACTTTGTCGAGCATGGTAATCTCAAAAAGTTGGATCAAATCCTCATCTACAACAATCACTTTAATATCACCACTCATAGGTTTTAACTTACGTTTGGTGGCTACAAAAATACCAAGCGCAGTAGAACAGATATGATGAACTTTCGTTAGGTCTAGAATGATTTTTTTAACAGAACTTTGTGTGAGTTTTGAAAGTTCTTTCTCAATTTCATCGGAATCAACCTTGAGGATGGCCCCAGAAAACTTAATAATCCTTATGTCATCCTTGACTTGAACATCCATTCGATTCAATCACCCCCACTTAACAGCAAAACTACGCAAGTTACCTTCCGAACGCCAGCCTGTTTGTACAACCTAGCAATTTCATTTACGGTGGCACCAGTCGTAAATATATCATCTACGATTAGAACATGAAGTCCTTCCATGATTCTATCACTTTTTGTGAATTCGAATGCCTTTTTTGCATGAAAAAAACGTTTCTCAAAACCTTTTGAAGATTGTTTGTCCGCTGAAACCTTACGCAAATTAGTATCTTTCCTGATTTTCCAGAGTTTTTTCCATTTCCTTAGAAGTGAATCAGAGGGATGGTATGGCCTTGGGCCCGACTTAGGTGAAGACGGAACAAGCGCCACAAGATCAGGTGGATCTTCATTCAGAAGTCTAAATAGGGTTCTTTGCCCCAAACAAAAATATTCGGCCAAATGCCTTTCATTTTCAAATTTTAAAGATTGGAAAAGAGATTTTTCGAACCCACCTCTCCTATGTAAGTAGTAGGCCTCGTCGTAAAAAACAAACCGATCTAATGGCAACGGGATTTGGTTTGGTATTCGGTTTTGTTTTTTGAGGAAATAATGAAGCTTGCAACAAGATTTGCAGACAGCCATCATTTCGGAAAAGAAATCATGGGAACCACAATTCACACAAAATTTTGGGAAAACAAAGGATAAAAAGAAAACCCCTCTCATGTGGAAAGGGGTTTCTACCCGCTAGGTAGCGGTTCTAATTTTTTAGGTAAATTTACTTAGCAGGAGTTGTCGCTGCTGGAGTTTGTGTTTCTACCTTAGGTGCTTCTTCTGTCGATTTTTGGATCGTAGAAGTAGGAGGAGTTAAATCTACAGTGATTTTTACTTCTACCACATCCGATTGGTTACCAACGTTATCAACCGCCATAGCTTTGATCACATGGTCACCTTGCGTTTCGATGGCAATTGCTTCTACGTAAGGTTTGTATTCTTCTTCGTCAATTTTTACTAGAACTTTTTTGATTCCAGATTCTTTATCAGTAGCGTTCACATAGAATACGTTTCCTTTTCTTTGGAAGTTTTTTCCATTGATGTCAACGAGTGGGAAAGAAGGAACGATTTCTACAGTAGGTTTTACATCATCTACAGTAATGATAAGAGAAGACTCAGGAGAAGAATTTCCAGATTTATCAGTAGCGGAATACTTCACTACGTTTGCTCCACCGTTTTCCAATTTGATTGGATCAGCGTAAGCTTTTGCAGCTTCTTGGTTGATGCTGAATTGGATCTTCTCAACACCAGTTTGTTGGTCTTCTGCAACTAAAGTGTAAGTATTGTTTTTAGAAGCGAATGGGACTCCATCTAAAACAAAAAACTGTTCTTGTGGAACTAAACTCACTCTTGGAGCAGTATTATCAACGTGAACCACTAGAATTTTTGGAGTTTCAGCGTTTCCTACTTTGTCTACAGAACGATAGTATACTTCAGTAAGACCTTCTTCAGCAATACGAATTGGTTGAGTGAACTTTCTGTATTCGCCGTTTTTAGGTTTCCACTCAATAAAATCGATTGTGGAAGATTCGTCTTTTGCATCTAATGAAAAAGTAGTTTTACTTGTAATGAAAAGAGCAGCTGCAGCAGAAGTTGAAGCGTCTGATTCTTTTTTGTCACCCAATATGTCTTTTACAGTTGTCTCAACTTTATCAACACCGTCTTTGGCTTGAGTAGAAGTGGATTCTGTTTTTTTGATTGCCTGGTCTTTTGTGGAAGTAGTGGCTTTTGGTGCAGCAACTTGTGCTGTGATTTGGCCTGCGAAAGATATTGTCAGTATGGCCAAAAGATATTTGTGCGCCTGCATTTGTATAAGTCTCCTTTTTACAGATAAAACATATATATCCCCCTTCTAAGGAATTATTGTCAACATGATTGCACTGATAAACTTAAGGAAACTCACACTTTTTCTTTTCCTTTATGGAATGGTTCCGATTCAGGCGGACTCTGGGATCTGGCGGGAAATTTTACTCGAAAACTTTGAATTGTCCAACTACAATCAGGACAACTTACGCACCAAATTGGAAAAAGGAACTAAACTTCCGGAAATCACCCTTTCTACCAATTTTACTGCTCCCATCCCTGGATCCAAACAAGCACTTGTCTTAAGAATCCCCAAAGATGCCAATTTGCCTTTTTCTTTATACTTTCCAAAACCCATTGAAGTAAATGCATTCATCAAAGAAATTACCATTCCCATTTATTCTTCACAATCCAACGGGAACCTAACACTGATCATAGAATCACAAGATGCAGAAGTACGACAATTGAACTTAACTTCTCTAAATTATAGAGGGTGGAAATCCATTACTGTTTCCGTATCCAAAAATTTTGATCAAAATGATCGAGTTTTTCTACAAAAGAGCTCCATACGAATCCTTGGATTCTTTTATTTGCCATATGAAAATAATGATCCTAACCAAGAGGTTCTGATCGCCATTGATGACATAACTGCCATTGTGCGAGATAAATACAGACCCCTACGTAACAAAGAAATCCTTTTAGAGGATTGATTTTTCGCACCCATGAATGGATTCTTTGCCCAAAAAACTCTTTTCTTCCCAACCTCATGACCGAACCTGATCCTAAATGCAAATGGAACTGTCCCTAGAACAATACGAAACCCTGCTCAAGTTAGTGTACATGGGAGATTGGGTCATTTCTACCTTGCAAGCCAAGGATCGCTCAGAAGACGAACCCGATACAGACTCTCGTTTTGCTGATGTAGTGCGCCATGTTTTCGCGCAAGCAGAACATGCAGGCCTTGGGAACATTGTTCAAATTGATCAGAACAATGGAGAACCTTATCTCACTCGAGAATTTGAGGAAGAAAGTGGTCTTGTTGATATCTTAGAAGACTACGAGGACGAAGTATTTTGGCAAGCTCTCATCGAAAGATTAGCTCACAGGGATTTCCTTCGTCACTACGGAGAAACTGCCATTTCTCAAATGGCCATCGAAGAACGAATCGAAAAGGAAACTCCCTTCCATGATAAATGGGCCACTGAATTCCATGAAAACGGTCTCGAAAACCTAAAAATCTAACTCGATTAGCGATTAGTATCTAAACCAAACGATTGTTAAACCCATTAGTTATGGATTATTTCCACTAGGGATCTTAGATTTAGGCCAAAGTAATTTATCTTCTCTTTCTTTTTTCTTCATCATTGATTCACTCAGCCGAGTCCGTAATATGTATTCAATTTGGTCTTTTGTCTGTGCAGGCAAACGATCTGCATCCGTTACATTCCCAAGGTCTCTTAACAATAACTCAATGTTCTCGAATGCTTTTTCATTTAAAAAGTCACCATTTGTTGGTAAGTTTGCAATTCGATTCCAGGTTTTGATGGCTTCCGATTGGAGTTTTGAATCCTTTCTTTGAACACCTGATTCCCAAAGCACCCTACCCTTTTCAAAGTATCCATCTTTCAGACGATATCCTTTCGGTGTTTTCGAAATCAAAGTATCTAAAATATCAATTCGTTTTTTAGAATATGCTTCTTCTACATCTTTGTTTGTGAATAGTTTCTTATCTTGCAGAAGTTTTTTATACTTCGTCTCTACTCTTCGTAAAGTTTCATAACGTAAAGTTTGTTTTTGTTCTGGAGTTGCTAATCTCAAATAATCTTTTGTTTGGAAGTATTGTTCGAGAGCTCGGCTTTGAATTTCATAAATATTTTCGATGGTAAATAAAATTTCCGTGCCAGTATTTGTTCCAAGGTTTTGAGACAAGGCGGCCATCATTTGGCGGAGGAAGTCTTCTTTGTTTAAATTTTCCTGAAAATAATCGATAGCAAAATAACTGGGATCACCACTAAAAGGATACGCTAACCTTTGCAAGTTTTCGTAATACAAATCTCGAACAAACTGGTTCAAATCTCCTTTGTCTGGATCGTACCCCATATACCGAGAGATAAACTCATCCAATTGTTTTTCTTTTTTTTGTTTGAGAGTTTTATCCAAGTATTTGTTTCGATCTTCTTTGGACATAGAAAGTGGGGATTTTGGTTCCGCCTCCCCTTCCTTAGAAACCCGCATCGTGATGGGTGGGGAAGATTCATCCCCTTTTCGAAACTCTTCAATAATCCTATTACGTTCTTTGTGGACAAACAAATTGTCCTCAGCAGTTTCTATATCGACTCGAAAAGGATCACGAATTCCTTTTACTGTAGGGAGAACATCTTTAACAATGATGTCTTCATAATCACGATTTCTTTTGATATAGGAATCAGCAACTCCTGAGTTTTCATTAATTAGATCATAATCATTTTTAAATTGTTTTCGTAAAGATGATGTCCCTTCTAAATCTTTAACTAACTCTTCCCACTGACTTCCCTTATACTTCCCCTTGGAAAATCCGTTTCCGTCGCCTTCCTCTCCTTCTTCGCCTTCACCAGGTTCGCCGGAGGTTTCCGAGTTTCCCGTTTCGCTCATCGAATTTCCAAAACTCATTTGAAAAGAAAGTTCTTTTTCTTCTTCCTGTTGGTAAATCCAAGCCGGGCCACAAAGCGTTTTTTGGTATGGTGAGTCCGAGTGATTGAACGAATAGATAATTAATGTTATGTGGGAGACAACAGAAATATAGAGAGCAATATAAAATCGACTATCAAATAGAAATTTAAGAATTCCTTTTAACATAAAAGAAAAACACTAACCCAACAATTCCCATGTACAAATAAGAAAGTAAGTTTCCATACAACCGATAAAAAGTCATTTCCCCTGGAATCACTTGTACTTTTTTCCGTATCACTGCCGTTGTTTCTATAGGAGTAAAATCATTATCGATATTGCGTCCAAGATGATCTGTAAACACGGAAGTGCCAGAATTTGTGGAACGAACAATCCACTTACGAAATTCAATCGCACGAAGTCGACCCAAGGTATGGTGTTGGTAGGTTTCTACGGAGTTCCCATACCATTTGTCGTTAGTCACATTGACAATAAAATCGGGATCACCCGAAAACTTTCTTACAAATTCAGAGATGATGACTTCATAACAAATCAAAGGCAAAAAACTTCCAATTTGTTTTTCTTCTACCTTATCTTTGGAATAGTATTCCCGAACTCCTGAAGGTCCTATGGTCACGGTATCTTCAAAGTGTAAGTCTTTGGTTTGTGAAGGGGCCGTTTTTCTTGGTTCGTAGTAAGGGATTAAATTAAGACTGGTTCCCGGTGCAAATTGTCCGGTTTGGCCAGACAATGCATACATCCATTCAAAAGGCATATACTCTCCGAAGATGAGTAAAAATACTTTTTGGTAGCTATTTCTTCTTTCACCATTGGGATTCATTAGAACAGAAGAATTGTACATCCGAACATCTCTTCTGGAGATCCGACCAGGGAGGGCTTCTGATACTACATCTGCATCTAACTCGTTGTAAAACAGATTGGTTCCATGTCTTAAAGCAAGAATTGCCATTAGAGATTCAAACTGGTGCCAATAGATGCGACTATAACGAGTGACTTCGGTATCATGGGTTGTGAAAAAAGGAACACCTGATTCTGGCAAAACAACAAGGTCCACTGGATTCTCTTTCAGTTCTCTCTCTGTCATAGAATCAATCCGAGCCATTAGTTTTCGAATTTCTTCTACAGGATTTCTACCATCTCGAAATTCTAAAGGTGCGTTCGGTTGTACAATCAAAACATCTCGTTCGGCAACGGGTTTTACATCCGACCATTTTTGGAATAAATAATACCCATTCCCAAAAAACAGAATGAGAACTAAAACAAAACTGAGGACACCGAATGAAAATTGTTTTTGGAATCCTTTGTGTTTCGAAAGAAAGTTTGTAAACAACCGAAAGAAGGTTTTTGGTTTTCTAAAAGCGAATAAATAATAAGAAACAAAAAAGAGGAATGCGGAAAGTCCATAAGAACTCACATACTCCGCATTTTGTGCCAAAATTTGGTTTTCGGCAACAACGTTTCCGAAATACCAAGGAAACACTTGGGGAGTAAAAAATTCAGCAAATAGAATGGAAACAGAAGCAATCACAGGGAAAAATTTTCCCACTCGTTTAGCCAAAAAGGAAAACAACAAAAGATAAACAGGAAACTTAAAATTTAATAAAATTGCAGAACCAATAAAAATAGGGACTGCCAAATACCAATCGAATCCACCAAAAACAGTGGTCATATGGTAAATCCAATGAAAAGAAACTAAATAAAATAGAATGGAAAAACCAAACCCGTGATAGACGAGTTTTTTCCATTGGCCTCTGTTTCGTTTTTCAATAAGAAACAAACCAAAAGGAGCCACCCAAACAAAAAATGGAAGGTTTAATGGAGCAAAAGAAAGGAAAGAAAATACTGCGGTGACCGAATAACAAAAAACGGATATGATACCTTCGCGCGAAATTAAAAAACGTACCAGTTTCATATCCGTTAGACTACTTAAAATAAATTACGATTTGTTGTAGTTATTGTTACCGTTTTGCACTTTTGTAAAAATCATTTTACCGGCAGCAGTTTGGATGATACTTGTGACTACCACACGTACATCTTTTCCTACCAAGTGACCACCGTTTTCAATCACAACCATGGTTCCATCTTCTAAGTAACCAATCCCCTGGTTTTCATCCTTTCCTTCTTTGATGACGGAAATTTGAAATTCTTCTCCAGGAAGAACCACTGGTTTGAGTGCATTGGCAAGGTTGTTCAAGTTCAGAACACGAACCCCTTGTAACTCAGCAACTTTGTTTAGGTTGAAGTCGTTAGTAACAACAGCTCCACCAGTATCACGAGCTAGTTTCACAAGTTTTGCATCCACTTCTCTTGTGTCTGAATAATCGGTATAAGTGATTTTAACTTCGATAGAACCTTTTCTTTGAAGTTTGTTTAACATCTCAAGACCACGTCTTCCGCGAGCCCGTTTGATTGGGTCAGAAGAATCGGAGATGAGTTGGATCTCACGCAAAACAAAGTTAGGGAGGATGAGCGGACCATCTAGAAAATGGGTATCCGCAATATCCAAAATACGACCATCGATCACAACAGAAGTATCTAGAATTTTATCTTTAATTTGGGTATTTGCTGTTTCGAGTCCTGGGATTTGGAAACTAGAGCCACCGGCAGAATTACTTCCACCAAAAATACCAAGTCCTGGTTTTTTAGCAAAAGCCACTCCGGTTTTGATTCCTGTTAAGAACAAAAGAACCGCAACAAAGATCGCGATGGATTTATATCCGTAATCGTTAAGGAGACTGACTGGGAATGCCGCAATGGACAAACCAAGAAGTGCTCCTACACTGGCACAAAGTACAAGATCAGCTTTGATTTCAGGGAATAATTTTCTTTCACCTAACACGAGGATTAGGGAATACGTGAGAATGATTCCAGCAAGTGACCCCGCCAAAACGAGGTTTTGCGATTCCGAATATAAGAAGAAAAACGATACCGAAGAGACGAGAATCGTCCCAAGGGCTGAAAGTAAGTGTTTCATAACTCAATCCTTATAAAAGAGTTGAGCAAAAACGGAAGTTTATTCTAAATCTAGATCATCATCCAATTCTTTTGGAGGTGGTGCTGGAGCCAATCCCTGAACCGAAGCCGCTAACACATCAGATACGATGTTTCCTGCTTCTTCCTGGGGTACACCTTTACTAAGTGCAATTTCCATCTTTACTAAATTATAGGCGCTCTCATAGAGCTTTCTTTCCATAATGGAAAGTTCTTTGCCATAGGCACGTCTGTAAAGATTACGGCAAACATCAGCCACTTCGAAAATGGAACCAGACTTGATCTTGTTCATATTGTTCTGGTAACGGACTTTCCAGTCCTCTTCCGTGTCGACCTCATCCTTTTTTAGGAGAGTGAGAACTTTTTTGATCTCTTTTTTATCAATGATCGACCGGATACCCACATCCATTGCGCGATCCACCGGGATTGAGACCTTCATTTTGGAACCTTGAATTTCCAAACTGTAGCAGTCTTTTTTCTTTCCCAGAATCAGCTTTTTAGCAACTTCTGTGACTTCACCTACTCCATGGATCGGGTATACAACGTAATCCCCAACCTTGAATTTAGGCTCTTTAGTTTTTTCGTTTAGTTTTTTTGTAGCCAAGTAAGTATAATAACTTCCGTAAATACTCTTGCCAACACTATACCTGAAAATTGACGAATGTCAAGGAAGTTGGCAAAAATAGTTCAGAATCGAATGGTTTTTACCTGTGCATCAGTCAGAGAGGGAAGTTTTGACCGAACTGCTTCTAAGGTTTCTTTTGCATCATCCAATCGATAGAAGTAACCCGCAAAGAGTTTGCCCGTAGAGGTACGAAAGATCCGGCCTCGTAAACTTGGGTTTGTATCAATCAATTGTTTTCCCACTGCCACAGCTTCTTCCGGTGTGAAATCCCCAATTTGAACCATATAGTTGATTTGGTCATTTTTAGGAGGGAATTTCAAGGTAGCTGGAAACGGGGATCCCGTAGAGGAATCATTTCCTTGCGAACGTGTTTCTTCCTGGTTTCCTGCATCTTCCTTGGATTCAGCCAATTGAGGAGCGGGTAATTTATGAGAACCTACGTTCGAAAATGATGTTTCCGAGTTTTCTTTAAATTTTGTTTCTTTTTGTCCGAGTTGGATTCCCACAACCATACCCGAAGTAAAAAGTAAAATCCCACCGATGAGAAGGATGAAAGCTGATTTCGGTTTTGGAGAGGTTCCCAAATAAGATGGAGTTTGCGGAGAATAAGAGGGAACCTCACCCTCGAAGGGGCGGCCGGATCTAAGCTTTCTTGAATAATCTATATTTTGCATGGGCGTTCCGGAATCTCTATTACTCTAATTGTCGGACACCGATTCCAAAAAATAGAATGATTTTTGATGAAATCGAAATGATTCCAGATCTAAGTGGATCGTAGTTGAATTCGCTAGAGTTGTTTCAAAAATGATATTACCAAATCGTGAATTGTCCTCTTTGTGAATCTGAATCGGCTCCGTTTTTTACGAATAGATTTCGCTCTTATCAAAGATGTCGAAATTGTCTTTCCATTTTTATGGAGCCTGTCTATTTACCAGACGCAGAAGAAGAGAAGTTACGGTATATGAAACACAATAACGATGTGCACGACATTCGTTACCAAAATTTTTTAAAACCAATTGTAGAGAAAGTTGTATCCAATCAAAACCCAACAGACCAGGGTCTAGACTTTGGATCGGGACCCGAACCTATCGTTCAGTTTTTACTAAACAAAATGGGTTATCCAATTAAACTCTATGATCCCTTCTTTCATAATCACTTAGAAAACATAAACCAAATATATGATTATATTATTCTTACAGAAGTTGTGGAACATTTCCATTTTCCGAATTTAGAATTCCAAAAATTAAACCAATTATTAAAACCAAATGGATGTTTGTACATTTTAACTCATCCCTATGACGACTCCATTGATTTCGAAAGTTGGTATTACAAAAATGACAAAACTCATACTTTCTTTTATACCACTAAATCTTTTGAATGGATTTCAAATCAGTTTGGATTCAAAAAACTAGAAATTCAAAATAGAATCATATTATTAAAAAAATAATTTGGCCTTTTATCGCCAGAAAGATAATAAAAAGCCCCCCTCCTCAAATGATCAAAGAACGAAGATTCAATGATAATACAAAACAATCGATATAAACACTGATAAGCCTAAGGAAGACTCATCAAAGTGGAGATGTCACTTGCACTCAGCTGACGTCCTTTGAAAAACCAAATATCATCCATCCTTCCTGAATAAAAACGAGGGTTAGCAAAACCATAACCAATGTTTAGTGGTGTTCCGGTCCACCAAGGAAGCGGTGAACTGCCCGTAATGCATCCAGTGACATACGGAAGATCACCTGAGGGGATAAGATCAGAGGTAACACCCACACCCACTCCATTGACCCAAATTGTTCCCTGCTGCGTGGCTCCATTGTGAACGTAAGTGATATGAGTCCATACGTTTGCGGTTAAAACCGTTGAAGATGTCCCTACCGTAACACTGGAATTACCCCAAAAGGAAAAAAATGCAGAAAACTCGAAATGACCTGTTGCATCTAATAAAAGTCTGGGCCCTGGATTGTAACCAATAGCTTGTTGGAAACCTATAATTTGATTGTTCGTCGCATTATTTGGAAAAATCCATAAAGCAATGGCAAAGTCCTCGTTGCAAAGAGGAGTAAAGTCACTACCAAAGTACTGATCCGTCCCGTTGAAGGATGCAGTACCGTTTGGCAGATGGGAACGACTGAGAGAATACGAAGGACCTGTAGTGGCAGGCCAAATTCCACCAGGGAAATATCCATGATGAGCACTTCCACTCTTATCATTGATATCACCATCCAGAGGATACCATGCATAAAGACCGGAGACAAGTGTGGGCGGGATTTGGAAACCATTTGTAGAAGTAACGCCGTTAGGACCACAACGCCCTTCTAAAAAGCATTTTAAAATTTCAGTTTCAGCGAATGATTTGCTTTCGTAATCTCCTGTATTATTAAAAGAGTTCGGCAGACAATAGGAACATAAACAGAATGCAAATGCAAATAATCGAATTTGTTGGATGATTAGGAAACAACTCTCCATAGAAACATCTAGAATATCCTAAAAAAATAACTGGTCGTCCGAAACTATATTTCAGGACTCTTTTTTAGAATTAAACTTGTAAGCTGTCAAAAAAATCTAAAACTGATTCAAAATGAAATGGGTTCGATTTTTGTTTTTTATATGGATCTTGACGGCTGGTCTATCCTGTTCCGAAGAGAAACACAGCAGAACTAACATTACGAATCGATTTGAATCCTTCCGTGATCCCCAAGGGCAGATGTCCTTGGAAGATGTAGAGAAACAAACATCTTGGCAAAACATAAAAGGGGATTCTCTCTCTTTTCATTTTACAAAAGACATCATCTGGCTCCGGGCTAAAGCTAGTGACCCCGCTTTTTTACCAGATAAAATCCTCTCTTTAGAATGGAAGGCATTAGACAACGCGATTCTTTTTTTACCGGACGAAACGTCCTACCAATCTTTTCAAACGGGAGACGCTTATCCTAAATCCACTTGGGCTGTTCCGGAAGCATTGGATCCTAGTTTTCAAATCCCAAGGCTCAAACTAACAAAACATAACTATATTTACTTACGACTTCAATCTGTGTCCCTCATCTCTTTTCCTATTTTCTCTATGGATGAGAATGCCTTTCATAAAAAGATTATTTTAGAAACCGGAGTGATCTACTTAATTCTTGGATTTTGTGCCGTTATGTTTCTTATCAGCCTGTTTTATCTCTTTGCATTTCGGCTTTATGAATTTTTTTACTATGGAGTCTATATACTAACAACGACTTTGTGGTTCAACACTCAATTTGGAAATTCCTTCCATACTTTTTGGCCGAGTGCAACTTGGTGGCAAAGTAGATCCAATTTATTTTTTTTGGCTTTGGGAATTGCTGCCTCTTTTCAGTTTGTAAGAATATTTTTAAACACAAAACAAAAAACTCCTTGGGTTGATCGCATTTTAACCCTACTGGCACTCGTTGGACTCATATCCTCTTTCAGTATCCTTTTCACCGAAACAAATAGGATCTTTTCGAAAATCATCAACCTCATTTATTTGATATCGGTTCCCATCATCCTCTCTGCCGGGATTCGGGTCTACTTAATGGGAGAGAAAAAAATCAAATTCTTTCTCCTCTGTTGGGGGAGTTATCTTTGTTCCGGATACATTTCTATTTTTTATTACTTAGGAATCATTCCTTATTCTCTGCCGGTCATATATGGATCCATATTCATATTTCCGATCGATTTGTTTTTTTTATTATTCAACCTGCTTCAAAAATACAAAGATTTGGATGGGGAAAGAAATGAAATCTTACAAAGACTTCTCTCCATAAACAATTCCAAAGACACACGTTATACGAAATCCAAACTAGATTCGGTCAATACAAACGAATTTGTGATTCGACTAGAGAAATGGATGTCAGAAACAAAACCATATTTAGATGAAACTTTGGATTTAGAAAAAACATCTCTTGCCATCGGACTGAACCTACAGCAGACATCGGAACTAATTAATTCGCAATTAGGAATGAGTTTCCGATCCTATTTGAATTCCTATCGAATCAAAGAGGCCAAAGAACTTCTAAAAACCAAACCGGAGTTATCGGTGATTGCCATCGCATTTGCAACAGGATTCGGTTCGAAATCGGTATTCAATGCGGAATTCAAAAAATCGACAGGACTTGCACCTGGAGAATACAAAAAGAAATCTTAAGTCCACATAACCCAAGAAAACACTTAGTTTACCAAAAAAAGTCCGTTGGGTCAGTTAGCGATTCTAAATCACAGAAATAATTTCTTTTAGTCTAGGATGTTCCGGGGACATTTTTTTAATCAAACCCACTAAATAATTAGCCCGATCCTTATCTCCGCTCAAACGACAAACATCCGCTAAATGAATCAAATTCCCAATATTTGCTGGTTGTCGCAACCTCACCCTTTCACCCAATTCTTGCGATTCTTCTAAAAAAGATTTTGATTTGTAAATAGAATAGAGACGTTTGTATAAAACTGAGGTATGGAACATCCATCTTGTATCAGATGGGAAAGTCTCCAATGCCAAACTCGCATATTCCATTGCCTTAAGCAGTATTCCCTCTTTTTCATACAATCTAGTGATGTATTTTAATTCTTTAATGGAAATTTCTAAGGCTGAATTATAGGATAAAAGTATATCCAAAGATTTGCTATATTGTTTTAGTTTAATAAACTTTTTAGCTTCCTCCCAGTAGACTCCAGGTTTAGAAAATGACCCTAAGTTATACTCCATTGATATCAAACTTAAATCATCTGAGAACTTTCCTCTTGTTTTTAAAATGGAGATCACATTTTTTACATCTCCTTTTGATTCTTCCAGACAATTTAAAATTAAATTTTGATTCTCATTGATTTCCCGATACCTGCCCGATTCAGAGATTACTAAATCATCTTTTCCGTCTGATCCACAAATAATTTTATCTCCTTTTTGTAACTGGAAAACTGAGATGAATCGATTGGTTGGAACTTCCATTACACCTAATTTATAATAATGAATTTCATCTTCGATAAATCTTGCTTTTCCATCACGATACAAAATTACCCAAGGGTGTTCTAAATTAATAAAATACAAAGTTCCCGTAGATTCTTCCAACAAACCTACTACGGCAGATACCAACATGGCTCCGTCGAAAGTTTCAAAAACCTTTTGTAAATCCAAAAAACAATCATGCAACCAACGTTCTGGCGACCGATTAGAAGAAACTGGATCCATCTTAGAGCGAATGATAATTGAGTTATAAACAGCTCCGAGGACAATGGCTCCCCCTGCTCCCTGGATCGATTTACCCATGGCATCTCCATTGATGAATGCTTTGTAACGTTTTCCTTGGAGAATTAAGTTAAATACAGAAACATAATCACCACCTAACTGGTATTCTTTGTTTCTAAAATAAAACTTTTTGTATTGATTGACCACAGTTTCAATACTTACTGCATTTCCATCTGTTTCATGCCCAAGTAATGGTTCGAGTAAAAGCGAGGTTAAAAAATAATCACCGTCCTGCTGAGACTTTAAAGTTTGAATTTCATCGACAGTTTTTGTAATTTCTTCGTTCTTTTTAATGATTCGTTTGTGGTTTAAAAAAGAATGAAAACGATATCTTTCCATAATGAGGCCGCTGAAAATTCCAAGAACGTAACTGATCGCTAAGTTTTGCATCGAATATGCTGATGCAGCGGTAGAAAGATCTGGTTTATACACATAAACAGAAATGAAAAAAATCAGAATGGATATAGGATAATAAATGAATAAAGTTTTTCTAGGGAGTGGTAAAAAAGGAAGGATCATCACGAGCATCTGATACCCAGAAACATAGGGAGCATCATCGGCAATTCGACCCGTATAATAAGCAGCGGTAAACAAAAGGTAGGCGTATGTTAGATAGGCCCAGGTAAGACCTTCCCAGGAGGAAAACTTGTTTTTAAAATGATTGTAGATAATAAAAACAATATAGGAAAAACAAAGAAGACTGTATCCAATGCGGAAATAGAATAATTCAGGAAATTCAGGGTGTAGTTTGGCATCTGTATCAAATGCAAACCCTAACATACCAAAAACACCAATGATACTACCAGGAATCTGGATGATTCGAGTATGCCTATCTAATTCGGCAATATAATCCTGGTTATATATTTTCCTTTCAGGGGTTAGGTCTAAAAATTTAGAAAGAATCGTTTTGAAATACTGATACACGATTCTTCATTAGACGAAAAAGCCCGCGCGAGGGCGGGCTTCTTTAAAACGGTTTTGTCTATTTTTTTTAAAAGAAAGACTCTACCTAGAACTGAGCTGTAGGCGCGATTCGAGAGATGATATCACCAAACGAGAACGCAAACAACAATGCCAAAAAGACAAATGCAGAAAGGAAAATCACACGGTTTAGCATATTATCATACTTTAAGTGCATGAAATAAGCCAAAACGAAGAAAGCCTTACAAGTTGCAACTGCCATGGCTACAATCATGTTCCACTTTCCTAAATCGTATTGTGCTACCCAAACGGTTACAAAAGTTCCGAAGAAAAGCGCCAAAAGAACATACACATAAGTTTTGATAGAAATCACATGGTGTTCGTGGTGTTCTTCTTCCTCTTCACCATCTTCTACCCACATAGAAGCAGAAGCATGGTCTTCTTTGTGATCTTCATCACCTAAAACAAATTTCAATAATTTGTTGTCTTTGTTTTCTTCTGTAAACTTCGCATAACGATCTGTTTGGAAAAACTGACCAAACCAATTGATGATGAATCCTACAATAGTAGCCTTTGCAATCCCTGGTGCAAAGATTCCAAATCCAAGAATTGGAGTGAAAACTGCAACGAGGGCGATGAAGTAAAGTCCGTAATTGATTACGTATTCCATTCGATAATACCTTTTATCCTACTAAATAAAGAAGTGGGAAGAGGTAAATCCATACCAAGTCCACAACGTGCCAGAAAAGACCCACACCTTCTACAGGAGTGTAGTATTCAGGTCCAACTTTTCTTCTTAGAGTTTTAATGAAAATCCAGAAGATAAGGAGAGCACCAGCTACCACGTGTACCCCGTGAAGACCAGTCATGACAAAGTAAAAACCGTAGAACATTTCCCATTTTGGTTGAGAAATCACTGCTTTCAAACGAGAAACTTCTTCTGCGCTCACATGGTTTTTTTCAAGTTCAGCAGGGTTTTTAAGAAGAGCAGAAATCTTAGATTCACACTCAGCTCTTTTTCCACCCGCACCACAAGAAGGATCAACTAACGAAAATTTGCCGGGAACAGTTCCTACATGGAACTTGTGGCTATATTCGAAGTATTTGATCACCATGAAGGCACCAGCACAAGCAATCGTTAAAGCTAACATAATCGCTGCGATTTTGTGTAATCCACGTTGAACGTAGTTAATCGCCGCAGCCATCGTAAAGGAACTGACGAGAAGCACAACGGTGTTCACCGCTCCCATTTTCCAATCTAATGTTTCCGAACCATTTTTGAAAACGGTTGGGTAAAGAGAATGGTAAATTAGGTAACCTACGAATAGGCCACCGAACATAAGGATTTCTGTGCAAAGGAATAACCAGATTCCTTGTTTGGAAGAGGCATATTGGTGTTCTGCACTCTTAAAATGGTGTTGGTGTTGAAATTCACTTGAAGAACTAACGGAAGTCATATGGCCCTGCAGTTACTGTTGGAGTAGTTGTAAAGTTTTCGTGTGGAGGAGGAGAAGACGTTTGCCATTCGAGTGTTTTTGCACCCCAAGGGTTGTCAGAAGCCTTTTCGCCTTTAAAAATTCCATGAATGATAGTGATGAGACCTACCAAAAATCCAAGACCAATCAGCCAAGATCCTACAGTAGAGATTTGGTTGAGGTTTGTGTATTCAGGAAGGTAATCAAAGTAACGTCTTGGCATTCCCATTGCACCGAGTACGAATTGTGGGAAGAAAGTAACGTTAAATCCAGTAAAGATAAGAACCCAAGAAATTCTTCCACCGAGGTCAGAAGTCATTCTTCCAAACATTTTTGGGAACCAGTAGTAGATACCGCCCATAAGTGCCATAAGCGTTCCCCCTACCATTACGTAGTGGAAGTGAGCTACCACAAAGTAAGTGTCATGGAAGTGAACGTCCATACCAGTTGATGCAAGGAATACCCCTGTCAATCCACCGATGGTAAAGAGGAACATAAAACCAAGAGCGAAGAGCATTGGAGCTTCGAAGGTTACTGTTCCGCGATACATAGTGGAAATCCAGTTGAAGAGTTTGATTGCTGTTGGAACCCCAACAAACATAGTGATGATGGAGAAGATGATACCAGCAAGTGTAGACTGACCGGATACAAACATATGGTGTCCCCAAACAAGGAAGGATACTGCTGCAATCGCTACTGAAGAATAAGCAATCGCACGGTAACCAAAAATTGTTTTTTTGGAGAACGCAGTGATGAGTTCAGAGATCACTCCCATCGCCGGAAGGATCATGATATAAACCGCAGGGTGAGAATAGAACCAGAAGAAGTGTTGGAAAAGAACTGGGTCTCCACCTAAGTCTGGATCAAAGATTCCCACTCCAAGAGTCTTCTCTGCTCCAATGAGAAGGAGAGTGATCGCAAGGATTGGTGTTGCAAGGATCTGAATGATAGAAGTGGAATACAAAGCCCAAATCATAAGAGGGATTCGATCCATTGTCATCCCAGGTGCTCTGAGTTTATGAGTGGTAACGATGAAGTTTAGTCCCGTAAGGATGGAAGAAAAACCCATTGTAAAGGCACCCAAAACAAGCAAAATCACCCCATTGGAAGTCTTTGCTGTAGAGTAAGGAGTATAGAATGTCCAACCTGTATCTACTTGGTTAAAAATCATAGAGGAAGCTGCAATGAGAGCCCCTGCGATGAAGATGTAGTAAGATGCAAGGTTCAGTCTTGGGAAAGCAACGTCTTTCGCACCCAATTGGATAGGAAGGACAAAGTTTCCAAGGAAAGCGGGAATTCCAGGAATGATCACCATAAATACCATAATGGCACCATGGAAGGTCATAAACTTGTTATAAGTGTCTGGATCCAAAAGTGGCTCTGCGCCAAATTTTGCTAAGTGCAAACGAATTCCTAAAGCAAAGAAACCACCAATTAAGAAAAGGGTAGCTACTGTTGCAAAGTACATAAGACCAATGCGTTTGTGGTCCAGAGTGGTCATCCAAGACCAGATTCCGGATCCGTGGTTCAGATAATTATGGTCTGCGTGACCATGTTCGGTTTTTGTATGTGCTGAACTCATCTCTCTTCCTTATTTAATGGATTTGATATATTCAATTAGGTTGACAACGTCTTCATCTGACAATTGACCTTGGAATACCGGCATTGCTGGTGGGTATCCTTCCACGATCTTTGCAGAAGAAACAAGGATGGATTCACGAAGGTAGTTTTCATCTGCTTTGGATTGGCTTCCATCAGCAAACTTTCTACCAGAACCAAAAAGTCCCTTCATCGTAGGTCCAACAATTCTTGATCCGTCAATGGAGTGGCAAGATGCACAAGCCTTTTGAGCAAAAAGAGTTTTTCCAAGATCGGCTGGGCTATCAGCACCTTTTTTCTCAGCATGATACCAAGCCGCATATTCCTCAGAAGGAATCGCTTTGATTTTAATCATCATACCAGAGTGTTTGGTTCCGCAATATTCTGTACAGAATACTATGTATTCTCCAGGTTGTTTTGGTTCGAACCAAAGTTGTGTGAGTTTTCCAGGAACCGCATCTTGTTTGGTTCGGAAAGCAGGAACATAAAAACTATGGATTACATCTTTTGAAGTGAGAATGAGTTTTGTAGCTTTTCCTGCAGGAACAATCATAGGATCGTTTGCAGAGCTATAAAATTCTTTTCCATTCGCATAACGATAAGTCCACGCCCACTGCTCTGCAGTGACATGAATTTCAGCAGCTATGTCTTCTGGAGGGGTTCTAAGTTTTTCAAAAATAACCATACCCCAGTAGAAAATCCCCATCATGATGATGAGAGGGATGAACGACCAAAGAAATTCTGCAAAATTATTGTGAGTAATGTATGCGGATTTCTGGTCTAAACTTGTACGTTTGAACTTGATGAGGAACCATGTCATTCCACCAATCAAGATGACAAACGAAACAAGGCTGGAAATGATCAGAAACGCGTAGAGAAGATCGACTTCTTTTGCGATTTCAGTTGCCTGGATAGGCATGAACGAGGTCGCTGGAATGAGACTGCTCCAAGACATCTATGTGACTCCTTGACGGTTGTTATTTGTTATTTTTCGCCAGTTTATGTATAAAAACGCACCGAGAAGGAGTAAGGTGACCGCCCCCCCGAATTGCATCATCCTGTATGCGTATATCGTATATTTATTTTTTCTCGGATCAAATTGAAAGCAAAATAAAGCAAACTTGTCTACAAAACTCCCAATCTTACCAGAAGATGCCTCAAGAAAGGCAAATTTCAAATCCCTTGGTTCCAATTGGATTCCTTGGAAGATTCGCGAAACCTTCCCCTCGGGAGTCAAAACGTAGACCCCACTTGCGTGGATGTATTGTTTTGCTTCCGCGTCCCAAGCATATCGAAAGTCCAATTGTTTGGTCAGAGCATCGATGGATTCTTGAGTTCCGGTAAGGAGATGGAGGCCGGATTCGGCACCTACTCGTCCATATTCTTTCAAATAGGCTCCCTTTTTCGGAAAGGCAACCGATTCGTTTTCTTTCGGGTCAATGGATACCGCAATGTATTGGTATTCTTTTCCGAGAGTCCAATCGAGGGCCTTCAAACCTTGGAACACTCCATTTAGGTGGAAATTACAAAGGGTGGGACATTTGAAATAAACGGGAGAAAGAAGGACTGGTTTCCCTTTCGCTAGAAAATCGGAAAACTTAACGGTTTTTCCAGACTCATCGCGGAAAGGAATGTCGAGGTTCAGAGACTTTCCTGTGACATCAGAAAACCCAATGTTTTCTAGTTCTTTCGGGAGTTTGTTGTCCCGAGTTAGATTGGAATGTGGGTCATACGCATATAAAACGCCAGTTCCAAAAAGCAAACAAAGGAAAAAAGAAAATCTGATGTTCACGAAGTTTTGGTGGTTACCCTATTTGGACTGAACGCTTTTGGATTCCATTCCTGGGTTTTCCGGAGTGCCCGGGTGAACAAAGGAAATATATCCGAAGAAAAGAATGTTGAGTGCAAGTGTGATGAGGAAAGTCCAGTAACCACTCTTATTGTAAAGGTCTGTGTTTTGCATAATTTTACCTGTTATAGTCTATACGAAAAACTGCTCTTTTTATCCAACAATTTTTAAAAGATGCAAGATTAATTTTATTTTCCCCAAACTCAGATCACAAAACCTGGAGGAAACAGATAGACGTATGACACTCAAACGTTTTTACACCATCCTTTCCGCATTAATTCTCATCAATCTCCTCTACGGACCACTCGTAAGAGCAACAGATTCTGGATTGGCATGTCCTGACTGGCCCTTGTGCCACGGGAAATTTGTACCAGAATTTACATTCCAAATTTTTATGGAAGTGGGTCATAGATACTATTCTGGTGTTTTAGGTATCCTTGTTGGAATTGGATTTGTTTGGATTCTACGAAACAAGGACACAAGAAAAAAGTTAGGAATCCCAGCAACACTGTCTCTGATTTTTCTTATTTCTCAAGTAATCCTTGGTGGATTGACAGTTACAAAACTTCTTCACCCAACAACAGTTAACCTGCACTTACTCAACGCAGTCCTTCTATTATCTGCATGCCTTACGGTGAGATTGCTTCTTCCAGAAGGTCCCAATTCTCAATTTCAGTGGGATAGGCCTGGTAAATATTTTTTTGTTTTTGTACTCCTAGTAGTTTTATACCAACTATTTCTTGGTGGGAAGGTGAGTTCTCACTACGCAGGCCTTGCTTGCCCGGATTTTCCTACTTGTTACGGAGAATGGTTTCCAGAAATGAAGGGCACCATTCGTTTTCAAATGGAACATAGATTGTTTGGGTATTTGGCTGCCTTCTCTGTTTTATCCTTATCTGCATACGGAATCCTTTACTTAAAAAACAATCATGTCAAAAAATCACTGAAAATAGCGGCTTATTTGATTTCTTTTCAAATCCTACTCGGTGCTATGAATGTATTATACCAACTTCCTAAACTAATCACAGGATTACACACGTTAAATGGTGTGCTCGTGTTTATGTTTTGTTTTATTGCAGCTTTTTATCAGTTCCGTTCAGAGGATAAAGAGGTTTTATAATGTTCCGATTGTGGAACCAGCTGACAAAACCTAGGGTAACTGTACTTGTACTGGCAACTGTTCTTCCTGGAATGTATCTAGGAACTACGGGTTATCCTAGCCTACTTCAAATTTCGATCACTCTTTTTGGAACTTACCTGATGAGTTCCGCCTCTTTCATTCTCAACCAATACATTGAAAGGGAAAGAGATGCGGTAATGTATCGTACAAAACAAAGACCGATTCCATCGGGTGAAATTTCTCCGATCTTTGCACTTTCCTTGGGAGTGATTGTTGCGATTATAGCTTTTTTCATTTTAACATATTATATTAACCTTCTAACGGCCGTTTGTGCCCTATCAGCTTTACTTCTCTATGTATTTTTATATACGATTTGGCTAAAACCAAGAACAGAACAAAACATTGTGATTGGTGGGATTTCTGGATGTATTGGGCCCTTGATTGGATATGCAGCCATGGCAAATGCACTCCCTCTCCAAGCTTGGGTGATGTTTCTCATGATCTTTCTTTGGACACCGGCACATTTTTGGGCTCTTGCGATCTTTTTAAAAGATGATTATGAATTTGCTGGGATTCCGATGATGCCTGTCGTATCCGGAATTGAAAAAACAGTGAATCAAATCTTTTTATATGCAATTGCTTATTCCCTATCTGTGATCGGATTTTATTTTATCGATGACCGAATGGGATTTTTGTTTTTGGGTTCGGCCATCTTCCTTACGATTTTAATTTTAGTTTTTGCCTACCGATTAAAACGTTCTAAGGACAAAACCATAGCCAAACGTTTTTTCTTTTTTAGTATCTTCCACTTATTTTTAGTGAGTTTGGTCATAGTCATTGATTCCAAAATTCAGGTTTTTTGATTGATTTGAACTAAAATTCCTGTTTTTCTTCTGCCCATGAGCATACTTTCACGTTATTTCTCTAAATCTGATTTGGATGAAATCAAATCGGCAGTTGGCGTTGCAGAGTCCAAAACTTCTGCTGAAATTGTTCCCTTTTTTGCTGAATCTTCGCACCACTATAAAGAATGGATATGGTTTGGAGCCTTTCTTATGGGTGGGGTATTTGGTGCAGCCTTCTACACAACTCAGAGTTTGTATGGAAACCTTTGGGGAAAGGAAACTTTATTTGCCATTCTCTCTGTCTGGACTGGAGCCGTGATCGGGCTCTTCATCACTTCTTTTTTTCCAAAATTTAGAATCAACTTAGTTTCACGAAGCGCCAAACAATACTTTGTCGAACTGCGAGCTAAAGAAGCTTTTTTGGATGAAGAAGTTTTTAGAACCAAAAGTAGAACAGGAATTTTAATTTATATTTCTCTATACGAACATTTTGTCCGCGTTTTGCCTGATAAAGAAATCGCAAGGATAGTACCAAAGTCAGAATGGAATGAAGCAGTTCGTTTGATTGTTGAAGGGATGAAGTCGAATCAGAAAAAAGACGGGATTGTTTCTAGTATTCTTTTTTGTGGGGATTTACTTAAAAAATACAATATCCAAAGAGAAAAAGACGACAAAAATGAAATCTCCAATGAAATCCGTGACGGTGGGAAATTGATGTAATGAATACCCATCAAAAAATGATAAATTCAAAATTAAAATCAATTCTAAGTTCAACAAACAAATGGTTTTTTGTTTTTCTTTTGATTTCTACTTTTACAGGGATTCAATCCTTTCCTGTTCCCAAACTGGAAAGACGAGTCATGGATCATGCGGGAATATTATCAGAAGCTACAAAAAATCAATTAGAAGCAAGTCTCAAACAATTTGAAGCGGAAACTTCCAATCAAATTGCAGTGTACACAACACCAAGCCTTCATGATGAAGTCATAGAAGATGTTGCCATTCAGATTTTTGATGAATGGAAGTTAGGACAAAAATCCAAAAACAATGGAATTCTTTTACTCATTGCACCTAACGAAAGAAAGTTGCGAATTGAAGTGGGTCGTGGCCTAGAAGGAGCTCTCACAGACATCCAGGCAAAACAAATCATTCGGAATGAAATTACACCCAGTTTCAAAACGAAAGATATGGATGGAGGGGTCACTGCCGGGGTGAATGCAATCATGGCCGCCATTCGTGGAGAATACGCACCATCAGAAGATGATGTGGATACCACAGGGAATGATGATTTGGATGAAGCATCAACAGGAATTATTGGTGGATTCGCAACGTTTTTCTCCCTGTTTGTAGCTGGTTTTGGTGGTTTAGTAGTCACTATCATCGGGATTCTCTTTCTCTACCCGCTGTTAGTGACTATGTTTGGGAGTGTTTTCGCACTCGTTGTTGCGATCATCCTTTTCTTTTTAGTCATATTTCTAAAAAAGATTTTCGGTCTTGGAAAAGGTGGTGGTGGTTCTGGAGGATACTATGATGGTGGAGGTTGGTCTAGCAGTGACTCCTGGTCCTCCTCATCCAGTGACAGTTGGTCTGGCGGTGGCGGAGACTCCGGCGGTGGTGGATCTTCTGGAGATTGGTAAAATAAACCAAACTCAGTGATTAAAAATAAAAAACTCTAAATGAATTAAGCAGATCACCTAACGTAAATTTTTGTTAGGTGATCTCGATACAAATCAGAGTGGAGTCATCCTTCCAATAAGATTTATTCATCCTTTGAAATAACATCGTTTTGATAGAAGGAACAACTTCTTCAAACGGTAACTTTACGGTATTTTTGATTACTTCTAACAAATCTCCCCAGGCTTGCACCCCATCCGATTCGTTTAACTCTTCAAATAGTCCATCTGTAAACAAAAAAAGCCTGTCGCCCGACTCCACTTTTGATTCAAAAATTCCATACCGATAGTGTTCTAAAATTCCAATAATGGGGCCTGTGTTTTCAAGCATAGTAGTGGTTCCATCTTTTTTCATATGGATTTGATTCTGAACACCACCTCCCGCATAACGAAAAATACCTTGGTGAAAATCAAAATCGAGCACAAGTGCGGGAAAATAAATTTGTAAGTCAGCATTTTTATCATAAAAATGTTGGTTCATATAAAACAATAAATCATTCGGACGCATAGCCACAGCAGAAACACGTTCAAACTCTGACTGGATCATCATTGAATAAAGTGCAGCTTGTAAACCATGACCAGTAGCATCACCCAAAAAGAATCGATAGTAAAAATCTTGGATTCGTTTGATGAAATAGATATCCCCACCAACCTCAGCAATCGGTTTGTATAAAATATCAACTTTGAGATTGGGTTCCAGTTCAGGAAGTTTGGTTACATTTTGGATGATAGACTTTGCGAGTTTCATATCCTTTCCGATTTGATCCAACTTGCCCTGTAGTTCTTCAGTTTTGTCTTTTACCCGCGTTTCCAAACGTTCATTCAAATCAGTAAGTTGGTTTTGTACTTTTTGTAAGGTTTTGTTTTTGTCGGAGAGTTCAATCGCCAAGTTCTCTGCTTCCACAAATCCTTTTGAAAAGTTCCGAGCAATGTACACTGACTGTACTAAAAACATTGTGAAAATTCCAAAATGAATTGTTAAAGGTCCATAAATGACCAGGTTATTGACCAAAACATCATTGATAAAACTAGCAATAAAGATGGTAAAACTAACTAAAAAAAGTATGGAACCTGGGGAGGAATCGCGGATAGCCCTAATAATCACAAAAAAAGTGTAAATGACACCAATCAGTGTAAAAATCTGAAAAGGCACCATCAAATACGTGTAAAACGATGAACGAGTCACTAAAACGATAAAACAAAATGCAAAACCAAAATATCTTATTAATTCATAAAATAAACGCGAAAAATAAGGTTTAAAAAGTAGGTAAACATACTTTGAAAATATTGGTATTATTAAAAAGAAACTCAGGTAACTGAGTTTTAAATGTAATTCCCAAGGTAAGTTTGGAAAAATTTGTACCAAATATTTGTTACCGGTGATAAACACACGTAAGGCAACCAAAACACAGGTCAGAGCAAACCAAAAAGTAAATGGGTCTTTTTTACGATTCCAATATAAAAACACATGATAAATACCCATAAACAGAATGCTTCCGACGAGTAACATATCTCGCAAAATAGCAGATTCATATTGGTGGTGAATTTCGGAAGTGTTTCCGATTGTAATTACTTGGGCAGGTCCACCCTTCCTGTGGTGGTAATTAGAAATTTGTAATACGATTGAAGTTTGATTCTCTTTTGGAAAAAAATCTACTATTCTTGGTCTATATTCTGGTTTTCCCGTTTGGTAGGAGGCAGAAACAATACCATTAGATGTTAGCCGAACACCATCAACAAACAAGTTATAGGCGGTTTCCATTTCAGGAACCTTTAAAGAAAGTGGAATTCCTTTTTGCCCATGGAGGATTTCGACAGTAAAAGTGGCATACCCATCTCCAGCGAGAAATCCGCGATTGATGAAAGAGTCCGACCAAACGCCTGGTACCTTGAAAAAATTAGGTTCTCTGATTGTTTCTAAAGAGGTTAGTTCAGTAGGAGAAATCAAAAGACCAGGATAGTATTCCCACTCTCCCACAAGTTCAATTGTTTTTGTTTGGTCTCTTAAATACGACTCGGCCGACAGAACCCCCTTCTCCACTTTTGGAGGCACTTCTTTCGGAACACACGAAACAAGTGCCAAACACCAAACAATTCCGAACAAACGGAAATTCATTGGAAAAGAGAGTTTAACAGACCTATAGACGGTTCTGAACAGGGATGTACTTTCTTTGGTTTTCACCCACATATATCTGTTTTGGACGAACTTTTGAGAAGTCTCCCTTCATTCTTTGTTCTCTCCAATGGGCAAGCCAACCTGGAAGTCTGCCGATCACTTGCATGACAGAGAACATATTTTTAGGGATTCCCAATGTGTGAAATACGAGTCCTGAGTAATATTCTAAATTTGGATAAAGAAGGTTCTCCATAAAGTAGGAATCGTTCCATACCACTTCGTCTATTTGAAGAGCGATATCTTCCACAGCAGATAATTTTCTGCCTTTGTAGAACTCACGAATGATTTCACGAGCCACTTGTGCACGAGGACTCACCACATCATATGCCTTTTGTCCAAAACCATTGGTTTGAATGTTTAAGCCACCACGTTTGAACCTTTCGAAATAATCCTTAACAGGTGTTTTTGTTTTGATGATGTCTTCAATAAGACCAATCGCAGCAGTAGGACGTCCACCTTCACGAGCTCCCCACTGCGCCATAATCCCTGCAGAGATAGAAGCAAACAAATTGGCTTGGGTAGATCCAACCACTTGGACAGCGGTGTTGGATACATTTTGTTCGTGATCCGCATGTAAGATCCACATTTGATTTAAAATACGATCAAACTCTTCTGGAACCGTATAATTGTCCGCAGGCATTTTATGCATCATATAAAGAAAGTTGGTGCAGTATGGATTTTTATCCAATGGATACACAAAAGGATGCCCTACTGCATGTTTGTAAGTGAAAGCAGCGATTGTGCGAATTTTTGCAAGTAACCTTGCAATTAAATCTACACCCATATCTAATTTTTCTTCGTATTCTTCTAAATAATAACTAGATAGTGAAGTAACCATTACAGATAATACTGCCAACGGATTGGCAACCCCAGGAAAACCGTCAAAAAGATTTAACATGTCTTCATGGATCATAGAGTGTTTTGAAAGTCGACCAGAGAAGTCGTTTAACTCTTGCTTGGTGGGAAGATTTCCATAAATTAATAAAAACGAAGTTTCCACAAAAGTGGATTGATAAGCTAGTTCTTTTAAGTCGTAACCACGATAAGTTAACTCACCTTTTTCGGGATCACGTCTAGACACTTTAGATAATCCAAGTGCTGTATTGAATAAACCTTGGTCCACTGTTACCAGGCCGGTTTTTCTATAAAAATCGGTTAGGTCGATTCCTTCTTTTCCATCGGTACCAACAATGACCGGTAATTTATATGTTTTGCCCTTGACGTGGAATTCCACTTCACTCATGAAAAGACCTCTCTACCTCCTATCTTACGGAAGGGAAGTTAGGAATCTAGAATAATTTAGACTTGGGTGAGTGCAGAATTGAGAGAATCGTGGATGAGGACAAAATCAGTAAGACCGACGATGTCCATGACTTTACGGAAGTGGGTATTGAGTCCCGCAAACTCGATTTTGCCTTGGTTCTCAGAAGATTTTGTAATGAGGCTAATGAGAGTGGCAATTCCCGCAGAATTGATATAAGAAGTTTCTGAAAAATTCAAAATCACGCGGTTACGTTTGTCCTGAGGGATGGATTCGTAAGATTCAACAATCTCTTCTTCTGCTTCGGATGTGATTTCGCCAGAAATATGAATCACAGGGAGGTTTCCCCCATTTTCAAATCCCAATCGAATCTTAAACTCTTCCATCATTAGCTTCCAGGGAAATCCACCGAGAACGCGGGTCAACAAAAATTAGGATTTCGATTTTCTTTCTTCTTTCGTCAAACGACCAAAAGGTTGTTTGCATTTCCGACAAACATAGTACACATCAGTGGGTGTAGCTGATATCCCGACAAGACCCATGGCAATCATTCCCCAAGTGGAATACTTCACAACTTTTCGTGCATTTTCATCATCACGAGTGGTCCCACAATCACAGGTGGGGCGATCAGCTTTTTTAATGATTTGGTTCATAAAGGTAAGTGTTCGGCTCCAGCCTGTAGGTGGAACCGAAAAAGAGAATGATTAGTTTTTAGAAAGATGTTCTACGTATTTTGCAAGGATGCGGATGTTATCGTCACCTAAATGTCCGTAAGCAACCATTGGAGATCCTTTGATTCCTTCTTTCAATGTTTTAGTTACACCAGCAGCAGTATTTCCGTTTTTCCATTCAGAAGCTGGAGATTTATAGTTTCTTGGTTTTGGATTGAGGGCAGCAGCTGCAGCTCCGTCACCAGCACCTTTCTCACCATGGCAAGAAGAACAGTTTTGTAGATAGAGTTCTTCTCCTTTAGCAAGTTCAGGATCAGCGCTTGCACTAGATTCAACCGCTGCAGGTGTTTCTTCTTTTGGTTTGGAATCGCCACAAGCTACCATCGCAAATGCGAAAGAGAGTGCGAAGAGAGAGACTAAGACTTTTTTTGAGTTCATTTCTTACTCCAAGATAAGGATGACTCCAGTCTCTCACCCTTCTTGTCTTTTGAAAAGAAGAAATCACTGTTTTTCTAAAAGATTTGAGATTGCCTTCTCTAAATTTTGAAACTGAAACTCATAACCGGTAGAAAGCAAACGTTCGGGAAAAACATACTGTCCTTTGGTGATGACAACCGATCCCTCTCCATAAAGCGCCTGTATAACGAAAGATGGAACCTTAAAAAAATTAGGGCGATGTAATGTTTTTGCGAGTACTCTTGAAAATTCTTCGTTACTCACTGGTTCTGGAGATACTAAATTATAGGCACCTGTTTCTGATTCTAACTGCATTAAGTGTAACATTGCAGAAATAAAATCCATTATATGAATCCAACTCATCCCTTGTTTTCCCGAAGCAATCGAACCACCAACTCCCAGTAAAAAAGGTGGGATCATTTTTTCCAGAGCACCTCCTTTAGGAGATAGAATGATTCCAGTTCTAAGTAACAAAGTCCGAATGCCCACGTTTTTTAATGGTAGGGTTTGGTTTTCCCATTCCACACAGAGTTTGGCAAGAAAGTCATCCGCTGGTTCCTTGGCTTCTGAATAAGGAGCGTGAATTTCCTCAGACATTCCATAATAACCAACTGCGCTTGCGTTCACAAAAACTTTTGGAGGAGACTTCAAATCTCGAACACGAGCAACAAGTCCTCTAGTAAAATCAATACGAGATGTTTCGATCAGTTTTTTACGTTCGTCTGTCCATCTAACGCCCGCTATTGGTTCTCCCACTAAATTGATGATGACGTCCAATCCTTCTAAATCTGCGGATTGCGGAAGGATACAAGAAACAAATTCGATTTCTGGATAAGAGGATAGTTCAGGAGGGAGAGAAGTTTTTCTAGAAAAAACTCGGAAACGATGCCCCAAACGGACTGCTGTTTCAATAAAAGATTTACCAATGAGGCCCGTGCCACCTAAAATTCCAATTTTCATTGGTTCTCCTTTCGGCCCAGAACACAAAAAAAGAAGTAGCCCATTTTTTTACAGTGCGTATTTTTTTCTTTCATATGAGACCTGCTATTGTTCTACCAATCACTGTTGCCATTTTTCTAGTTCTCTTCGGGAATTATTATCTTTTTTCCGGAACAAAAAAAAGTATAAATCAATACAAAGAAAATCCACCATTCCGCATTGAAGACAATACCGGCTCAGGAGGCATTCATCTTCTTTTAGACAAAGATACAAATACGGTTTGGAGAAAGAAACAAAACGGGAAAGAAGATTTTGATTTTTTCTTAGAAATGAAATTGTCACATTTTTGGAATGGGAATCTGTTTTTTCCAAGAGAATTCAAAAGTTTGAATGTTTTTGCTTGTCCGGGCGAAACCTTACCAACCTTCCAAATACGATTTTTATTACGCGAAAGTATCAACGTAGATAAAGAACTCAGGATGCCTAAAGATGAGTTAACATTCATTTATCGCTTTGAAGAAAAAAACAAATCAATGGTTTCTATTCCTTTATCGAAACTTCCAAAATTTCAAAAGGAAACAAATTACCCCCAAAATATCCACATTCTCACACCGGAATTCAAACTATTCGCAAGTGAAGGTTGTCTTTCTGAAGTAAAACTCGAAGAAACTCCATGACAAAACCTCCAAACAAAATTTCAGAATCGCCGACCATCCCAGGCAATACGAAAGGGAAGGATCGAAAATTTGATATTGGTTCTTTATTAGAAGAGGGACCTCTTCCGATTGCTTTTGAAAAAAACAATTCTGCTAATTTGGATGAAAAACTACGAAAAGCCTATTTTTGGATTACCAACTTTGCCATCATCAATCCATTTTATGATATTGAATACAATGACAGTCCTCCCTTAAAGTTTACCTTGGGAGATTCTAAATCCACAGTTACACTTCCCACAGCACAAAGTTATTCAAGTTTTGTTTTACTTCCCCTTCTCACCCTCATAGTGAGAGGTAAATGTTTGTTAGTTGGTGGACCAGGCAGAGGCAAAACGGCATCTGCCATTCTTATGGGTGTGATCGCAGGTTATCCCATCAAAGAAATCAAACGAGCCATCCAACATGGCCAACCTCAAATGACAATCACCGATTTATTAGGCAATCCTCTTCCCAGCGATATGATGCAAGCCAAGTCCATGGATGAAATCAAAATCGCTTGGAGGAAATGGCTCGGAATGCAAGTGAAGATCATCGATGAATACAATCGGATCCCCACAAGAACTCAATCGGCCCTTCTCACCATTATGGGAGATAACTATGCTGAAATTTATGACCAAATTTATGAATGCCCCGATGCGGCTTGGTACCTAACGGCGAATGACGATGCTGGTGGCGGAACTTACCAAGTCATCGAGGCTCTTCGCGACCGGATCGATATTGTAGTAAAGGCTCCTCACTTTAATACACGTTTCATCAAAGATCTAATCCAAAGAGTGGAAGAAGGATACAAACCAGAAACACTTGTTCCTAAAGAAATTGTTTTTTCAGAAGAAGAAATCAAAACCATAAACGAAGAAATTCGGAATGTTGTTTTTCCGCCAAAACTTCGTCGTCGGATGGAATTTTTTACCTCCCAATTTGAGTTTATGGAATATGCGGGAGAACAATTAGAATACAAAACCAAAGACACCGCCAAACTGAGTACAGTTGACTATTCCGTTCTCAGTTCTGCAGAAACAGGGAAAGACAAAACAAAAGATTTAGGTTCGCAAACCAAAAATGGCCTGAGTGTCCGTGCCATTTTCACTTGTATCAATTATGCAAAAGCCCTCGCTTATTTTCGTGGCCTAAACGAAGTCAGCCTAGATGATCTTAGCCATGTTTTACCATTTGTTCTTCATGACAAATTGGTTCAAAATTCAGACTCTCCTTTTTTTGAAGATGCAGAAAACAAAGTCTACCGCAGCGACCGAGTCAGTTGGATTCGAAAACTTTTTAGTTTGTCCTTAAGTGAATATGACAGGCTGGGACTGGATAAAAATGATGTGATCACCAACCTTTCGGAAAGGTTCGAAGAAGGTTTGGAAGGACTTTCCGCAAAGGACACCAAACAAAGATTATTAGAAATAGAAAAAGAAATAGAATCCATGGCAAAACAACGAAAGTTGTATGGGCATATGTTTGATGATCTATTAAAATTAAAATATTTACACCAAAGGTATACGAATTACCTCAAATGGGCGGAATCAAATGTATGAAACCATCCGTTTGGAAAAATGTTCTCTTAAAAAATCGAGAAGTTTGTAATCAACTTGTTCTAACAGAAGAAAAAACAAACCCGAATTTTTCAGAAGATTTACTTTCGGAAAACTTAGTTCCTTTCTTTGAAACCTTGTCTCTTTCAAAAGAAAAGGAAATTGCCGAGGAGACTCTCCTTTCCCTATTCCAAACTTTGGTGACACTTGTTTCCAAAAATTTTTTCAAACAAAATCCAGAGATCACAAATCTTTTTTTGGAAACTTTGCATTTATTTGATTTTGTCTCGGAAGAGAACCTAACAGAGTGTATCTCCTATTTGGCCAATGTCCTTGTGAAAGTGGAAGAACCAAAAAAAGAACTTTTTCTTAAAAGAATCCAGTCCTTTTCTAAATCTACATCTACCGTGGAGGAATGGAAAATCCTTTTAACAATTTTTGCTTGGGCCAGCGGAAAACCAGAATACCGAGAAGAGGCCAAAACAAAATTTGAAATTTTACCTTTACCCTTAAAAGAAAAAATCCAATCAATAGTAGGAATCGGAGAAGAAACATTATCCTATCCTTTCCCAAAAAGAAAAGGCCCTCCGAAAGAAACCGATCCCATCCATTTCCGAGTCATTCCCGGATACACTTTGTTTGGTGGCCAATTCCGAGAAATCCCTTTGTTTGGTTCTCAACAGAAAGGAGAATCGGATCCTTGGGTTGTGACTTCGGGGCTCTCTCAATTTTCTTTGTACTTGGATCAGTTTGGAACCAACTTAATTTCTAAAGAAAAAATATCGGTTCCAGAGAAACAAACAACCGCAGCCATCCAATCTTCGTTTTGGAAACTCATTGTAGGTAAAAAACTAGATCTAAAACAGATCGCAACTGTCATTGAATCCGAAGCCTTTGTGCTTTGTACATTACAGAATTCCTACAATCTCTATCTGTTTTATTTGGGATCTACGTAAATGGATTTTGTTAAAAAATGGGAGGAACGTTGGGATGAGGCACTCAAACTTTGGAGTGACTACGTCAAATTAACGCCAGCTAAATTTTTATTTTCTGCATCAGAAGAAAAAGTGGAGGGCCTCACAGGATCTTTTGCCGCCATTCATTTGTTAGACCATAGAGTCCTTCTCTCCGTCGAACAAATCCAAAAATACAAATTGGAAGACTATCCTCTAGAAATCATGGGTCATGAAATTGGACATCACGTGTATTGTCCTGGGGACTTAACAGACCAAGCCAAACTCATTTACTTAGCAGGACTCGCACTCCCAAGACTCGGACACCTAACATCAACAATCGTCAATGTCTACGAAGATCTTTACATCAATGACCACTTAAAACGTTACAACCATTTGCGAATGGAAGAAGTTTACCAAAGGATTGGAAAAAACAAGGATCGGTTTTGGAATTTTTATATGAGAACCTATGAATTGTTATGGGCTCTACCTTCCGAAACATTAACCGATGGTAAGGTAGATGATTTGATCCAATCCGACGCAAGCCTTGTTTGTCGAATGATTCGAAACTTTCCCAATGATTGGCAAAAAGGAATGTTTGATTTTGCAAGTATTTGTTTTCCTTATTTTTTTGATGAAAATGGAATCAGTAGTTCTAACATACAAAATGTTTCTACGATCTTAGATACTTTAGATGCGGGGAAAGGAATGCCCCCTCCTTCCGGAATCACCGACATAGAAGTAGAATCAGAAATTTTTTCATCGGAAATTGGCTCACTCACAAAAAGGGAATTAGACCCCGCAGACTTTTCCTCGATCTGTAAAGCCATGGGGATTGAAGCAGACATTTCGGACATTGTGTACAGATTTTATAAAGACAAAGCTCTACCTCACCTAGTTCCCTTCCCTGAGTTAAGAACCCCAGGTGCCAAAGAAGAAATTTTAGAAGGAAATGAACTTTGGGATCCAGGTTCTCCCATAGAACAAATCAATTGGATTGAATCTACTATCCGAAGTCCCATCGTAGTCCCAGGTTATACCACCGTCGAAGATTTATATGGGGAAGTTGAATCCATGGAAGTGAGAACAAATCCAATCGACTTAGATCTGTTTGTTGATTGTTCTGGATCTATGCCGAATCCCCAAACGAGTTTGTCTTATCTAACACTTGCTGGCGCTATTATATCTTTGTCGGCATTAAGAACGGGAAGTTCAGTTCGTGTGACCTTATGGTCCGGGGAAAAAGAATATGAAACTACCAATGGATTCATTCGTAACGAAAAAGAAATTTTAAAAGTCCTTACAGGATACTTTGGAGGTGGAACTTGTTTTCCTTTAGATCTCTTAGAGGAAGGTTACAAAGAAAAACCAAAACGAAAGCGGCATATCCTCATCATTTCTGATGATGGAATTGACACTATGTTCACGCAAAAATTTCCAAGAGATCCAAGGTTCATCGCAAAAAATGCCTTAGAAAAAGCAGAAGGTGGTGGTTCTATGGTTTTGCAACTCTACAATCCAAAAGGGAACTCAATCGTAAATGAAATGCGAAAATCCGGTTGGGAACTTTACCCCATATCCAATTGGGAAGATTTAATCCAGTTCAGTAAAGAATTTGTGCAAAGAAATTATGTTAGAAATCAGATACTACGTTAAACAAATTCTTAATTTCCCTACTTTATCTGTGGACTTACAAACTTTGTCTCTAGATGCATTGTGGTTTGATGCTTTGTTAAACAAAAGAAAAGAAAACCTCTCACCCATTTTCGAAAAACCAATCGACTCCCTCCCAAACATAAACACAAATATAAAAGCAACTCACGCCATTCTCGCCTATGTATTGTTTGATCCAGATTCAAAAATTCCTGAAATTGATTTAAAAAAATTAAGAACCTATCTTTTGGAAACAATTCCTGCACTTTGTGCCCTAGTGAATCCTTATACAGAATGGATGAAAGATGCAGAAAGAGCTGAAGAACTAGTTCGAAGTTTGTTCCAAACATTGGATTTATTACCCGCTAACGAAACGAAAACGTATTTTGAAGATCGATTTCGTTCCATTGATTCTAGAGAAAGAATCCGAATCTTAGAACAAACTAAGATAGCCCAGGAACGGGCCAAAGAAATCCTTCGCCAAATGAAACAAAAAGAAGAGGAAGAAGCGGCCTCCAAATACAATCGTGAGTGATTTAAACAAAAATCAAAACTCTCCACTCATGACAGAAAGTTGGGAGAGGGAATTGAATCGGTTTTTAGAATCACCTTATGCCCCACTTTGGAATGCAAAAATAGGTGACCGAATCCAAAAAGATGATTTTGATTTTGTACAAAATTTCAAAACCGTATTGTATGATTCCAAAAAAAATCAGACCTATATGGATCAAAAAGTTGCTTTAGATTTTATTCGAAAGAATTTATATCTATCTACTTTTTTCCAAGACCAATTGAAAGGGATAGAATTTGCAGAAAATTTTGAATCCATTCCTTTCACCACAAGAGAAGACCTCCAATCAAAAATTACAGAAATCATTCCAGTTGGGATGGATTTGGAACGAATGGTCATCAATCCTACATCAGGAACTACGGGCAGGCCAATCCTTGCTCCAAACCACCCAAGAGCGATTGGTTGTTATGTGCCTCTTATCGAATGGACAGTAGAAAAATACGGAGTGGTACCGAATCACAATCCAAAGTCTACTTTTGCCATCCAACTCTGTTACCAAGAAAATACCATTGTTTATGCCACAACTCATAGTTTGGCGGGAGGTGCCAAGTTTGCAAAAATCAATCTTCACCCCAACTCCTGGAAAAACCAAGATGATATAGAAAAATTTATAAAAGAATCCTCTCCACAAATTCTAACGGGAGATCCATACTCTTTGGAAACTGCCATGAAAATGGGATTGGATTATAAGCCAGGGGCAATTCATTCTACAGCCCTGGAATTAACAACGAGTTTACGAAAAAAACTAAATGAACACTTCCACTGCCCTGTGATCAATTCTTATTCTTTAAATGAAACTGGCCCTATTGCTTATGCTTGTAAATCAAATCCCGACTGGATGCATATCCTTCCTCACGACTTATATATAGAAATTGTTTCCAGTGAATCGGGAGAGGTCTTACCTTCTGGAAATATTGGCGAGATTGTTGTGACCGGTGGGAGAAATCCTTACTTACCTTTACTTCGTTACAAAACAGGAGACAGAGGAGAGTTACACTATGGTGATTGTAGTTGCGGTGATTTTTTCCCTCGCCTGCGATTGTTATCTGGTAGAAAACCAGTGTATTTCTCAAAACCGAATGGAGAAACTGTAAATCCTGTTGACGTGGCAAGAATTCTCCGTCGGAATCCTCATATTTATCAGTTTCAAATGGAACAATATGCAAAAGAAAAATTCATTTGTCGTGTCTCGGCCTCCGATGAATTTTCTGAGTTAACTGAAACTGTTAAACCTTTCGAATCTTTTGCCAAAGGAAATCCTTTCCAAATGGAATTACAATCGGAACTACAAAACCTTCTAGGAGAAGGTTCTCAAGTTTTTTTCGACACCAAATTCCCGCTAGATGGGAAAAAACAAACCGCCTTTATCAATTCCTATTTAGATACATCGGAAAAAACAAAATGACCCACGGACTTGTTCTTGGAAAATTTTATCCTCCGCACAAAGGACATATCCATCTCATCACCGAAGCAAAAAAAAATTGTGATGAACTGACTGTCCTTGTCTGTTCCTTAAAAAGAGAACTGATACCAGGAGATTTACGTTTCGAGTGGATGTTGTCTTTATTTCCTGACCCCAAAATCCGTATCATATGGGTCCAGGATGAAAATCCGCAATACCCAGAAGAAGATCCTGATTTTTGGAATCTCTGGCGAAAGACAATTGAAAGTCATACGAAAAGGAAAGTTGATTTCCTTTTTACCTCAGAAGAATATGGTGAACCACTTTCGAAAGTGCTTGGGTGTCAACATAAAGTCATAGACATCCATCGAAGTGTAGTTCCGATCTCTGCCACAAAAATCAGGGAGGAACCATTAACCCATTGGGAATGGATTCCCGAACTCATCAGACCTTATTTTGTCAAACGCATCGTTCTTACAGGGAGTGAGTCGGTAGGCAAAACAAGTTTGGCTATGACCTTGGCCAAACATTTCCAAACCAATTGGATTCCTGAATTTGCTCGAGAGTATTTGGAATCAAAAGAAAGCCCGATGGATGAATCTGATTTTTTACCCATTGCCAAAGGCCATCTTTTATCGGAAGTAGAGGCGGCAAAATCTTCCAATGGAATTTTATTTTTAGATACTGACTTACTCACAACCAAAGTGTATTTGGAAAGGTATTATGGATCTGAAATACCTTGGCTCACAGAACGAGCATTAGGTTTAAAATACGATACTTCTTTATTCCTAGACATCGATATCCCTTGGATAAGGAACAAACTACGAGATTTAGGCGAAGAAAGAGAGTCCATGCGAACACGTTTTTTACAAGCAATGAATGAGGCCAATCGAAACTTTCTGTTCATTCGAGGAGATTATTCTATGCGAGAACAAAGAGCCATAGAAATCGTAAACCAACTGAGAAGAGAACCAATGAACCCAGAAATCTTTACTTTAGAGCAGAGGCGTTTGCGTAACTTTGAATGACTTCGTTCGGGAGAATCTCACCAGTAATTAAATTTTTCATATCATAAAGAGTAGATCCCGTCGAACAGTTGTCAGTATTTTTGGGGCCTAAATGGTTTCGGATCGCCTCACCCAATACCAAACGAATCTCCAAACTGAATCTGGAAAACCCTTGGTTGTTCTCTTCGGTTCCATGTAAATGGTGAGAAGAAAATAAAAAGTATTCACCAAAGTCGCCAAAAACAGAAAATCGGTTGGGGTCTTCTGGAATCAAATCTGGCCGAGGGAACACCTTCTCCGCCAAACGGGAATGAGTTGTGGTTTGAAACCCACCTGTTTCCATCCAATGATGGTAATCAAACAAATTTGAATTATTGGGAATGGCTTTCTGAAAGTATGAAGGGTATAAAATAAAACCCGCCCCAGGTTTCACAAGAGTGATGGGGATCCAAACATTGATTTGGTTTTCCGGGTTGGCGTACCAAGAATCTCTATGAATGTAAAGAACAGATTCAGAACCGACCGCGTTATGAAATCCACTCGGAACACAACGAAGGCGAAATAAATCGACATAAATATCATTAGGATCCATTCCGAAGGATTCAAAAAGCGGGAAAAGGGAAACTTTTAAGGCTGAATTTTCATAAACCCGCGTTCGGATTTGTTTCATTCGTTCTACCAAATCCAAATAAGGAATCGCAGAACTAACAACGATAGGATCTCCTTCAGAGAATTCTTCGTTTATGTATTGTTTGATGGTATTTAAAAAAGGAAAAGAATGTTTTGGAAATTTACCAGAGAAAGTTTCTCCGGCGAACAATGATTCAAGCAACATTGTCCTTGGATTGTTTCTCTATTTCTGCCTTTAGTTCGATGATGCTCATATAAAGGTTTGCGAAGGTTGTGAGTTGGTTCATCGCATCTTGCAAACCAGCTTTAAATAAAAGTCCGTTGTCCATATGTTCCCGAAAGATGGTAAGCGGATTTTCCGCCTCCATACTTTCTACAGTTTTTTGGTAAGATTCCATCAGTTCTTTTTTATCTAAAAGAGTTTCGGGAACCTTCCAACCATTGGACAACCGACTCATAAAAACTATCTACCTTCGACTTCGAGAAGTTTGGTGGTCTTTACAATCAAACGAGTGACAACATAAAATACAAAACCAAATCCCAAAAACCAAGTGTGAAATGGTTTCCAAATTCCAGTAATGTCTACAGCACGAAGTGCCGGTTCTTGGAAATAAACTTGGATCAAATCAAAAACCGTAAACACTACAATGATTCCAAACAAACTTGGGTATTCACGTTTCCAAATATTACGAAATGAAAAATTTAAATTAGGTTTTACGTATCCAGAAAGTCTAGGAATGAAAGCCGGAGTTTTGTCGGCCCATTTCAAATATCCTTGGTCAAATTTGCCACGAAGGAAATATTCTTCTGCGAATATAATACGTTCATAATATAAATAAAAGAACATAATGTAAACCAATGCAAAAGCAAAATCCCGAAGGATGAATACTGGACCAAGATACATCAGAAAATTCCCTACATATAACGGATGTCGTACTAAGGAATAAATCCCTGATTGGTTCACCACATCAGCAACTTGTTGTTTTGTGTTTCTACCGGAAGTATTTTTCGGAGTGTAACCGATCGTAAAACATCTAACGAACAATCCCGCAAAACTAACAAGGAATGCACCACAAAGCCAATACAAATTGGAATCGTAATTGCCTTGGAAATAAGGGACATACGGTAGATACAGTAAGGAAAGAAACAAAATGGCTCCTGGGATGTAGGAGCGCCATCGGAAGAGAAAATTGCCTTGTTGGTTGAGTTCTTCTATAAGTGCCATGTGAATTCGTACTTGCTTCCTTTGATTAAGCTGTCAGCATTCGTCCTATGTCAATCAAATCCTTTATCCCTGCAAAGTTCAATCTTCCAGCTTTATGGTTTACGGATCTGACGCTACCCGTTCTCAACAAAATGCTCCATAATCTTGAATCCATCGAGATTTCGGAAACTGACCAAAAGACTTTAAAATCCTTTCAAAAAGAACGACTCCTTTATATTTCCAATCATCCCACAACTAAGGAACCCGGAATTGCCTACCATTCGGCAAACATCATGGGTTCTAGGTTTCATTATATGGCGGCAAGAGAGGTTTTTGAATGGGCCTATGGTTTTGTCGGAGACTTTATCCAATCTATAGGTGCATACTCCGTGTTAGCTGGCGCGCCAGACCGCGAATCCCTCAAAGCCTCAAGAGAAATTCTTGCTACCCGTGGTGGCAAACTCGCTCTTTTTCCGGAAGGAGAACCGACAAGTGGGATGAATGATACCCTACTCCCTTTTCAATCAGGTGTGGCACAACTCGGGTTTTGGGGTCTGGAAGATGCAATCAAAAAAGATCCGGAAGCAAAGATTTGGATTTTACCAACGTTTGTTAAGTACAGAATGACCGGATCCATTGATTCTATGCAAAAAGACATCGATCAAACCATTTCCAAAATGGAACAGAAGTTAGGGATTACAAAAACAGGGAAAGATATTGTTCATCGTTTTTTATCTGTCGGGAAACGAATGATCGAAAGAGAAGAAAAAGAATATGGAGTTCCTGTGGAAGAGAACAGGGCCGATGATTTTGACTATCGATTGGGACGGATGCGCCATGCCATGCTTGACAATATTGCAAGAAAGGCTAAGATCCCAAAATGGGACAACGATGCCAATGCAATTGAAAAACTAAGAAGGATTCTTAGTGTTCTCGAAATGGTTTCTGTTGGAATGCCGGATCCTCAAGGAGAACTTCCCAGTTTAGAAATGGCAACTTGGGCCAAAAAAGCAGCCACAAAAGCTTACGACTTCATCACCATCCAAACCGCATACATCAAAGAATTGCCAAGTGCGGAACGATTGTACGAATTTTTATACCGTTATGAAAATGAACTTTTTGGAGAGTTTAAACCTCGCCCTCACAGAGCGGTAGTTAGGTTTGGTACACCATTCACGATCAACGAATACTTAAGTTCTTATAAAGAAGACAAAAAGAAAACGCTAGATTCCATTACAGAACGTCTAAGAAATGAGTTACAAACAATGCTTGTGGAAGAAAAATCAAAATCAAACCCTCTCTTTCCGAGCCAATATATTTTTTAATGGAAACATTTAGTCCAGAACAAGTAAACAACCTAATCGAAAGTGGCGCACCCATCGAATGGAATGCCTTCGGTGCCTCCAAGGTTCTAGATGAAAACTTAGTAAAAGTTCTGGATGCGCTCACGGAAAAATATGAGATCCCCGATTTATCTGCCATTTTATTTACCATCGTCAAAGACTTAATTCTAAATGGTTTTAAAGCCAATTTCAAAAGACTTTTTTTCCAAGAAAACCAACTGGACATCAACTCTCCCGCTGACTATGAGTTAGGTGTACGAATGTATAAAAGCCTCATCCTTTCGGGAAGAGGGAATACCTTCGAACCACTTGCACGAGAAAAAAATTTATATGTTCATCTCAAAATCGAACATGACGATTCCCATATCAAGTTTGACGTAAGAAACAATACCACTCTTGTGCGAGGGGAAATGCAAAAAATTCGTAACTCGCTACTACATGCACAAAACTATAACGATATCATGGAATACTATATCGAACGTGGAGATAACTCGGAAGGGGAAGGGATTGGGATTGCCCTTTGTGTCATCCTTCTCAAAGGGGAAGGCCTGCCTACGGACCAATTTCGGATCTATCATGAGGATGGAGAAACTATCGCCCAACTGGGCATCCCATTAAAGAAAGGCTAGCCCAAAGAAGGAATTCCCAGATTTTGGATTTATGGGTTCTGTTACTGTCCTCTCGAATGATTCTATTCCTAAAGTTCTTTCTGATATCGTTGCCAATGAAACCAACCACGCACTTTGGCTAAACACACTCTCTCTATTAGAACATCTTGGTTCCAGAAAAATCCTCCTCACCCAATCCAGCGAAGAAACCTCTGAGATGATTTTAAAACATGCCACCGAAGAAGCAAGGCATGCCCTCTTTTTCAAAAAAGCAGCCCGCACCATAAAGCCTAGTTTTCAATTGGGATACCAAAACTCCGCACTCGTTCGGGGAACCGCGGCAAGAATTTATTTCGCAAAACTGGACACACTGGTGCGCCGTAGCCTTCGCAAAGTTTTTACGGATGAAAAACAATTCACCTACCTTGCTTATTTGTACACCACCACCGTCATTGAAAAACGGGCCATGGTCGTCTATGCAGCGTACGACGATATTTTGGACCGCACAGGCTCTCCCATCCGCCTAACCAATCTGATTTTGGAGGAGGAAGGACACCTCTCCGATATGAGTGCCGAAATGTTCCGACTCGACCCAAGTGCGAAGGAACGATTGGCGGCTCTCGAGGCAGAAGAAGCGAAGATTTTTACCCGATTTTGGCTCCAAATCCGTGAATTCTCACTGAATTAAAAAAGGCTTGCGGAAAAAATCCGAGCCTGGTTTTCTTCAACCATCTTCATGCGACATAATACTATTATTGGATCTTTGAGAAAATGGGATTAGAAGTCTTTTTATTACCTTTTTTGGCGAGTGTCGCTGTGACCATTGGGCTTCGTCGTTTGGACAAATCGAACACCAAACTCTCCCAACTCAAACGTTATGCATCCAAATTGACCGATGAAATTGATGGTGTTGCCCTTCAAAAAATCCAATTAGTGAAAGATGCCGGAATTGATCTGGACATCCTTGTCAAACAATCTCGCAAAGTTGCAGAAGACATCCAATCTTTAAGTTCAGAATCTCGCGACCTATTCGAAAAAATCCGCGCAAGCAAAGATTACCTCTCTTCTTTGTCGGGAGAGATGGAACAAATCCAAGACTTAAGTTCCCAAGTCCGTCGCGAAAAACAATATATGGAAGAGGGACTCTCCCAGATCAATACCCACAAACGAGAGTTACGTGAAGTATCTGAAGATATGGAAGCCCTTCATAACGAATCCATCTCCATGTTGGATACTTTCCAAAACAAACTCAATTTCCGTAGTGATGAAATTCTACAATCTGTTGCACAAAAGATGGTGGAGTTAGAAAGCCTTCTCGAAACCAAATCAGATTTTTTAGACAACTCCCTTTCTAAAATTGCAGAAACGGCTCGTGAAAAACTTTTGTCCCATGCAGATGTAATGGTGGGAGAAACTGCCGGACGCCTGGACCATGCTCGCAAAGAAATGGACCTACTCCTCGAGTCCATGAAATATGCACAAGGTGACTTAGATGTTCGCCTCACAAAATTCGAAGATACCTCTTCCCTACTTTCTGATAAAGTAGATAAGTTTGATGAAAGGTTAGAAGAAAAATACCAACGAGCTTCTGGTAAGTTGGAAGAGAAAGTAAACCTACTCGAGAAAAAAATCCAAGAACGTTTTGATTCTATCTTTGACCAAGTCACTCATACCAAAGATTCTTTTATGAAAGGTCTTAACCAAGAGACAGATGCCATCAAACGTGAAATTGAAGACTTGTCCCTCGAAACACTTTCGAAACGAGATGACATCATCAATGAAACCAGAAGGCAAGCAGATGGAATCAACCAAACCATCATTCAGTTCCAAGAAAAATATTTGGAAGCGGAGAACAAACTCCTTCGCCAAGCGGACATTCGCAAACAAGAACTCATTCGGGAAATCGAAGCCTTCTCCGAAGAATTCCACCGCATCTCGGAAGATCTAAAAGAAGAAGCAAGTTCTCTCAAAAAAAGTGCACTCCAAGAACTCAAAGATTTTGATCGTGAGTTGGATTCTGTACGTACAAACCAAGAAACTGTAATCAAAACTTCTCTTTTTGAATTACGAAAAGAACTCGAAGAAAGAATGAACTCTGATTTCAAACTTCAAAAGAGTGAGATGGAATCGGATCTTGAAACAGTTCAATCACAAGTCAAAGAACTAAACGAAACCATCACTGCACAAACCAAAGATGTGGATGAATATGTAGAAGAGTTAAAATCAGCACTTCGTGAATCTGCACATGAAATCCTTGAAACGGCAGAAGAAAAAGCCAAAGAATCCGAAGAAATTGTCACAGAAAAAATTCGCATCGCCAATGCGAACTTGGAACAATTTGTCAGCAAATGGGAAGACGAACTTGGTAAAATTCGCGATGACCAAAATTATAGTATTGAAAGACTCCAAGACCGCCTAAAAGAAATCCATGTAGAAGGTGCTGACCTTCTTGGTGAATTCCAAAACCAATTCCAAAAAGCAAAATCCAATTTGGAAATGGCGGCAGAATCCAAAACCAAAGAAAGTATTTCTCGATTAGAAGAAGAAGGGAAACTTGCTCGTAGCGAAGTGGAACGAATTCTTAAACATCTAGAAGAATCAGGAGAATCCTTTTTTAACTTACAAGAAGAGAAAATGGACAGACTCAATGAAACCATTGATTCTAAAATCTCTCACCAATTGACAAAACTTCTTGATAAAGGAAATATCCAACTAGGCCAACTCGAAGAAAAAATATCGAGCCACCTCAATACCGTCAAACGTAACTTAGACGAAAGTATCAAACGTTCCAAAGACGAATCCAAAAAACAAATTGAAACTTACCAAAGAGACTACGAAAAGTCTTTCAAAGAAATTGCAAAAGAAAGCCAGGACTTCTTAAAAGATAGTTTGGATCGTTTCCAAGATTTAAAACACGAAATCAAAAATGGTTTGGATGATCTAAACGATACCAAAGAAGAAACACTTTCTAGTTTCCAATCTGAAATGGAAACACTAAAAGAAGATATCTTAACTCTATCCAGTGAACTAGAAACGGTGAAAGAACATTCTGATTTATTTGCTTCCGCCAAACAGATTGCAGACGAGTCAAACCGCGCAGTCGAAGAAATTTCGGAAGCCCTCCGTGCCCTAGAAAAAGGCAGACCAGATATTGACCTTTACCAATCAGCAATTTCCGAGTTTTCAGAACTTAGAAAAGAAATCGCAAACGAATTAGAAACCTTAAAAGAAGCACAGTTCCAATCAGAAGACATCGACAAACAAGTGCAAATCCTTGCATCCAATCTTGTCCATGTTTCCGAAACTATGGAAGGTTTCGAACAAAGCCTAACAGAAGTAAGCTCAATTGAATCCCGAGTGACCAAACTCACAACCGAACAATCTAAAATTGAAACCTTCCTTTCTTCCTTACAAGAATCACAAGATTCGGTTTTCACTTTGGTGGAAAACTTAGAAGGCCAAAAACACAATGCACGGGAACTCCAAGCCCGTCTCGACATCCTCGACCGAGAAATCGAAGTGGTGGAAGCTCGCGAAAAGGAACTGACAGAAACCATCCGCCAGGCCGAAAACCGAACCTCCTTCCTTGTGGAACGAGAAGCGCAAATTGATTCGGTAGAACGTAAATTTGATAAAATCGAAGAGCTGCTAGGTGACCTATCTGACCGCCACCGCCAAATCCTCACCCTCCAAAAACGTTTGGAAGACCTGAAAGAATCTTCCCGCGAAACCAAGGACGATTTGGAATCTCTCCTCGGAGAGGCAGACGAAACCTTCGAAAAACTCTCCGAATTCCTGGACATTGTCCAAGGAGCGATGCAAAGTCCGGTTCCGGCAGGAAAATCTGACCGAAAAGTTTCGGGAAATCCCCTTGTCGAGAGAAAAAGAGCCACCATCCAGAGCCTCCACGACAACTATCAGTGGTCTTCCGAGGCAATTAGTGAAAAATTAAATATTGAAAAATCCCTCGTAGATAGCATCCTCGGAGTTAGAAAGAAATAACCGAGGTATCCATGTCCGAAGAACAAACAGAAACAACGTCGAAAGAATCCCTAATTGTCACTTCTAAAGTGAAAGCTTACATCAAAAGTAAGGGATTTATGACTTCTGGAGACGCGATTGAGGGAATCAACGAAGAGATCTACCGTTTGCTCGACAAAGCTCTGGAAAGAACCTCTGCGAATAAAAGAACAACGGTTCGATCCACAGATTTCTAATCCGTGATTTACATTAAAAACAAATCAGAAATTGAAACGATGAGGAAGGCGGGAAAATTTGCCGCTGAACTCCTCGTGTATCTAGAACCTTTTGTCAAAGCCGGGGTCACCACTCTCGAACTGAACGATCTCGCAGAAGCCTATACCAAAAAAAACGGCCATAGATCGGCTCCACTCGGATACAAAGGGTTTCCCAAGTCCATCTGCTCCTCCATCAATCATGTCGTTTGCCACGGAATTCCAAAAAAGGAAGATGTCCTCGCCAATGGAGACATTGTGAATCTAGACGTATCTCCCATTGTGGATGGATACATTGGAGACACTTCCAAAACCTTTATCGTAGGTGGAAAATCCACTCCGGAAGCCGAAAAACTCGTAGCTGACACGGAAAAAGCGATGTGGGTTGGAATCGAACAAGTGAAACCAGGGAACCGAATTGACGATATCGGAAACGCCATCGATGATTTTCTCACCCCACTCGGGTATGGAATCGTTCGTGATCTAATGGGTCATGGAGTGGGACGGAATTTCCATGAAGAACCACAAGTTCCTCATTTTCGGTCTCCGCGGAAACTGGCAAAAATTGAAGCCGGAATGATTTTTACAGTAGAACCAATGGTCAATTTGGGAACCTGGGAAGTCAATTTTGACAAATCCGACAAATGGACCGTCCGCACGAAAGACGGAAAACTCTCTGCCCAATTTGAACATACCATTCTTGTCACAGACAAAGGGTACGAAATTCTAACAAAAGTTTGAACAAAAGGTTCTTGCTTTCGATTACAATCTGTCGTCTAATTTCTAAAGAGGTTCCTTATGAAACTTACCATCGCTCTATTTAGTTTATTCGTCATCACTTCTGCATCTTTTGCCATCTGCCCAGGAAAAGAAAAACGTTCCTGCCCTGGTCATGACAAATTGGTTGAGTGCCCTAACGACGGAAAATAGTTCTTATGAACAAAGCCATTCTCTTCGTTGATGACGAACAAATCATTCTGATGAGTCTGAAGTCTCAGCTCAAAAAACATTTTGGGAACGAATACCGTTATGAAACGGCTCAAAATACAGAAGAGGCTTGGTCTATCATCGAAGAATTGGCAGAAGAAGGAATCAATATCCTCATCATCATTTCAGATTGGCTGATGCCCAACCAACGTGGTGATGAGTTTCTTCGCGACGTTCATAAAACCTATCCGCAAATCCAAAAAATAATTATTTCTGGTCATATTGATGAGCTCTCACTCAATCAATTGAAAGGGGAAGTGGACTTACATAGTTTTTTAAACAAACCCTGGTCCGAATCGGATTTAATCAAAAAAGTAGAAGACGCCATAACGAAGATTGCCTAGGTTTTCTTAGGAAACCTCCGCATGTCTCAATCAATCATTCAAAACACGATCGAAGACTTGGAAACCTTACGTTCTAAGTCCCCTCTCATTCATAATATCACAAACTACGTAGTCATGAACAATACTGCCAATGCTCTACTTGCTATTGGCGCTTCTCCTATTATGGCTCATGCCATTGAAGAAGTCGAAGAAATGGTTACGATCTGTTCGGCAACGGTCATCAACATTGGAACTCTTTCCGAACCTTGGATCCAAAGTATGGAAAAGGCAGCGGCAAAAGCTGTGTCCATTAACAAACCTCTCATTCTGGATCCAGTGGGTGCAGGAGCGAGTAACTTGCGTAATATGGCAATTCGTAGAATCTTAGGGGCCGGTAGTCCCAGTATCGTTCGAGGAAATGCTTCTGAAATTTTATCAACTCTCAACTCTTCTGGAAAAACAAAGGGAGTGGATGCGACAGATTCTTCTGAATCCGCTGTTGATTCTGGAAAGTCTCTTTCCAAAGTCACAGGTGGAGTGGTTGTTATCTCCGGAGCTACAGATTATATTTTAAGTGGAACCGATAAAGCCCAAGTGAGAAATGGAGATCCACTCATGACAAAGGTGACTGGACTTGGTTGTACGGCTTCCGCAATTTGTGGAGCTTTTGCCGCCATCCAATCAAACCAATTCCGCGCGGCAACCTCTGCCATGGCAATTATGGGAATCGCAGGAGAAATGGCAAAATCCAAAACAAGTTCTCCTGGAAGTTTCCAAGTGGCATTTTTAGATGCACTTTATGAAATCGGAGCAGACATCATTAAACAAAAGTTAAATGGTGAATAAATTCAAAATTCAAGGGGTTTATTTGGTAACAGATAGACCCTTATGCCTCTACCACAGTTTGTCAGAGGTAGTGCGTCTTGCTGCACTTGGTGGAGTAAGCCTTGTGCAACTGAGAGAAAAAGAAACCAACTCCCGCAAATTTTTAGAACTCGCTAAATACTTAAAAGAAATCCTATCTCCTTTTTCAGTTCCTCTTCTTATCAATGATCGTTTGGATATTTGTTTGGCGGCCGGCGCGGATGGGGTTCATCTCGGGCAATCTGATCTGCCATGGTGGGAAGCACGCCGGATCTTAGGAAACGATGCCCTTATTGGTTTATCCTTAGAAACAAAAGAAGACTACCACTCTCTCATCCAAACCCATCCAAACCCTCCGCTAGATTATCTGGCAGTTTCTCCCGTATTTGATACCAATACAAAAACCAATACCAAACCGGCCTGGGGATTAACAGGAGTTACCTGGTTAAAGGAAAAAACGAATCTTCCCATCGTTGCCATTGGGGGAGTGAATGAATCCAATGCAAAATCCATCATTGATGCAGGAGCAGATTCCCTGGCGGTCGTCAGTGCGATTTGTTCTGCAAAAGATCCGAAATTGGCGACGGAAACTCTATCGAAAAAATTCCATTGAATAAAAGAATAGAACAGAAAATGTTCATATTCTTTTGAACGGAAACTCAAATCATTAATCTTTTGAAAAAATCGGAACCATTCAGTTGTTTAAAAAACCTATTAGTATCAGCTTGATTCTTTTTCATTCAAATGTTGCAAATTCCGGTTCCAAATTTCAAATCCAATCCTTTCAATCGGTGAATCTTTAAAATAATCATCGAATTCTTGTTTGGTGAGAGATTTTTTTTCCAAAAAACCTGGATCTGTCCAGAAATATCTGGGTAAAAATTCTGGTTCCGAAGTTTCCACTTTGTTTCGTTTAGCAACATTGGCATTCCAAGGGCAAACTTCTTGGCAAAGATCACATCCATACACCCAACCTTTCCGATCCCACTTTAAAAAAGAATCTGTTACCTTTGTTTCTTCTCTGTCTTCAATGGTTAAATAAGAAATACATTTACTAGCATCCATTTTATATTCTTCGAGAGCATTTGTGGGACATACATCCAAACACTTTCGACAACTCCCACAATGGTCTGTGATGATTTCTTCTGGATCGGGGCCGCCTAATTCTAAATCGGTGAGAATGGTGGAAAGAAAAAAGTAAGATCCAAGTTTTGGATGGATGAGGTTGGTATTTTTCCCCTGCCAAACAATTCCCGATTCTTTTGTGAGAATTTTTTCTGCTACGGGCAAACTATCTACGGATTGGCGAAATTTATAATTGGGGAACTCACCACGAAGGATTTTTAGTATCCTATTTCCTTTTTCTTTTAGAATGATGTGATAATCGGAACCTAACGCATAACGAGACACTTTGGATTCCATTTGGGACACTATCTCTTCACCCGCACTTGACCTATATACAAAACCAAGGCATATCGCAGAACGAGGCACAAGGCCCAAATTTTGGAATTCATTTCGAATCCCTACCGCATGGTCTTTGGCAAACCAGTGCATATTCCCAAACCGTTCTTCCCGAATCCATTCGTCCAAATATTCGCGGTCTGCCTTGGGAATTTTTGCTTCCGCAAACCCAACGAAAGAAAATCCTTCTTCCTCACAAATGGTTTTAATTTGAGAACGGATCTGATAGATTGGATTTGTCATGGGTGAATTGGGGAACGAAGTTTATCTTACAGAAATTCAAGGCCAGTTGCCAAGCCATTTGTACGTTCATGTCCCAAAACTAGTTTCCCTATTCCCACAAATTGAGGCCCTTGTCACTCTTCCCAAAGGACTTCCAGAACTTTTGAGAAAGGGAATTTACTTCGCTCTACTCCAATCAGTCGTTCGACTTCTCGAAAGAAACACAGACCCACTCTTACCCGAAATCCTTCCTGAGTATGGGGAGCTGATCCGTTCGGTTTCTGAAACCTATTTCGCACTTAACCCGGAATTGGAATCCAATTGGCTTGCGGAATGCATTCAATATGGAGACAAATCTGCCTACCACTGGGAATGGAAACATTTTGATTCACATGAGTTGTTTTAAATTACAATCGTTCCTTTTCTAAAGATTTTAGAAATTTAAGGGGGATTGGTTTTTTAGTTTTGGCTCTATAATCAAAATAAACCTGAACCGTTTTGGCAGATACATAAACTGTGTTTGAGTCCTTGTCACGAATTTCATATGAAAATTCCCAAGAGGTGGTTCCAATGGCAGAGACCCAAGTCTCGACAAAGATGGAAGCACCTGGGAGAACAGAAGCCTTCAAATCCATTTCCACTCGTGCCAGAACAAAAGGAATGTCATCCAGTTCCGAAACATTTAGATAACGATTACAAAAATCTAATCTTGCTAATTCTAGATAAGTCGAATAACTAGAGTTATTGACCCTTCGCATTGGGTCCATGTCATTAAATCGAATTTGAATTTCAGTACGAATCATAGTCTTTTATTCAAATGAATCAATTTGAGATTATCTGTCATCTTTATGTTTCTATTTGGATTTGGATCTTTACAGATCGCAACCACCTACGCGAAGCAGAACCATTACCGATACTTGGTTCTAAATAAGTTTGATTCATTTTATCTTTAGAGATACCTAAAGATACCAAATACCGTTCCACCGTTCGGACTCTATCTTTTACCAAACGTCGGTTTTTTACCAGAGGGCCTGATGCATCGGCCGAACCAATTAAAGTGATATATCCTATTTGGGAGAGGAAAGAAGGTTCCAAGTTTGTTCGCAATGTTTCTACCGAATCTTTTTCCAATTGAGAAGAACCGGCTCCAAAAAAAACAGAAAATTCCCGGATATCAGATACTAATGCCTTGGTATTTTTTTCCAGTGCTTGCTGTTTTTCTTTGCGTACAGGAAGTACATAGCTGTTAATTTTTGGACTTTTTCTCCAAACCCAAAAAAGGAGAAAACCCGTACCAACTAACATTAGGGAAATCCAAACCATCTTACCTTAGACTCACCTCGGATTCTTGGAAATTTATTTCAAACGAGTGGACAAATTCAGAAAACTTTAGTAGAATAACCAGCTATGAAACCCATGCGAAAAATTTTAATCATCTATTCATTGTCAGTGGGGATGGCTTTTGGCTGTAAACCAGCAAAACTATCGAACACTTGTGATGTAAAAACAAAAGAATACTTCCAAGCCTCGGTCATTCGTTATCTCACTGGTGACAGATCCCCTTCTTGCCTTCCCTCTTTTGATTTCCAAGACCTTTGGGGAGTGTTCATACCAACACCTCCGTCAATTGCTACGAGTGTCAATGCGATCACTAGTTATAACGACCAAATCATCATCGGAGGAAGTTTCCAATTCGTAGGACCGTCTACTGGAAATGTTGTTTATTTAGAAACATCGAACGGAAAGTTATTACCCAATCGTTATTGTCCTTACTTAAAAGTCGTAGGGACTACTGGTATCGCCATATCTGATGGAAATGGTGGCTTTTATATTGGGGGTGAATTCTTTGCCGTCCAAGGGGAAGAAAGATTCAGCATAGCCCATATCCTTCCTGGTTGCCAATTAGATCGTAACTTTACAGTTCTCAATGATAATAATAAAAGTGTTTATAGCTTATTACTCGCAGGAGATTTCCTCTATGCAGGCGGATATTATCCTGACGATAATAGTGGTTATCTGGTTCGAGTGAATCGATATACAGGTGCTCTGGATACTTCGTTCGCTCCAAATCCGAATACCCTAGTGTCCGATTTAGAAACCGATGGAGACTCTCTTTATGTTTGTGGAGATTTTACGAATATAGGTGGTTATACGAAAACTGGCCTTGCTAAGTTTTCTCTCTCCACCGGTCTTGTCATATCTTCTTTCACTACAGCAATCAACGGAGGAAGTTGCTTAGATTTGCATTACGGAACCGATGCCAGTGGGAGTCCCGTTATTTATGCTGTGGGTGATTTGACAACGCCAACTTATAGTAGAGCCATATCTTATTTTCCCGATGGAACTTTAACCTCTTGGAATCCAAATCCGAATGTCGGTTCCAAGGTCAATTCCATCCAACAATATAATAATACAATATATTTAGGTGGTGATTTTACCACCATCAACGGTGGAACGACTGCTATCTCTTTAGTCTCTGTGAATAATAGTACGGGTACTGCTATCAATACAAATTACGGTATCGGTAGCAGTCAGCCTGTCGCAACCCTGCAAATCATTGAAAATACATTATACTTAACCGGAGAATTTACCTCTGTGAAATCTGTTCCGAGAAACTATGCTGCGGCACTTTCTTTGCCCGATGAATCGGTCACTGCCTTTAATCCAGCGTATGATTCGAGCATTAGCAATCCAGGATCAGGGATTGTATCTGCAGGAAACGGGGTCGTACTTTTCACATCCAGTCGTTCCACAGTGAATGTAACAGCCCGAAGTAATTTTGCTGTTTTGGATGAAGTGACAGGAATGCCTATCGAAGGAACACCTAACTTCGATTTCCCGATCAAAGCCCTTCATAGAGTTAACAACCGACTGTTCGTAGGAGGAAGTTTTACTTCTATTGCAGGGCAATCAAGGAATCGATTTGCCATTTTGGATTTACCTCATTACCAACTAAGCCCAATTAACACAGTCCTTTCAGGCACTCCCGAAATCCGCACGATCACAAGCGATGAATCACAGCTTTACGTTGGGGGCGATAGCGTAACAAACGTAAATGGGAATGCGAGAAACGGTGCCTTTGCACTGAGTTTAGCTGATTTCTCGGTTAGTGGATGGAATCCGAATCTCAGCGGCAGTGGGGAAAGTTTTTTAGTCGTCCAAGATCTAGTGTTTCTTGGTGGATTGTATACAGGAATTAACGGAGATGGTGTTACCACAAATTACCAAGCAGTGGACAAAGTTTCCGGAACCAAACGTGGCATTCCTTCAACAAACAATTTTCCTAGCAGCGGTGTTTATGCACAAAGCTTAGCAGGAACGAAAATTTTTCTCGGAGGGCAATTCGTAAGCATTGGTAGTTTAGGAGCCTTTAACTCTATTGCAGTTTATAATCTCGCTAGTCAATCTTACGAACAACCTAATCCAGTATATAGCGATAATATTGTAAACCATATCGCAGCCTATCCAGATGGAAACGTCCTCATTGGAGGCTCTTTTACTGCACTCAATGGTGTCCCTAACAACTATTCCTTAGGGGTCTTTAATTATAACACCAATACACTTTCTCCTTGGAAGGCATCCATCAACGATGTGGTATATACATCCATGTATAAAAATGGAAAATACTATATCGGTGGTGCATTTACGATTGCACACAAAAGAAGCAATGGTGGACTCGTTCGCTCTAGTTTAAATGAATGATTATAAACTAAACTTAAATAGAATTACGATATCTAAATTCAAAATTTCAAATGAGAATTATCGAATCTAAATATGAATTCGTGATCCATTGGTGAATATTGAATCCATTCAAAACACTAGACATGAAACTTAAATTCGAAAACTTGTATTCATGTTCCGAATTTTTTCTATTTCGTGTATCTACGTAGTATCGATTACTACGTTTACTCTCTGCAAACCAGCAGAACTTGAAAATACCTGTGATGCACGTTCCCAGTCTTATCTATTAGCATCTGTCATTCGATATGCGACCGGTGATCGTTCTCCGTCCTGTTTACCAGCGTTTAGTTTTTTTGATGAGTGGGGAGTGTATGACCCGACTGCTGCTAAAGTCACTGCCATTGAATCGTATCAGGGACAAATCATCGTAGGAGGAAATTTTTCGATGACAGGAGTTCCTACGGGAAATATTGCTATGGTCGATTCCGTAACCGGAATGGTTGTTCCCAACCGATTTTGTCCTCATTTAAAAGTGAATGGTTCCTATTCCACTGCCATTTCCGATGGTTCTGGCGGGTTTTATATCGGAGGAGATTTTACTCATGTCCAAGGAATCAAACGAAGCAAAGTCGCTCATATTTTACCTGGCTGTCAGTTGGATCCGAACTTTGTTGTTGACGAAGATGCTTCCAGGGGAATCACCACATTTGCGTTATTAGGTGCAAATTTATACGTAGGTGGATTATTTACTGGCTGGGGTTCCGGTTCACAGTCGAACATAGCCTCCGTAAATCGTTATACTGGAAATCTCAATTTAGAGTTTGTTACAGACACTTTTAATAGTGGTGTTTTTGACATTGTCACTGATGGAGTTGCATTGTATGTCGGAGGACATTTTTCAAACATCGGAGCCACTACCAGATATGGGCTTGTGAAACTTTCACCTTCCACTGGTGCCATCGATTCTACTTTCACAGGACAAGCTCCCGTAGGTGGGCAAGTGAATGATTTACATCTAGGGACAGACCATTTAGGAACCCCAGTTCTCTATGTGGTAGGGCCTTTTACTGGTCGGGCTATCTCTTTCTTTTTAAATGGAACCCAAACTTCCTGGGCACCAAACCCAAATATTGAAGTAGTCAAAGTCAATCAATATGAAAATACAATTTATTTAGGCGGTGATTTCACAACCATAGGCGGGATAGCCTCAAACTATTTAGTTGGCGTAGACAATCAGTTAGGTGCCATAAAAGAAAATTCATTTGCAATCAATAACTATGTAAGATATCTAACTGTTATTGGAAACAAACTCTATGTTCTGGGTGAATTTACGGCAGCCAAAGGACAAAAGCGAAATTCTGCAGCAAGTTTTGATTTGCCAAGTCAAAGTTTGAATGTTTGGGATCCGAACTTGAACTCCCTCATTTACTTTCCATCAGGTGAGATAGTTCCTTCCGGCTCTTCACTACTCATCGCGAGTAACCATTCAGCGCTGAACATGAAATATCGAAAGAACTTTGTAGTTTTTGAAGAGGCAACAGGTTCTCCTATCGAAGGAACACCTAACTTTGATTTTCAAATATCCTCTCTCCTGACAAAAGACAATCGTCTCTTTGTAGGCGGGAGTTTTGAAAATGTAAACGGAATTCCCAGAAAAGCACTCGCGGTTTTGGATTTACCCACATACAACTTAAGTTCCACAGACCTGAATATTACGGGCAGTTCTGCCGAAATCAGAACCATTACAAGTAACCATAACCAAATCTTTTTTGGAGGTTTTAGTATGACTGGCGCTGGTGGCCAAACGAGAAGTGGTGCCGCTGCGATTGATTCTACAACCTTCTCCCTCACAAATTGGAATCCCAACATCGTTGGAAGTCCGAATACAATGATGGTCGTAAATGATTTGGTCTATATCGGAGGCATCTATTCCAGTTTAAACGGAAATGGAGCTATTAGTAACTACCGTGCCGTGGATACAATTAATGGAACTATTAGCAATTTTCCATCGAATGCTTACCATCCGAATAACGGTGTGTATACGCAAACAATCTATGACGGAAGGATTTACATCGGTGGGATTATGACTAATATAGGAATTTTGGGAACTTTCCAAAATATGGCAACTTATGATACTAAATCCAATAGTTATATAACACCAAATCCCATTTATTCAGATGGAGGAGTTCTTTCTATGGCCACTTCGCCAGAAGGAAAGGTCATCGTTTTAGGAAGTTTTCTAGGACTGAATGGTACGACAGCTAGTCAATTTATGAATGCCTTTGACGCAAAAACCAATACCGTTTTGGAATGGCATCCCAATGCAGATGATGTAGGAAATTCTAGTCACTTCAAAAATGGGAAATGGTATATTGGTGGAGACTTTAAAAAAGTTTTCAATAAACCATATGGTGGATTTTTTGTTAGCGATCTAACAGAGAAAAATAATAATTAACTATTTCTGTTTTTTAGGTTTTCTTTTTAAAATCTTTTGCAAAGCTTCTTCGCCCTTCTTGGCACCGAGTAAAACTGTTTTATAAAGTTTGGTGCGAATCGTTGTGGTGAGTTTCACTGGTAGTGGTCTATCGGGAGCCACTGTGATGATCTTCACACCTTTAGGTGGTTTGACAGCAAGTTCTCTTGCTGCATTAAAATGAAAGTGGTGGAGTTTACGCATCATCCGACGAATGGTTCGTCTTGTTGGAAAAGCAAGTAAACTAGTAAATCTTGTGAGTGGGCCGGAAATATGGCGGATGGGTGAATTCATAATCACCACAATTTCTTTGTATCCTGCTTCGATGATGTCTTGGATGGGAAGTGGATTGAGAATCGCAGCATCTGAATAAAACTTACCATCTAATAGATGTTTACCGCGAGTAGCAATCGGCAACGAAGTGGCTGCTTTTAATAGATCGAATACATTAGAAGAAGTGGCTTTGATGTATTCGATGGAATGAGTATGTAAATTACTAACTGCGACCACAAAATGAGGAACATTTTTTCGATCCAGAGTTTCCGATTCTAAACGAACTTTTTTGCGAAAAATAAAATCGATCAAATACTCTTGATTCAGTAATGTTTTTCCTTGGAAAGGATGGAAATAGGAAATTAGTTTTCTGCCAGATAAATCTTTATACCAAACAGAAAGTGCCATTTCGCTTTTGACAGGTTCTTTTTTAGGCATGGATACATAATAAGCAGCAGCACAGGCTCCCGAAGAAACACCGACCACCAAATCAAAGTAATTCGGTCGTAAGAAGCGATTCCAAGCATACAAAACACCCCCAGAAAACGCACCTTTCATTCCTCCCCCTTCTACGAGGAGAGCCCTTTTGGAACCTTTCGCCTTAGGAAGTTTTGGGTGGTTGGATGGATCGTTTTCTGGAAAAGACTGCACAATAATGTCAGGGTCTTCCATACACTTACAGTTGCAAAAAACTATTCAAAATCTCTTTGGGAATTCTATTCATTAGGGGAATCACCAAACAAAAAATCCCAACGAAACTATATCTCAAAAAAAAATAAAATTTTGAACGAGGATACAATAAATTTCACTACATACGCAATTGAATATTAGTATGTTAGGGATCAAAACTTTGGAGGCAGAAATCAACGGAATTCTTGTAAAAGGTTCCTTACAATTGAATGCAAAAGGTGCTTATCAATTAGATTTATTGTCTCCTTACCCGGGTCCTATGTTTACCTTTTTTTTTCCAAAAACTTACCATTCCCTTTGGGACGGACATGTGTCGGAAATTGAAAAAGATGCTATCAGTTATCTCCGCACACTCTTTCATAAATGTGAAAACATTAAGAGGGAAGTCCCTAAGTTTCAAAGAGAACTGAAAGAGTTTTGGTTAGAGATAGATACAATCTCAGTACTTTCCCCATTAGAGTGGAATGAAAAATGTATGTTTCTAAAAAAAGCCTTACAAGAAGGTTATATGGATTCTGACACATACGAAAAAACATTAAGCGATCTAACTCTTGTGATGGAAAAAAAATATTTAGAAAGAGAGAAACGTTGCGAACTGTTTTTATCTCAGTACCTTCCCGAGTATTCACACTTACAAAATCATTTTTCATGGATTCGTTTCTGTTATGAATTAACAGAAAAAAAACACCTACTTCTACTATAAATTTTCGTTTTTCTTGCCAAAGAGACGAGTATCATCTTTAGTTTCCATAAGAACGGAAATATATTTCTCGTCTAAAAATAGTAATCGGAATTTAGCTATGCGACCAATGGATCAAATCACTGCGAAAGAACAAAAACATCATGTGATCTTACACTATCTCATGAATCAAGAAATGAAAGCGTATTGGAATGGGCAAGTCCAATCCATGACCGTAACACAGGAATTACCTGGTGGTGAAGAGATCATTGTTGATTGGTCAGAAGTATGGCCTATTGGTCCAGGTTCTAACCTTGTTCTTTCTAAACTATTAGCTCGTTATTTAGAACTTCATTGCACTTTTGTAAAACAAATTACACCTAACAAAATCCAACTCCACGTAGACAAAGTTCTGATTGCAAAAAAAGAAAGACTAAACCCTCGTTTTACAATCTCCGAAGATGGCCTTGTGAATGTTACAAACATTGTTAGTTCCAAAACAATTATCGAAGCCAATATGTTCAACATTCCCACTCTTGTTCGCGTAAACTTTGAAGACTATCGCAAACGAATGATGGTTAGGTCTGGTGAAGCAGGCGCAATGGATATTTTTAAGTCGGGAATGGAAAGAAAATACGAAGTAGTAAAATCAACTCAAAAAATTCTTTTTATTAAAGATGCAAGTAATCCAGAAAGTTACCGTTCTGATGAAGAAGGATTTATCAACTACGAAGATGAAGTCGATGACCATGTTGAAAAACTAGCGATGGCTTCAAAAGACAAAAAGATAAAATCCGAACTCATCCTTCCCATTCTTTACAAAAACGAATTAGAAGAAATCATTCCTATCGGTTACTACTCTCTTCAAACAAAAGACAATGCCATCACAACAGAAGATTTAAATTTCTACCAAGCTCAAATTGCAGAAATGATCGAAAGGATTAAAGATGCTAATTTAATGACGACAGTGGAAAAATTTCCTGTTTTGGATTTGTCTGCCACTGGATTAAAAATTCGTATCACCAACAGCAACCTAGTAGAAACTCTTCCAAAACAAAAAGGTATTTTATTAGAACTAGTTTTCAAACTACAAACTCCATTTCGATTTTTTGGAAAAATTGCTTGGGCTTATAAAGAAACATCTGGTGACTTACTTGTTGGAATTGAGTTTTCCGGAAAACGTACATATGCTGAAAAGGTACGTTTCGAAGAAAATATCGAAATTATTAAAAACAATGGAAAAACCGCAGCCTAATCGTTAGCGGGTTTCCAATTTGATTGTTTTTGTAATTTTGGGTATCTCATAAGCGCAAATATAATATAACATCTTTAAGTCGATGTAATCATAAGCCCTGGCCAAATCCTTTTGCCACAAACTATCAATTTTATCCCAAGGGAGGTCCGGGTATTTTTGTTTTTCTACCTGCGGAATCTTTAAGGATTCTGCTTGGATGTAACGCAACATTTCTTCTGCAAAAAAACTGTCGTGTTCTCCTTCTTTAAATTCTTGAATTTGGTTTCTAAAAAGGAAGGCTTCCAGTTCTCGACAGTAAAAAATAAACTCGTGAAACATATGGTGATTCTAAAATGGGATACTGTTTAGAACAGTTTTTTTCATTGGCAAAGAAATTCAAATCTTGGATACTTTCACTAAGTATGAAGATCTGTATCCAATCCGTATTATTTTTCCTAGTAGTTTCGGTTTTTCCCATCCAATCAGCAGAAAGGGACTTCCAAATCATTGATCTCGTTGTCGGAAAAGGTGAGGAAGCTTTTTCGGGATCCTACGTGACCGTCCACTATGTAGGCAAACTCACGAACGGAACCAAGTTTGATAGTTCTCGTGACCGCAACCGTCCTTTCGAATTCAATTTGGGTGCAGGAGAAGTAGTCAAAGGTTGGGACAAAGGTGTCAAAGGAATGCGAGTGGGTGGCAAACGCAAACTCATCATTCCTCCTGAACTAGGTTATGGTAGCAAAACGGTAGGAAACATTCCTGCAAACTCCACTCTTATATTTGAAGTGGAACTCTTAAAAATTTACTAATCAAAAAATTTCGGATAACTACGTAAGGAAGAATACAAGTTTCTTAGTCAGGAATTTCTTGACAAAGATAAGAATGATTCTAGATTGTTTGGACTATGGAAATGTCAACCTTACGTAAGTCCACCCTCCTCTTAATCATAGGACTATCTTTTTCCCACTGTAAACCCAAATCGGATTCTGACGAAGAAATGTTGCTCTTGTTAGCTGCAGCAGCTTCGAAGATTTGTGTCAATAACTCCTATACGGGAACCACAGTGGTTAACTCCACTGCTACTTTGAATGCAAGTACAGATTGTATCACTGGTATGACTTCCTCCATGTCAGCAGATCTACCTGCGTGGATTCGTAACAACTTTAAATGCTCGGTCGGAACTGTCTCTGGTTCCAACTATGTGTTTCGATCGCAAAACATTCCCAACAACAAAAGTTTTTATTTTGGAACTTCATCACCAATGTTTGAAGCACTTGCTGGTGGACAAAAATCTGCCGGAAACAATCAAATTGCATCCCAGTGTTTGGTTTACACAATCCCTAGTTCTCCGGCAGCCAAGTCTGGTGCTTTAGTGGGAACACAAAGTGGTTATGCTTCTGTGGGGATTACTGTGAATGGTCTTGCCATCTTTAACAATGCTGCCGCGGCACCTGATACACTAGCAACGGAAGCACAAACCTTTGATAAGTTTAACGGTCACCCACAAAGTTCAGGAGTTTACCACCACCACTCCCAACCACTCAATATAACAAATAATAATGCCAATTTAATTGGCGTATTAATCGACGGATTTCCTGTTTATGGCTTACATTGTGATAATAACACTGTCACTACTGCCGATGACAATACTCCGGGAACGGTAGGACCAGCTCTTGATGCAAACCACGGTCACACAGCTGCAACACTTCTTTTCCCAACCGGAATCTATCACTACCATTTTGCTTTTGATAGCACAGCCACAATCAACACTTTGATTGGTTCCCAATTCTATGGAACACCAGGAACCGTTTCCAATTAATTGTCTCAAAATTTCATGGAGAGAGATTTTTCTCTCTCTTACATTTTTCGCCTTAGCCTCTTGTTCTCCTTTTCGTGTAGAAGCAGAAGACAAGGGGCTTTCCGAAGATCCTAACCATTTTCTTCTCTACCAAGGAAAACCACTGACAGGAATTCTAATTCAAAAAAACCCTACTCTTTTAGAAATTTATGAAACGGAATTCTACAAGGGAGTTCCCCACGGTCGTTATACGATAACAAAAGAAAACGGAACTTTTATAGAAGAAAGAAACATTCGTTATGGACAAAAACATGGAAAACAAATCAGTTATTTTGAAAATGGAACTCTAAAACAAAAATCAGAATTTGATAATGGGAAACCCATCGGTGAGTATGTTGACTATTTTGATGATGGACAAATGGCCACCTACCAAACATTCTACGACTCAGGAAAACCAAAGGTTTCTAAAAAATGGAACCGACGAGGACAAATTTATTTGAACCATGTTTTTTTGGAAACAGGGGAAAGTTTTGGAAGACCAGGAAGTAAACTCTGTGATCCAATTCCGGAAAAAAGTCAAAATTCAAAGTGAAAATAGTGAACTTAAAAAAAAGATGTCCTGAAAAATTCGTTCAGAACTCGTACTTTTCTCAAAAATCGATCCTTATATTCATTTTTCTATTTTTTATAGGAAGTTTCTGTAAACCATCGGAACAACCACCAAATCCAAATGTACTCCCTTATTTTTCAGGGAAAGACTTTGATCCGGTTTGGATCGCAAATCCAAAAGACAATTCCAATCTAAAACAAGTTCCCAATACATTCGAGTTAACAGAACATACTGGTAAACATATATCATCCAAGGACTGGTCACCGAACGAACATTTGGTTGTATTTTTTTATGCTACTTGTAGGGGTATTTGTCCTTTGATCACAAGAAATATAATCCAAATAGAACCAAGTCTTTCTGAATTTCCAGATATCAAAATTTATTCTATCTCGATCAATGCTAAAGAAGATACCGTTCCCGTTTTACAAAAATATAGGCAAACATACAAAATCCAAAACGCAAATTGGAGTTTTTTTACCGGAAGCGAATCAGTGATCGAGAGTTTTGCCAAAGGAACTTGTGGTGCAGAAATGGAAGGATTTTCCGCCGAACAAGGGAAGTATGAATTTGTTCATACAGAAAATATCTTTTTATTTGATAAGAACCGGTATTTAAGAGGAATCTACCGTGCGAAAGGCACGGGCGATATACAAAGGTTAGTGGACGATTTGCGAAAATTAAGAAAACAAATGAATTAATCTAAGGATTTTTTGGAATCCTTAGATTGTAAAATTGACCCAATGAAAATTCGGGTAATCTATCCTTTAAAACTTTAGTTTTTAATTTTATATCCTGTTCTGAAAATAAGCCAAGTCACTGTCAAACAAAGAGTCAAAAACACCACTATCATCGAAATACTGACAGATAATGCCACATCAGCTCTTTCAAAAAAACTATACCGAAACCCACTCACCAAATAGAGAACTGGATTAAACATACTGAGTTTTTGCCAGAATGGTGGTAACATTTGGATGGAATAAAAACTTCCACCGAGAAATACGAGTGGAGTGATGACGAGCATTGGAATCATTTGGAGTTTTTCAAAACTATCCGCCCAAATTCCAATCACAAATCCAAACAAACTAAAACTAATACATGTTAATACAAGAAAAAATGCCATTAGAATGGGATGATCAATCCGAATCGGCACAAAAAAAGATGCCGTGATGAGCATAAGGACCCCTAACATAAAGGATTTTGTTGCTGCAGCACCCACATATCCAATCACCACTTCCCACATCGTCACAGGTGCCGATAGAATTTCATAAATGGTTCCATTAAACTTGGGAAAATAAATTCCAAAAGAAGCATTGGAAATACTTTCCGTGAGGAGTGACAACATCACAAGTCCCGGAACAATAAAACTTCCATAGTTAATTCCATCGATTTCTTGGATCCGAGAACCAATCGCCGATCCAAATACAATAAAATACAATGAAGTGGATAACACAGGAGAGGCAATACTTTGTAAAAGAGTACGAAAGGTTCTTGCCATTTCAAATTGATAGATGGATTTGATTGCGTAAAAATTCATACAGCCTCCTGTAATAACTGAACAAAGATTTCTTCTAACGAACTTTGTTTTGTACTCAAATCGCTAAATTGGATTTTCAGTTTTTTCAAATCATCTAGAAGTTTGGTAATCAAACTACTGTCATCTGATCTATCATAAGTAAATACAAGTGCTGAATGATTATCCACAAGTTCTAATGTGTACTTTGAAAGTGATTTGGGAATTTGTTTAAGACTTTTTTTAAGTTCAATCCGAAGTTGTTTGGTTCCGAGTTGTTTCATTAAACGGTCTTTGTTTTCCGTAAGAAAAATTTCACCTTTCCTGATCACAGAAATTCGATCGGCTATGGATTCAGCTTCTTCGATGTAGTGAGTGGTAAGGATGATGGTAACTCCATTTTTTCGGAGAGATTCTACGATCTTCCACATATCTTTTCGGAGTTCAACATCCACGCCGGCACTTGGTTCATCTAAAAATAGAATTTTTGGTTCGTGTGACAATGCTTTGGCGATTAATACTCGTCGTTTCATTCCACCGGATAAAGTCATGATCCTTTGGTCTTTTTTGTCCCAAAGGGAGAGTGATTTCAAAACTTCTTCAATGTATTTTGGATTGGCTGGTTTTCCATAAAGTCCCCTCGTGAAGGAAACGCTGGCCCAAACAGTTTCAAAAGCATGGACACTGAGTTCTTGCGGAACAAGACCAATGAGTGATCTTGTTTTTTTGAAATCCCCAATGATATCAAACCCAGAGACATTCACCTCACCACCACTTGGTGATACGATCCCACAAATCAAATTGATTAGTGTTGTTTTACCTGCTCCATTGGGACCAAGTAGGGCATGAATTTCACCCTCTTTTACTTCCCAATTTACATTCTTTAAAGCTTGGAATCCATTGTCATAAGACTTGGAAACTTGTTTCAGAGTGAGGATTGATTTCAAACAGTTTCATCCTTCCAGCCAATGTCTGTGAGGAAGTCGTCATAACCCCCGTCATAAACAAAAACTCGGTCATCATCGAATACTATTAGTTTTGTGGCTACAGCACGCAAGTGCATTTCGTTGTGTGTTACCATGATCACAGATCCATCAAAGTTATCGATGGCTTCAATCAATGAGTCGCAAGATTGCATATCCAAGTGGTTTGTAGGTTCATCCAAATACAAAAGGTGGCAAGGAGTGACCAAAATCTTTCCAAGTAAAACCCGACTCTTTTCTCCCCCGGAGAGAACCTTAATTTTTTTTAAGGCGAGGTCTTCAGAAAACATAAGTCCACCGGCAATGTTACGAGCTTTCCCTTCGGAACAGTTTTGATCTGCACTCATAATTTCTTGGACAACGGTATTACTTTCGTTCATGTTCAGTTTGTTGGTTTGGCCGAAATAACCTTCTTTCAAAACCTGATGTTTTTTCACCGAACCGGAAACTGCCGATAGTTCCCCTGCAATCAGTTTGAGTAAAGTCGACTTTCCTTTTCCGTTTTTCCCTATGATACAAATTCGATCTTGTGGGCCGACACTGATAGAAAAGTTTTCAAACAAATAAGGAGCATTACCATTATAAGAAAAAGAAACTTCATCGGCACTTAACATCTGACTTGCGGAGAATGGAGCACTGTTGAAATAAAGTTCCATATCCTCAATATTTTCAAGTGCTTTCATTTCGCCTTGTTTCTCTAATCTTTTCACTCGAGATTGGGCGCGACTCGCAAAACTAGCTTTTGCTTTGAACTTAGCAATAAAGATCTCTTCTTGTCTGCGTTTTTTAGCTTCGTTGAGTCTAGTTTTTTCGTAAATTTCTTCTGCTTGGTTGATTTGTGTGTATAACTTTTCTGTATCACCTTGGACTTTGATGGCTTTAGTTCTATGAATGGCAACAGTATGTGTCACAACACTATCCATAAAACTTCTATCGTGTGTGATGAGTATAATTTCGCCTTCCCATTCACGCAAAAACTCCTCTAACCAACGTATGGTGACAATATCTAAATAGTTGTTTGGTTCATCTAAGATTAACATGTCGGGAGCCGAAACAAGAAGTTTGGCTAAGTTCATCCGGATCTGGTATCCACCAGAAAAATCCTCAGGACTTCTCTCCATGTCTTTTTCTGAAAATCCAAGTCCAAATAAAATTCGTTCTACTTTCCAAGTTTCGTATTCATCACCTTCGGGAAGGCCAAGAGCACATTCTTCCAAAACTGTGGGTTTAGTGAATACTAAGTGTTGTTCCAAATGTCCAATGCGGTATCCTTTAGGAATGGTGATGTTTCCAGAATCCGGCTCCATTTTTCCCAAAATGATTTGGACCATGGTTGATTTTCCATGTCCATTACGACCGACAAGACCCACTCGTTCGCCGCGGTTCACACTGAATTGTAAGTCATCAAATAAGACATTACCGTTGAATTGTTTGTTAATTCCAGATACTTTGATCATATAATTTCCGAAGGTTTTCCCTTTCCGTATTCAACCAGGATCGAAAAAGAACCGGAAACGACGAGTAGAATCGAGACAAAATTCAGCTACTTTCCTTCGCGAAATCTAAATTCTTCGGACATAATTACCAGGAAAACTACGTGTCAAATTATGGACTTTTTTTAGGGGGTTCCGATTCCGAAACTATACTGTGCGAACTTTTCTTTTTTCTTTCCTTAGTTTCCTTTGTCTCATTGCAGGTGAGGGAAACTACGCTAACGGCAACTTACAAGTGGCCTTTGGAGCAGAAGAAAATTATCTTTTGGTACGTTCGCTAGATTCCAGTATCATCCATTTAGGTAGTCCCGAAGAAAAGAAAGAATACCAAGAAATCATCGATGAGTATTTGCGATTCAAAAGCCTTCACATCCAAGGCAAATATGGTGATGCCTATTTGGCTGTTCGTTCCACTCAATTCAAACTCATCCAACTCTATGATAAAATTCTTACTAAAAATTTAGATTTTGTTCGTTCCGAGTTAATTTTACTCGGGGGAAAATCGCGCGACAAAGAAAAAACACAAACTCGTGCTTTTTTACGCCTTGCTCTCAGAGACGTGAGTGAAGCCGAACAGAAGTTAGTGATGGCAAGGAACACTCGTCCTCTTCTTTATCTATTGAAATTGCGAGAGATGTTGTTTTCTTTAAAGATATTAAAACATGCCGGGAAGTTTGTGGTATTCTTAAACTTACTCCATGATGGTAAGCTTATGGATTCGATTGAGTTTTCTGATTTTGATTCTATAGAGTCAGAACTCATTCGCGGTTTCGGAAAAGCAAACAACAAACTACTTGCACTCCACTATGATAACTCTTTCCTCCCCTTTGGAGAGGAAAGTATCTACGAAAGTATGATGACAAATTACAAAGCACCCGAAATCAAAAAAGACTAATCACATTGAATCGAATTTATTATTTCAAGTGAATCAAGTCCCGGGCACGGTTTGCTTTTTCTTTGGCCTCTTCAATTGTTTTTCCCAAAGCCAAACTAACACCCATTCGGCGCTTCCCATCCACTTCCGGTTTCCCAAAAATACGAATGTCCACCCCTTTGATCTTGAGGGCTTCGTCAACACCGGTATAAATTGGCGAATTCGTTTTTCCTTCTAACAAAATGGCAGAACTAGCAGCAGGAGTATGAAAGATCAGTTCTGGAATCGGTAGGCCAAGTAATGCTCTCGCATGAAGTGAAAACTCAGAAACATTTTGTGAGATGAGAGTCACAAGTCCAGTATCATGTGGTCTTGGAGACACCTCGCTAAAATACACTTCGTCCCCTTTGACAAAAAGTTCGACTCCAAAAATTCCAAATCCTCCAAGCCCGGTTGTGACCGTCTCTGCAATTTTTTCAGCAGCACGTAATGCAAGTTCCGTCATAGGTTGTGGCATCCAAGATTCCACATAATCTCCGTTTACTTGTCGATGACCAATGGGTGGTAAAAAGGTAGTTCCAGCTATATGGCGTATGGTAAGAAGTGTGATTTCAAAATCAAAGGAAACAAATTCTTCAACGATCATTTTGCCTTTGCCGGTCCTTCCTCCGGTTTGTCCATATTCCCATGCTTTTAGGATTTCTGATTCTTCTCGAATCAAACTTTGTCCTTTTCCAGAGGAACTCATAATGGGTTTGACCACACAAGGAAAACCAATTTCTTTCACGGCACGAGTAAAATCTTCTTCGGTATCTGCAAAGAGAAACTTGGAAGTTTTTAATCCAAGTTCTTTGGAGGCAAAGTTCCGAATCCCCTCTCGGTTCATGGTAAGGTTCACAGCCTTCGCAGATGGTATGATACGAAAACCTTCGCTTTCCAATCGAACTAAAGTTTCTGTATGAATGGCTTCAATTTCAGGGACTACAAAATCTGGCTTTAACTCTCGTATGGTGGCTTCCAACTCTTTTGGATCAAGCATGTTGATGACACGAGATTCTTGTGCCACAAGCATTGCAGGTGCATTTGGATAACGGTCTACGGCAATCACATGAACACCCAGACGGTTCGCTTCGATAGCGACCTCTTTACCAAGTTCTCCTGATCCTAGGAGTAAAAGTTTTGTAGCGTTGGGAGTAAAGGGTGTACCGATCATATTCACAAAGATCGGGAAGTGGCCCATTCAGACAAGGAAGATTATGACCACCAATTTGTTGAATTCTAATTTAAAGTTACATTAAGTAACGTTTACCGAGTTTATCTCTTTGGTAAATATTAGCACCCATTCGAATGAGTAGATCCGAAATTTCGCTAAGTCCATCAAAACTATTGGCAATATGAAGTGCAGTGACTCCACTGGGATCAGCGGCATTCGGATCAGCAGCAGAGTTTAACAAAACTTCCACAGCTTCGACATTCCCGGTTTCTGTGGCTTTGTGAATTGGATACAAACCCATGTTATCTGGTCTATTTGGATCAAGCCCAAGAGCGAGTAACTTTTTTAAATAATAAATATTGGAAACTTCAGTTACAGCAAGGCCGAGAAGTAGAGGTGATTCTGATACCAACACCTCTTTTAAATCGGAATCAGATAATAACAAATCAAATGATTCCCTGTCTTCTCTCGTGATGGAAGAACAGAATGTGCGTAACCTTAAATTGGATTTAGTTTTGCCTACGAAATCAATTATGTTTTGTATCATGTGTTCATCCTATCATTATAGGACGAATCTTGATTGTAAAAATGGGACATTTTTTTATATTCTGCGAACCATTCATTGGGAATACTTCCAGAAATTCGTTTGAAATCGCGATTGAAATGGGACTGGTCCGAATATTCAAATTCCTGTGCTAATTCAGTAAAACGTAAGTCTGGATTGTTTTTGCGGTAGTGTTCTGGATTTCGCACCATTTCCAGTAACCTGTGCACTGTTCTGTATTCAGAAGGATTCATCCCCACAATTTCTTTGAATTTACGATCCAATTGTTTTCTAGAAATACCGATTTTTTTACATAAATTCTGAATGGATGTGGCTGGATGCATCAATTCCAAAAGAGAAAACCGAACATATGTCGGTATTTCAGAATTTATACCCGGATAATCTTTTAGAAAACTGGTTAAAAATTCAGAAATCTCATTCTCAGAAGAATGATCTAATTTTAAAACATCATCTAACGTAGATTTGTTTCCAATTTCTAAAAATTGATTTTGTATTTCATCTCCTCGTTTGGAAAAAAGAGAATACATACCTCCTACAAAAAATCGAATCGCAAACAAGGATATATCTGTTTCTGATAAAATCCGCCACCGCCTTGTTTGTGGGCCGACTAAATGAATTTTTGGTAATGGAAAAATTTCTTTGTTTTCTGTTTCAACAATGGGTGGGTTTCCCAAATGGAACACCATCTCACATTCATAAGACGGTAAAATCCAAGGAAGTTCTCTAACATTCACACCCTTCCAAATCCAAAATTCTTTGATTGAGGATTTTAAATAGGAAGGTGGGTTAATAAATCGAATGTCCAAAGGATTACCATCTTTTTATTTGAATTTATTTCCAACGACTCATCCGTAATGCATTAAAAACAACTGAGATAGAACTGAGTGCCATTGCAAGCCCACTGACCCAAGGAAGCAGCAAACCGGAAGCAGCAATGGGAATTCCCAAAAGATTATAACCCAATGCCCAACCAAAGTTTTGTCGAATATTGATCACCGTATCTTTACCAATCCGAATGAGATCTACAATTCTTTGGATGTCCCCATTCACAAGTACTACATCAGCTGTCTGAATGGCAACATCAGATCCGGTCCCCATTGCAATTCCTACATCGGCAGAAGCAAGTGCAGGAGCATCATTGATTCCATCTCCCACCATTGCGGAATGGATTTTGTTTGTTTTTAATGTTTTGATGATTTTTGATTTATCTTCTGGATGAAGACCTGCATGTACAGAACTGATACCAACTAATTTAGCGACCTTTTCTGCGGAAGAAACATTGTCTCCCGTGAGAAGGACTGGCTCTACACCAATGGATTTAAGTTCTGTTATGGCTTCTTTTGCCTCGGGTCGTAACCCATCTTCAATACGAAAGACAACCATTCCTTCTGACTGTCCACGAATTCCCACAAATACCAAACTCGATCCATCTTGTGTCCAAGGTTGGATAGTTTTTAAAATTTCTTCAGAGATTACAAACCCGTTACCTTCAACAAACAATTGTTTACCGGCAAAATATTTGATTCCATTTTGTTCCGATTGGATTCCTCCACCAACAAACGTTTTTGTGGAAACGATCTGCATAGAATCTGTATAAAGATTTTTTTCTTTTCCATATCCGACAATGGCTTTTGCGAGTGGATGGTCAGAAGTTTTTTCCATTTCGATAATACATCTAAGTGTCTCTTCCCATAAGGCAGGATCCAACCCGAAATGAGTGATCCCTGTCACCTTTGGTTTCCCCTCTGTCAGGGTTCCCGTTTTATCAAAAGCAATCCAATTGATTTTAGAAACCGATTCCAATGCCTCGGCGCTACGAAATAAAACTCCACGTTTGGCAGCCCTTCCCGTTCCCACAAGTAAAGAGATTGGCGTAGCAAGACCTAACGCACAGGGACAAGCAATCACAAGGATGGCAATACTTGTTTCGATAGCAGAGGAAATCACACCAGGTGTGAGGATAAAATACCAAACCAAAAAATCAATGATACTAATAGAAATAACAACAGGAACAAAATAAGCGGAAATTTGATCTGCGATTCTTTGGATCGGAGCTTTAGTGCCAAGTGATTCCTCCACAGAACGAATGATATGTGAAAGTGTAGTATCATTTCCGACCTTTGTTGCCTTTACTACTAAGGAACCACTTCCATTTACAGATCCGCCTAATATTGGATCCCCAGGTTTTTTTTCAACAGGCATACTTTCACCAGTTAACATTGATTCATCGGAAAAACTATCCCCTTCGAACACAATCCCATCCATGGGAAACCGTTCCCCAGATTTTACCAAAACCAAATCCCCTACTTTTAAATATTCATTTGGGACTTCTGTTAAAATACCATTTGATTGAACAGTGGCTTTTTCGGGACGAAGTTTTAAAAGTGCGTTGATTCCATCGCTACTTTTCCCTTTCGCAAAATGTTCAATCCACTTACCTCCCAGAATAAAGGTGATGAGAATCGCAGATGTTTCAAAATATAAATCTTTTCCGAACACACTGTACCCATAGGCTGCACTGGTGCCAATCACAACAAGAACATCCATATTTGCAGATCCATTCTTTACCGCGCGATAGGCAGACTGATAAAAAGGAAATCCAATCAGAAACTGGACTGGAAACGCTAATGCCATTTGGACAAATCGATCCATTAGGATATGAGGCATTGGCATAAAACTTAAAAAACTAAAATGAGTCACCATTCCGTAAAACAAAGGAAAAGAAAATAAAGCAGAAAGAAGGAAACGTATTTTTAAATTCCGAATTTGGTTTTTCTGTTTTTTCTCTGTTTCAGATTGTTTACTCAAATCATGAACCAGGGCAGAATATCCGAGTGATTCCACTTTATCTAAAAGAGAATTTACAGTTACGGAATCATTAGCACGTAAAAAAACTGATTCACGTGCAAAGTTTACACGAACATCGAATACGCCTTCCATTTTGGAAAGGCCCTTCTCAATACGAAGGGCACAGTTGGCGCAGGTCATACCAAAAAGATCTAATGTTCGTTCTGTGGTATTATTTGATGTTTCCAAGGGAATATCCATCCTCACTCAAACGGCTGCGAAGTTTATTTAACTCCTCATCTGTTAAAGTTTCTTTTACGGTTACCAATTTATTTTCTATGTTTGCAGTTGCTTCTTTACCGATTTCACCAAAAAGCATTTCTACTGTTTTTTTACAATGCCCGCAAGTCATTCCTTCTACTTCATAATTAACCATGATGATGCTCCTTTTTCTGTTCCTTATTCTCAAATAACGGAAGTTTGTATTTCACAACCGCTCCTTTTTGAAAATTCCACTCTGGAGAAAGAATCAATTCTCCCTCCTCCACGGAACTTCCCCCTGGAATTTCACAATAAAAATGGTCGGGATGATTCTTACATTTTAATGGGAATTCCTTTCCTTTTGATACAACCTTACCCTGTAACTTCGAATTTTTGGAAGTAGGATTTTCAAAATTGATATCAAGTAAATACACCTTAAATCCTAAATTTTGATAAGGTAACACTTCCGTATGAAATGCTCCCGGCATTCGAATCAAACCTCCATGAGGACCTGGTTTGTGTTCACCATGTGCAAAAACTTGAGTTGCACTCATAAAGATTATAAAAAAAACAATTCTGCTAAAAAATCTGATTGGTTTCATCATAACTCCTTTGTTAAGATAAATCCAGTCTATACCTTCCAATTATTGGAAGGTCAATAGCCGAATTGAAATATTTTACAATTTTTCTAATTTTTTTTGGAGGAAAAAATGAATATTGGAGAACTATCTAAAGAATCTGGAGTCAGCACAAAACTCATTCGGCATTACGAAGGTATTGGTCTCATCCCTGAAGCGGGAAGGACAGATAACGGATACAGAATTTATAGTTCCGATGACATTCACTACTTACGATTTATCAAAAGGTCGAGAGAACTTGGATTTCCACTCGAAGATATAAAGAGTTTGCTCGGACTTTGGAAAAACAAAAGCAGAAGTAGCAAACAAGTCAAACTACTTGCCGAAAAACATTTAAATGAATTGGAATTAAAACTGAAACAATTAAAGGATATGTCAGATACGTTAAAAACTCTTGTGAAACATTGCCATGGAGACCATAGACCAGATTGTCCCATTTTAAAAAATCTAGAACAAACGTAATCAATGGGAAAAAGGGCAAAACTTTAAACTTATAAGTCTCTTTTTAAAATGTCAGCAATCAAACGAGTGGCATTTTCATTCAAATGGATGTCGCCACTTTGTAACAAATCTGTTCGATATCTCATAAATTTTCTCAAATCAATCAGAGGAATGTTATTTTCCTTTGTTAATTGAAACAAATCCAAAAATAGTTCCGAATCAGATTCCAACCAACTTGGATTCATCTGAAATCCAATACTTTCATAAACAAAAAAACGAGATTTATCGTATTCAACTTCTAAAGGAATATAAACAACTGTTAAACTTTTATTTGATTGTTCAATTTTATGTTTCAATTGATAAAAAACCTTTTTCCATCGATCAAAATTTACTTTAGCAGAAGTTTTTGTATCTAGAGAACTGGGAAGATAAGTGGGGCTAATTTGGAATAAAGTTTTAAGGGAATTGAAATCCACAACTTCAATCTTTTTCGCTTTTGAATCGGGAGCCATATAAGGAAGTTTGGATACACGATCCAATTCCTCTTCCATTCGAATTTGAATTGATTCAAAGTATTTATTTTTTATAAAACGACGAGTATGTTCAGGAAAGAAAAAAGATACAAAATGAACATACCAACTCTTATGATTTACAAAATGTAAGTAATCAGGCGTATCCCCTGTTTCATAAATATCATTCCCATAAACAATCAAATACACTTTATCAAAATCTAATTTTTGACTCACCTTTTCATATAGAGAAAACTCATTTTCTAAAGTAAATCCAGGGATACCGGTATTGATCCATTGACAATTCGTTTCCCTATTTAAAATTTCAGGAAAACTATCTTTCCAAAATATCCCGGAACCAAACGTTTGCGAATCACCTAACAATAAATATTTACAATTTGTGTTTTCTTTAACACTTCCAATCCGAAAACCATATTCATTAATTTCTCCAAATTCCCTTTCCCCTTGTCGGAAATAAGGAATTTTTCGAACCGGGGGGAAATGATAATGGCCATAGGGAAATCTTAAAATCTCAAAAGTATCAATGGTTCGGGTTACCAAAACCAATCCACAAAGGAAAAAGAAGGCATAAAGACCTATTTTGATTGATTTAAAAGGGAAAGTGGATAGATGAATCTCTTTTTTCATTGCAGATCTTTGGATTTGGAAAAGAATATACTTGTTTTCGATTTCATATGGATCAATCAAAAAAAGCAATAGGTTTCTTCGTTAGTTTAGCATTTTTAGTTTTGGGATTTTTAATCATCACAACAAAACAAATCGAACCTTCCTCTGATTTTGCACTGATCGAGTGGCAAGTCAAACTGGTAGGAAAAGGAATTTTTCATCTGCCTTACGATTATTCTCTACAGGATCCGAAGTTTCAACTTGTTCCTTTTCCGGAAGTTTTTTTTCATACAAAAGATAATTTCATTTATTCAACCTTTCCCAATTTTTACCCCATTTTAGTTTTCCCTTTTTACATGAGCCTGGGAACTATGGGGATTAAACTAATCCAATTACTTTTATTTTTTTTATCAGCTTTCGTATTTTATCAAATCAAAAAAGATACGGTAGCCACTATACTTTTGTTATTTGGCTCTACAATTTCTGTTTATATATTTTTAGTCCATGATACCATTCTCTTTTTGTTTTTAGAAGTAGTCATATTATTTTTATACCATCGCAAGTGGACTATAGTTTCTGGTTTTTTATCTTTGTGTTTGGTTTGGATGCGACCAGAAATGCTTTTTACAGCCTTGATTCTTCCCATTTGTTTTTCTAAAGAAATTAACTGGAAACAATACTTTCTAACCTTTTTCGCAACAGGATTTGTCTTTTCTATCATCAATCAAATTATCTTCGGAACTTTTATTCCACTTCGTATTTTTAAAGCTCCCCAATACCATTTCCGAATCGATTCCAGTTTCTATTTATTCAAAATTTGGTTAGAACAAGTTCCTATTTTTATTTTGTCCGTTATCTATTGTATAAGGTTTTTCTTTCATAAGAAAATATTATACCAAAACATTTTTTTAATTCTAATTACATTGTTTATGATCTTGATTTCACCAAATACTGGCGGGCACAACACTCCCAGATACTTATTTGGTCTTTTTCCACTTTATATTTTATTATTACGAAAAAACGAAGAAAACGAAACCACAATATCCAAAAAATGGTTTTTCATTTGTTTGTTACTTTCCTTGTATAGTTTGACAGTTCTTTTTCAACAGACAAAAGAAATTAAAAAAATATCAAAATTCCAATCCAATACATTAGAAGAGTTATCTAAAATAGAAGATAAAATTTTAGTTTTTAATAATGCAGACTTTGCTTTTGTGGTTTTGCCTCTTTTAGATCAAAAAAAGGATATTCTGTTATTACGAAATAGTGATAGCACCGAAACATTCTTTCAAATTCTGAACGCAAAAAATACAAAATCTTTTACATTTTTAGAACTTCCTCCTTCTCCCTTTCCTATCGGTGAAATTATAACACAACCTCGCTGCCTCAAAGACTGTTCATTTCAAAAAGGAGAAACGAAACCCGTTCCGAACACCTTATTGCCCATTATGGCAACTCAATACAAACGAATGTGAGGGCCGAGAAAGATATTTCCCAATTTGTTTTCTCCTTGGATTTCTTTGGATACCTTTTTGAATTCGACATATGAGCTCAAAACAATGTCCAAGCTGCGGTAGCACAAATATTTACCAAGAATCTGCAACCACTTATCGGTGCGGAGATTGTTTTGACCGGTTACCCACAGGGAGTACAGTCGAACTTCCTCCACCCAAAGTTTACGGAACTTCCAAACAAAACTCGCCAACAACATCTTTTGATAAATGGAAAAATATCATTACTGGAATTGTAGTCGCTTGGTTAGTATTAGGTTCATCTGCATTCACTTATTTCAAAAACAGTTTTAGTCCTAATGTAGAAGAAGAAACAGCAGTGATTCAAATCGATCCAAATTTAGAATCGATTGAAATCATTCCAGAAGGAGAATTCCAATTTACATCAGCTCTTCCTGACATTATCGGAAATGTTTATATTGTGGGAAAGTTTACCAACAAAAGTGGACAAAATTTACTGATGCCTAAATTTACTGTAGATTTATTGAGTCCAGAGGGAATAAATCTTGGATCAAGTTTTGGATATGCAGAAAAAAATATCGTTCCAAAAGATGAGTCTGTTAGTTTCCAAGTTTTACTAGAAAAAGCACCAAGTTACGATCATTTTAATATTTCTGTTACGGCTACTACCATCCCAGGTGATACAAAGAAAGCAGAACTTTTGATAAAACAAATTGATTTCAAACGTAACCAGAACAAAGAAGTTTTACTTTTAGGTAAAATTCAAAACCGAGGGAATGTTACAGCCAACTTCACAAAAATTGTTTGTTTACTCATTGATAAACAAGGACAAACGATTGATTACGAAAGTATTAGTTTGGAAAAGGAAGATTTTTTACCAAAAGAATCACAAAACTTTCAAATTATTTTTTCTAGAGCCAAACAATTTCCAGACTCTTACTACTGCGAAACAGATTCGATTCTAAAAGAAAATTCTCAAAACCAATAAGATAGTTTTAATCCCAGTGTTTGTGTAGGACTTTATAAAAGTTATCAATTGATTTGTCTAAATTATGAGAACGCCAATATGGATTTGTCTCTAAAGCATCTTGAACTGATTTTACGACGCTTCGAGTAAAACTTGTCCTATCAATTTTGGATCCTTTTTCCAATTTATCAAAATTTGTATTTCGTGTGGAAAGTTCCTTTTTGATTGCGGAAGAAATGACCAAAACCGCTTCATCAGCTGTTAGGCGGTGTTCCATAACCAATAACTCTGCCGCTTCTTTAATTAATTTAAGTTGTCGATCACTGACTGTCATAGGAAATCTCACAATCTCATCACCAAAGGATATAAAAAACAATTCAGAAACGAGAACCCATTTGGAAAAATTCTTTCAAAATATCCAATCAATTAAAAATAGTTTCAAACCTTGGCTATTGTAATCGAAATCAAGAACAATGATCTTTCTTTTGACGGACTCAGCGGATTCCGGGAGAGAATTATGTCTACCATCCTTCATACAGACGAAGATGTTGTTTTAGACTTCACCGAAATATCCATGTCCTTAGACAGCGCGACCATTGGCGAATTGATGAAGTTTCATTCGGCATTGGAATCTCGGAATTTACAATTACAAATTCGCGGGGTGAACAAACTCATCCGCACAGTCTTCCGACTGAACAAACTTGACACCATCCTACATCTAATCGACTGAATGTTTAAAAAGTTATCGGTTGGGAAAAAGTAACTCAAACCGTATTCTTTGACCAGGGCTTACCTTTACTTTTCCTTTCAATTGCAAAACTAATAAATTCATTAGTTTGATTCCAAACCCTGCTTCCGAATTTTCCAAAGAAAATGATTCTGGTAAGGGTTCTCCATTGTCCTGATAAATAAATAAAATCTGATCTTCCTTTATTTGGATTTGTACTTCTATGGAACCAAATTCAACAAGACGAAAGGAATGTTTCACCGAGTTACAAATGAGTTCGTTTAAGATGATTCCCAAATTATTTGCAATCTCTGGTTTTACTATGATAGTTGTGGAAGGTATAAACTCAAAACTAATGTTTTTAGGATAAGTGGTTAAAATTTCTCGAACTAAATTTGGAATGTAATCTTTAAGATCAATGGCATTGGGATTTTGTGAACGATACAAACGATCATACAAAGCCATCATACTTCTCAATCGCCCTGCTGCTTCATCAAACTGTTCTTTTAGATGATCATCATTCGAAAAGTTCGCTTGCATTTTGAGAAGACTATATACAGAAAATAAATTATTTTTGATTCTATGATGAACTTCCTGTAAAAGTAGTTCTTTTTCCAATAACAATTGTGATACTTTCTCTTCCGATTCGATGGTTCGAGTGATCAAAGTGTGTAAGGCAAAAAAACGATTGATATTACCATCAATGGAACGTAATGGAACAATAGTAGCACTCACCCAATAAATGGTACCAGCTTTAGTTTTGTTTCTAATGTCACCCTTCCAAACATATCCATTTTTGATCATGTGATACATCCGATCAAAAAATTCAGGGGAATGGAATCCGGAATTCAACAAACGGTGGTTATTTCCTACAAGTTCTTCTCGTGAATACATAGAAATTTCACAAAAACGATCATTCACATAGGAAATTTGCCCACTCTTATCTGTAATGGCAATAATGGCATGTTCATCAAAAGCATGTTTCAGTTGAGAAAATTCAAATTGAGACATTTTTAATTCAAAAAAATTTTTCTGATGAAGGTCTAGGTCTTTAGATCGTAAATCAGTAGAACCTTGGTCTGGAATCATTGACTTCGAATGAAGTTTAAAATCTTTTCTAAGTTCATCTGTAATGTCCCGAGCAATGACGATGATCCTTTTGTTACCGTTGGCGTCCGGCTGGAGTTTTCCCCTACACTCAAAGGTTAAAAAATGTCCATTTCTATGAGCAATCCGCCAGATTCCTGTTGTTTCAGCTCCAGGTGTTTCCAACTGCGAAATTTTTTCTCGAAGTTCCTCTCTATCTTCAGGATGAAAAAATTCGTCTACTGAACGACCAAGAATTTCATGCCACTCGTAACCTAACCTATGTTTATGAAATGAATTTGCATAACTAATTTTTTCAGAGGCATCCAACTCACAGACCAAATCAGGGATGTTTGAAAGTAAATCGTTGTAATTCGTTTGAAACATAAACTTAGATTTAGGTAGATTGATTTATTTCTAAAACTCTACTTTAGTACAGGATTATCATTCTATCAGAAAAGGTCTATAAAATTAATATGGACCAACTTCGATGGTGGTCAATAGACCGAAATCAATCTTTAATCCAATGGAATGGTTCTAAGATTATTAGAACCATTCTTTCTATTCCAGCAGTTTTGAATTCAAATTTCGATATAATAACATCTGTTTTATGAAAATGGAACAGACAAAGAGAGGAATGTAGATAGAAAAACTAGAATTTAATTTAGGTTATTGAAAAATTTCTTTTGCGGCTTTAGGATAACGTGCTTGAATTCCATCCCACCAAACATCAGTACTAAATGCTGCCCATTCTGAAATTTGCCATTTCCCATTGTTTTTTTTGAACAAGGCTTCCACATGACAACAATCATACGGAATGTCTTCTGAAAGTGAAATTTCTTTCCCATCCTTTCTTTTTGCCGTACCACGAAACCAAGCATAATCTCCCGAAACTTTAAAATGTTCTACGACAAAGATAAATTCTTGTTTGAATTCATTAGACAGGTTTGCACGTAGAAGATCCAAAAGATAGGTTCTTTCTTTTTCATTCGCTGTATTTTTTGTTTTATAATCTAAAACAGAAGATTCAGCAAATACTCCTATACTGAATAATAAAATGGCCCCAATAATATAAAAATACCGTTTCAAATGATTGTCCTCTCTTATCTTACCTTTGCTTTTTGGATCATTTTAAAAAATAAAGAAGGAAATATAGCCTGTAAAAACAATCCAAATTTTTCTTTAATACCAGAAATGACAACTTCACGTTGTTTGTTGGCAACCGCATGTAAAATTCTATGTGCACATAACTGAACTGGTAGTCCAGCAGCAATCACAGAATCCATTGTTCCGGTAGTTTTTCCGTCTCCTGTCAGTGCATTTTTAGAAATATTGGTTTGGATAAAACCAGGATATACCATAGTCACATAAATCCCATTTCGTTCCTCTTCCGAACGCAAACAATGAAAAAAGCCAACTAACGCGAATTTGGAGGCCGAATAAGCAGATCTAAGTGGGCTTCCCAATTTTCCAGCAACACTGGAAATCACAGCAAAATGAACTTCTTTTTTACCTACAATTTGTGGTAACATAGCTCGTGTCATTTCGGCAGCGCCATAAAAATTGGTGTTCATGATTTTTTCAAGAGTGACCAAATTTGTTTCTTTAGTTAAGGATCTTTGGCTGATGCCACCATTATGAATGACAACTTTTGGAATCCCATATTTTTGCAAACATCGTTTGGCAAAAGTTGCAGTAGATTGATAATCTTCTAAATCTAATTTTTCTACAGCGTAACGTCCCTTTTCTAGTTGGAGTTCTTTGGCGAGAGCTTCTAGAGTTTTTGTTTTTCGAGAAGCAAGTAATACTTTTGCATTTTGTTTGTATGCTTGGCTTACTAACTCTTTTCCAATTCCAGAAGAGGCTCCAGTAATCCAAACCCATTCATCTTGATAAAATTCGCTCATAAGATTCCCTCTTAGCCCGTTCTCTTTTCCTAAGAATTCTACTAGATGCGAATTTACCACAACTTGTTTTTATTGGCTGAATGGGTTTCAAAAAGCGATGGGGTCGTAAGAGGAGACCCCTAAATGGAGAAGGAATCAGATCCGAAAAATAGATCTGGTTCCCATAAATTTAATTTAAATTCCACCCTCTACGATTTGAAAACTTGGACATTCAATTCGATAAGGAGAACGTACCCCATTTTTGCCCAAATAAATTCCCTCGTGGACCAGACGGTATTCACCTGGCTCTGTATCCGTCTTGGTTTCCCAAACAAGTTCCACACTTTCTTCTGCTCTTCCCCAAATCCCACGTTTTTGATAAAAGAATTTAGTATCAAAATCTGCATCTGAGCGAATTGATTTCCAGTTGGTTTTATCTTGTTTTTCCACCCATAAATAAGAAGCTACTTTAGGATAACCGACATTTGGATTTACAGCTTCCACTCTACAAGTAACCACTTCTCCTTTTCGGTACGACTCCGCACTGGATTGGATGACAGTTTGTGGTTTGGCAGAAACAGAATCTGAACCAGGGACTTTCAATGGATGCACTTTGTCTGACAAATCCAATGGTATGATGGCACTGGATGTTGTAAGACTTCCATTTTTTAACTCTAAAGACATCTTATGAAATTCTTGTCTTAACGCATTTAAACTTTGAGGGCCATGGAGTGTATGTCCACCTTCATAGTTTTGTGTGGAGTATTCTTCTGGTGTAGTGATATATCCAGAGAAATCGTTGGTAAGTCCAGAGAGGACAATATCAGATGATTTTTCTTTTAATACAGATTGAACTTCTTTTTTCAATCGTCTGCTAGACATAGTTGTGACTTCATGTGGCATCACTAAAATTGTTAAATCACCAACCAATGCAAGTCCGTAAGGAAGAATTTGTGGTAAACTTGGTAGTGGTTTTGTTTCTCCCATAGGGAACAAAACAGCTTTTGGGTTTTGACATTCTCTCAGTTCTTCAGATGGAGACTGTAACATAAACTTTGCGATCCAATCAATATAAAATCTTCTGTTTTTGTTTGTCATTCCCTCATGGAACAAAAAGTGTCCTCCTCCTTCTTCTGTGGAACCGGCTGCAAACGCATAACCATAAGCAGATGGACAAGTTGTTTCCGTTTTTCCAGTCCCAGAAAACTCGCTACTAACTGGGTGTTTACTCATATCGATGAATCTTTGTGTAAAAGAGATTCCACCTGACAGTCGTTTACCTGATGATTTCAAAATTTGTTGGCTCGCCAAAAACTGTCTTTTGCCAATGATAAAACTACTATCGTAAATATCTTTACCTGGGCCAGTATTGTCCAAATTTAAGTTAGGGGAAACATCCCCTTCATTTGCTTGAGCAAAGATAGCAACAAAATCGTTTAATCCTTGTTTTTTGGCTTCAGATTCGGAAAGTAACGAAGCAATCCCCTTGTTGTCCGAAGAAATAAGGCGATTGTCAAAAGTGATATTGGTTGGATGAACCCCATACCAGTTGACAAACCCAACAGGAACTCCCGCTACTGATACTGTTAGTTGGACCATCTCTCGATCAATGTTATCGGAATATTGTTTTCTTTCTGGTTCTGGATTGGCAAGATATGCTGAAAGACTTCGATTCACTCCAGCTTCTCCTACTAAAGCCTTTCCAATGGTTAACTCTGCAGGTTTCAGTTTAGAATAGGCTTCTTTGATCGATTCAAAAATCCCATCTCTTAATACAGCATAAGATTCTGAATAAAATTCTTTTGAATAAAAAGAAACTTCGGAATAATGAAAATGTCCTGCAGGCCCGCTATGTGTATGAGAGGCGTTGATCAGAACATTCCCATAACCAAAACCAGGATCCAATTCTGTTTGGAGTCTTTTGACAACATCCCTTTGGATTTCAAAAGGAATCCCACCTACTTCGGCGGTTACATAAGCCAAAAGTTTTTTGGAACTTTGGTCTCGAATCACAAGCGAACGAGCATATTGCCTGGTGTGGATTCCGAGCCCCGTTTGGTCCTCTCTTGCATAACCCCAAAACATAACACCCACAGACGGGCCAGTGATATCCTTTTTAGCCATAGCCGCTAAGTATACCGGACTCTCCTCCGACCAAATCGGAAGGGAAAAACATAAAAGAAAGACGGATAGAATTCGAAACTGCATGGACTTAGTGTAAATGGATTTTGAGCAAATGTCAATCCCGAACAATTGTCGACTAATTTTAAGACATAATCTGCTATTTGAGAGGAAAATCCATAATAACGGATCGAGATAGATAAACCAAAGCACTAACTCCAATCAGTAGAAAAAGTAAGTCACTGAAGAAAGTAAGGACGAAACCACAGAATCCCGAGAGATTGACTAATAACAACCTCCAAGGAAGTGATTATGTTTTCTTTACTCCAAACAAAATTAGGCCGATTCCGGATTTTAGCCTTTTTGGAAGGACTTTCTTTTCTCGCCATCCTCTTCATCACAATGCCCTTAAAGTATCTCTACCAAAATCCAGAACCAAACAAAATTGTTGGGCTTGTGCACGGATTGTTATTCCTTTTGTATTTAGTAGAATTATTCCAAGTCAAAGTGGAGTTGGAATGGAAGGCCAAAAAAACATTACTCGCGGCACTGGCTTCCGTTGTTCCCTTTGGAACCTTTATCGCAGAAAAATATTTGTATTTAAAATCTGATGTTGAAGAACCAGCCGGAATCAATAAGTAATTTTCTAACTAACAAATATTTTTTATTGATACTTAACTGAGTGATTCTTCATATAACAACAGTATAGTTTCTTACTGAAATGAAATCTTTCCTTAAACACTCGTTAAAGTTTATATTCCTATTTTGCTTTCTTCTAACAGGGTCTATATGGCCAATAGACCTTAGCGGAATTCTGGACAAAAAGTCCATTGGTAAGGAAATTTGGATACTCGAAGACCGGTCCAAATCTTTTAGAATCGAAGATGTATTAAAAGAAGAAACAAATCAAAATTTTGTCCTCTCTACAGAAGAGATTCCCAATTTTGGTCAGACAAACTATTACTATTGGATTAAAATCCCAATAGAAAACAAAGGCAAAGAATCTATCATTCGTTTGCTAGAAATTGATTATAGCAATATTGATTTAGTTGAAGTTTATTCTGAAACAAACAAGAATTACCAGCTAATCAACAAATCAGGAATGATGTTTCCGTTCTCCGCGAGAAGTACCAACAACAGGAATTTCGTATACCCTTTAGAACTCGCCAAAGAATCCTCCCAAACTATTTACATCAAACTCTATAATGGAGGAGGACTTTCTGTCCCCATTACCATCTGGGAAAAAGAAACTTTTTCTTCACACTATGCTGACATCCAACATGGATTAGGATTGTATTATGGAGTTATGTTAGTCATGATCCTATACAATTTTTTTATCTTTCTAAGTGTAAGAGATCTCAGTTATTTATATTATGTAATCTATATTTTTGGATTTTTAGGAGTTCAGCTCACTCTTACGGGACACGGATTTCAGTATCTATGGCCAAACCTACCTGAATTCCAGAGAAATGGGTTTGTATTTTTTTGTGGGTTTTGTATACCCGCACTCATCCTATTTGCAAAACGTTTTTTAAACACAAAAGAAAACTTACCTTATTGGTTAAACCAAACATTAAATGTATTTTTAATTCTACCTTTAATCCAATTCCCTCTCATCTTATTCTTATCTCCTGAAATCACTGTAAAAATTGGTTTATTATTAACACTACCTGCCCCCGTTCTCATTTTTATAACGGCGATCATTAGTTTTGTTCGTCGTTACCGACCTGCTCGTTTTTTCCTACTCGCTTTCACAGTATTAATCGGTGCTACCATCGTTGTTGCTTTTAAATACTTAAATCTAATTCCTGAAAATTTTCTGACCGAATATGGACTCTATATTGGATCTGCCTCTGAAGTGATCTTACTTTCTATTGCGCTTGCTGATCGAATCAATATCATGAAAGAAGAAAAGGAAGTCGCTCAGTCAAAAGCCATTGAGATGCAAAAAATTCTCACTGAGTCTTATGCTCGGTTTGTTCCCAAAGACTTTCTCGCCAATCTCGGTAAAGAAACCATTTTAGATGTTAAGTTAGGCGATCAAATCCAAAAGTATATGGCTGTTCTCTTTAGTGATATTCGTTCCTTCACAACTCTATCAGAACAAATGAGCCCAGAACAAAATTTTAATTTTATTAATTCTTATTTGGGAAGGATGAGTCCAATCATTCAAAAACACAATGGTTTTATCGATAAATTCATTGGCGATGCGATTATGGCACTATTCGAAAGGAATATCACTGATGCCATCTTTGCCGGAGTGGACATGCAATTGTATTTAAAAGAATACAATCATCATAGAAACAAACAAGGATATGTCCCCATCCAAATTGGAATTGGTATTCATGCAGGGTCTCTAATGTTAGGGACTATTGGTGCCGAGGAAAGATTGGAAGGTACTGTGATTTCGGATACCGTCAACCTAGCATCCCGTGTTCAAAACCTAACCAAAATTTATGGTGCTAAAATTGCTGTCACAGAAGCGGCGATTCATGCCATTGATGATAAACACATTCAAAGTTTACAATATAGATTTTTAGACCGTGTCCGTGTGAAAGGAAAAACAAAACCAGTTTCTGTTTACGAAATTCTAAACGGCGATGATCCCATCTTTTTAGAACAAAAACTAAATACAAAAACTTTGTATCTGGAAGCCACCACCGCTTACCATTCCGAAAATTTTGCAGAAGCGAAAGAAAAATTTGAAACGGTCGCCAAATTATTCCCAGAAGACAAGGCCACACAATTATATTTGAAACGATTGTTCCCAAGAACTTCCCCTACCACATCCATTTTAGGTGAATTGCCTGAAGAAGAAGAATGAAGCTATTAACATGACAAAACACTACCCATCTTAACCTTTAAAAAGTTAACTAAACAAACAGAAATCTATAAAAAACCGAGATAGTTTCCTTGCGGTTTCTTTAGGGGAAATTTCTATAGGATCATGAAAGCCCTTTGGATACTATCTCTACTTAGTTTTCTTTTTAGCATTGGTATCAGTGCCCAAACAAAAAAGGCTATCAAAAAACAAATTCCTACAAAAACGGAAATCCCCCCTGAAATCGAAAGAACAAGTTCCGAACCACCTAACCAATACCAAATTCGATTAACTATGGAAAACGATGCCTTCGGTGGATTTTCCGATCGATATTACACCAACGGGTCTCGATTGGAATTTCATATGACTGCTGGAGAGTCCAATCCCACACGAAGAATTTTAGGTTATTGGAACGATATATTTATCACAACCTCCGAAAAAACAAGATATTTACAAGGATTCGCCCTTGGCCAAGAATTCTACACACCAACAAACATAAGAAAGGCGGATGTATCTTATGGAGATAGACCTTATTCCAGCCGAGCTTACTTTAGCAATTCTTTAACAACTGCTACAGAAGATACCAGCATCACAACAGAATTAGAAGTAGGAATGATTGGTCCCTCTGTTGGCGGAAAATCAGCACAAATGAATTTTCATAATTTAATTGGTTCACCCACACCACAAGGATGGGACAGCCAAATTCCAAATTCATATTCGGGTGCACTACGAACCGATGTTCGAAAGTTTCACCATCGATTTTTTGGAACTCAATACAATGTTAATTTGGGAAATATACAAACAGATGCATCCTTTGGTTTGATTTTTCGATTTGGGAATGTAGATAAAACTCCAGGACAAGGCACCTCTGCATTACAACCTGGCCCTCCTATTTTACATGAAGAAGGAAAAGGATATTGGTATTTTTATATCAATCCAGGTGGAACATTCCAACTGTATAATGCAACAATCCAAGGACAAATTGGAACAGATAGAACCTATAAAAATCAAAATAGAAATACTGCGTTTAGTAACTGGGACAATTATTTGAACAACCCAACTCCAGAAGCTGGAGAAAGAGAAATTCAATACCGAGCTCTCGCCGAAGATAATGGAAAAAACTCCCTTCAAAGATATATATTATTTAACGAGTTTTTAGTGAACGGCACAAACAATCCTTATAACATTGGATTAAACTATCTAATTTTTAATAACATCTTTAATGGTGCAGAAAGTATAGAAAAAACGACACGATTGTTCCTTTTAAAGAACTTAGTAGACCAGTGGGATATTATACCAGATAATGCTCGTGCCTTAGCAATTTATTCTATCTTCAGACCAGAAGGTGGTAAACTTCCACCACTCGTTCGTTTATATTCTTACGAAGTTTTATCACAATTTATTTTAGATCCCAAACAAAGAGAAGTCCTATTACAATTGTTACGTGATGAAATAGAATTCAGAGATGAAAAAACCTATGTGGCTGACTTAAAAAGGGCTGTTGGTTTTGTTCGAGCAGGGTTTGTTTCGGTTTCCAATGCAGGTTTTTTGTTCGGTATCCACTACAATTACCAAACGATCGATTTTCAATCTGCAAAAGGATTACCGCAACAACACCAATGGGTTGGGTTCCAATTAGGACAAGTTTTCTGATGAACCATTTGTAATTAGAATCACTATTAAAGAAAATTGAACTAGTGTCAAAATTATTCTCGCCAAAGGTGGCATCAATCTTCGACACTATGCGATCATGAACAATCACAATTTAGGTGGACGTCTTTGGTCTGTTCTAATTCTATTTGGACTCGTAGGGCAAATTGCATGGGCAGTAGAGAATATTTACTTCAACCTATTTATCTACAACACCATCACCAAAAGTACATCATCAGTCACACTAATGGTACAACTCAGTGGAATTGTGGCAACCTTTACCACTCTCATAGCGGGAATCCTCACTGACAAAGCTGGGAACAGAAAGTTTTTTATTTCTATCGGTTATTTACTATGGGGACTCTTAACATTATCCTTCGCTTTTATCTCTAAGGAAAACACGGCCAATTGGTTTCAACTTTCTGATTCCACTCAAATCATAAGCCTGACAATAACAATAGTCATTACATTGGATTGTATCATGACAGCATTTGGATCAACAGCAAATGATGCTGCCTTTAATGCCTATGTTACAGATAACACTGGCGATGCGAGAAGTCTTGCGGAAGGTGTACTTTCGGCAATGCCACTTATTGCTATGTTAATTGTTGCAGGTGGATTTGGAATCATCGTAAACGCATTGGGATACCCTGGTTTATTTGTGACGGTTGGAACAATGATGTCTGTTTCAGGATTGATTGGTATTTTTATCATTAAAGACAATCCAAATCTAAAAAAACAAGATACAAACTTTGTCTCAGACATTTGTTACGGATTTAAAATCACAGTAGTCCGTGAGAATCAAAAACTATACCTATATTTTCTTGCCATGGGGATCTACGGAATCGCTAGCCAAATCTATATGCCTTATCTCATCATCTATATGCAAGAGTATTTAAAATTTGATGCGATTCAATACTCCATTGTACTCGCAGGTGTCATTCTTGGAGCAAGTATATTGTCCGTTTTACTTGGGAAAAGTTTTGATGGAAAAAACAAAGACAAACTACTAGTTTACTTTTCCATTTTATATATTGTAGGTATGTTATCTTTGTATACAACTTCCAAAACGATTGATCTAAATTTTAAAACACAAGTTATGTGGTTTACCGGAATTACAAGTTTATTATTGATTACAGGATTTGTCCAAGTTCTCGCACTTCTAGGTGCACAGATACGAGACAACACACCAAGCGAAAATACAGGAAAATTACAAGGAATACGAATGATCTTTTTTGTTTTAATTCCAATGTACATTGGCCCAATGATTGGCCAAACCATAAATGAAAGAACTAATCTTACTTATATAGATCCAATCAATGGATCGACTGCCCATGTTCCTTCGCCTGAAATATTTTTATTCGGTGCAATCTTTTGTATTTTAATTTTTATTCCGCTTTATTTCTTATTTAGAGGAAAACACTCATAATGAAAATTTCTCATCTTGAATATCCGCGCCCTCAACTAGAAAGGAATAGTTATCTCAATTTAAACGGCGAATGGAATTTAACTCATTCGCTGCAGGATAACAAAACCAAAAACCATTATAAAATCAATGTTCCATTTTCCCCTGAATCAAATGCCAGTGGTATTGGAAATTTTATCCTTCAACCAAATGAAGAATTAGTATATGAAAGAGAATTCGAAGTTTTGCCTTCATTTATCAACGACATCACCTTACTTCATTTTGGTGCAGTAGATTATAGTTGTAGTTGTTATATCAATGGCGAAGAAGTTGGGTCCCATAAAGGAGGATTCCTACCATTCCAGTTTGATATTTCCCCATACATCAAAGTTGGTAAAAACAAAATACAACTAAAAGTTACCGATCCTACAGATACAGGTTCCCAATCCAGAGGGAAACAAAAGCTAAAAAGAGGAGGGATTTGGTATACTCCACAATCGGGAATTTGGCAAACAGTTTGGTTAGAAAGTGTATCCAAAGACTATATAAAAGATATTAAAATCACACCTAACATAGATACAAAATCTGTTGAAATTCTTTTGATTACTGAAAGTCAAGAAGTAACCATACAAATATTAGATGGAGAAACGGCAATTGCTGAGGGTTCCGGCAAAAAGGTAAACATTTCTATTCCCAATATGGAACTTTGGTCTCCCGAAAATCCCAAACTCTATCAGATAAGGATCAAAACTCCTAATGATTTTGTTCAATCATATTTTGGAATGAGGAAATTTTCTATCGGATTTGATGGGAAATTCAAAAGATTATTCTTAAACAACAAACCATATTTTCATAACGGACTTCTTGACCAAGGATATTGGTCGGAAGGATTACTCACACCACCTAGCGATGAGGCGATGGAAAAAGAAATCAAACTAATGAAAGATATGGGTTTTAATATGTTACGAAAACATATTAAAATTGAACCTTTACGTTGGTATTATCACTGCGACCGACTTGGGGTTCTTGTTTGGCAAGATTTTGTTTGTGGTGGGGGAGCTTACGAAAACTGGAAAGTTGCTTACTTACCTTTTATCGGCTGGAAAACTAAAGATACAAAATACAAGTTTTTGAACCGAACAGATGAAGTGGGAAGAAATGAGTTCATAAGTGAAATGGATGAAACAGTAAATTTATTAAAAAACACGGTATCACTTTCCGTGTGGGTACTTTTTAACGAAGGTTGGGGACAATTTGACAGCATCAAATTAACAGAAAAACTAAGGAATTTAGACAATACGAGAACTATCGACAGTGTGAGTGGATGGTATGACCAAGGAAAAAGTAGTAGCGACCTCAAAAGTCTACATTTGTACTATCAAAAATTAAAAGTTCCCAAAAAAGATCCAAGAGTCATTGTATTATCTGAATTTGGTGGTTATTCATTAAAAACAGAAAACCATGTATATGATAACGACAAACTTTTTGGATATAAAATCCTTCCCGACAAACAAAGTTTAGAAAAAGAATATAGAAGTTTAATCGAAGATCAATTAATTCCCTTAATAGACAAAGGTCTCAGCGCCTCTATTTATACACAAGTTAGTGATGTAGAAGAAGAAATAAATGGACTTGTCACTTATGACAGAAAAGTAATTAAATTTGATATAGAATTCATGCGAGAACTCAATGCAAAAATTACCTATCATTAGGAATACAAAATGGAATTGATAACCAACCATCCAGTACTCACTTTTTTTATCATATGTACTTTAGGTTTCGTATTTTATTACATGTTTGAAGTCGCGGAAACTCCGGTACTTCGATTTAGTGAATCAGATTTTTTATTAAACGTAATCGAAAGGTCACCAAACTTAACAAACAAATACTATCCTACTTTTTGGTGTTTTAACCAACATCTAATGTTGTTATTACTCATGTTAAAAGAATATCGCACAAAACCCTTTGTATATGACAAACTAGAACAAATCAAAATGAAAGATGGTGGGATTACTGGAATTGCTTGGTCAGGAATCCAAACCGGCTCTGCCAAAACTGACAAACCCATTGTGGTTGTCTTTCACACCATCAGCGGAGATGAACAAGATGTAAAATCAACTGTCCAATATTTACGCGAAAAATATGGCTGGATGGTTGTTGTCTGCATTCGCAGAGGTCACGGAAACCTTCCACTCACAAAACCAAAAATTAATACTATGGGATCCACTTCTGATTTAAAAGAACAACTTGCCCATATTCAAAAAAAATTCCCCAAAAGACAACTGTTTGGTGTAGGAATTTCAGCGGGATCAGGCTTACTCGCGCGTTATTTAGGTGAAGCTGGAATCAAAAGTCAATTTACCGCAGCAGTAGCAGTATCTCCCGCTTACGATATAGAAAAAGCTTTCCATAGAGTTCATCCCGTTTATAGCAAAATCATGGGACAAAGACTAATTAATTATTTTTTGAAAAATCACTACGAAAGTTTATCAAAACTAAAAGGTGTGGAAGAACTATTAAAAGTTAAAACCATTGGAGAATTCCAAGATAAGTTACATACGATTTCTGGATTCAAAGATAAAGAAAAATACTATTACCACTCCAATCCCGTGTTAGTCGCCAACAATATAAAAACACCCCTTCTTGTTTTAAATTCAGCCGACGATCCCATTTGTGTGAACCAAAATGTATTAGAAAATCTTCATTGGTTAGAAACCCTTCCGAATACCATACACGTTCATACCAAACGAGGTAGTCATATTGCCTACTTCCAAGGAATCAAAGCAAAATCTTGGTCAGATTCCGTAATCGGAGAATATTTTTCTGCCGTTCTTAATGAGAAACGGACAAATCAAAAACAAACAAAAAAGAAAGTTTAGATTGTTTTGGATCGATACACTTGTGGAGAAACTCCATACCGATTTTGGAAAAGTTTGTGGAAGGCGGATTTAGAATTAAAACCTGAAGCATAAATAATACTAAGGATTGCCATATCTGGTCTTTCCTTGAGAAGACTTGCTGCCTCCTGCAAACGAAACTGATTGATGTAATTTCTAAATGTAAAACCCAAAGTAGAATTCAAAACTTCTGAAAGTTGATGAGAATTCAAATCCAAATGTTCCGCTAACGTTGCTAAAGACAATTCATCGTTCAAATACAATCGATCAATCTTCATCAGATCATCCAACCTTTGTAAAACCAATGAAATATTAACACCTTTCACTCGACTTTCTTTATACCGAGCCATCCGCGTTTCTATTTTAAATTTGAAACTAAAATCCTTATAATTAATTTTTAAAATCAAAAGAAAAGCTAAAAGTAAAGTCAAAGTGAAACAAGCAAATAGGAATATTTGCATAAAAAATAATTGTGCCAATACAAACAGAAATACAACGAACAGAGAGTATAATAATAAATATAAAAATGGACCAAAAGAAGATTCTAAACTCTCTTTTGAATTCGATTTCCAACGACCCACTCGGATCATAAACCAAACCATATAACAAAGATTTGATACAACACCAATCCCCAATAAAATCAAAACAGAATCCGAATCAAAATGATGAGAATGTGTTTCTAAACCAGAATTTGAAATGAAATAAGGTTGTGGTCGAAAAAGAAACAAATAGAAAAGACTCAAAAGACTTGGTAAAAAATGATATAGGGAGATTTCATAAACATCTCCGCCGCTAATCTCTTCAAAAAAAATATAACTAAATGGGCCAAGAAGTAACAAGCAAGGAATATGAATTCCATACAAAAACGGATAAAAATAAATATCCCTTGTGAGTTCGCCAAAAATATGGAATTGCAAAATGGTCAAAGTAAGAAATAAAAATGCAGGTGTGAACCGATATAACAAACCCAGAATGGAACTAGAAGTTTGGGAACCCGATGTTCGATTTTTTGGTTCATTTGTTTGAATTTGATCCTTTTCTTTCTGAATTGTTTCGATCCAAGAAGACATTGCCAAAAGAAAGGATATCACAGCACCTACAAAAGGAATTAAATTCATAAACGTTATTAAGGAATAAAAAAGATCCGTTGTCTATTTTTTTATGAATTCAGAATGTTTTTTAGTCCATCCGTATCCAAACGGACGACATTCGAAAGAATTTAAAGGATACTTCTCCTATGAACTATTTAAGAAAAATTTCCATCAAACCCTTTCCTTTAAACAAATTATACCAAAGACAAATCATTTGGTTTTTTGTTATACTAACATTTGTATTTTTACCAATCGTAGCAGAGCCAGAAATATCCAAGGGAGATTCATTAGAAAAAATTTCCATCAAACCAAATCACAAAAAGCCAGTCATTGTAGTAGTAGGAGAAAATCAATATACAGAACTTACTGATTTTATGGTTCCTTATGGAATTCTAAAACGTGCAAATATATCCGAAATCCATATGGTGGCACCAAACAAAGGAGTTATGGAAATGTTTCCTACTCTTTCGATTGAAATTCCAACCTCTTTAAGTGATTTTGACAAATCTCATCCAGAAGGAGCTGACTTAGTCATCGTTCCCGCCATCCACAATGCAGATAACAAAACTATCATAGAGTGGATTCAAGATCAATACAAGAAAGGTGCCACTATAGTCGGAATTTGTGATGGAGTTTGGACACTGGGTTATGCTGGTTTGTTACAAGATAAAAAGGCCACAGGTCATTGGTATTCTAAAGAAGGATTAAACAAAACATTTCCAGATACAGAATGGATTCGAAATAAAAGATATATCCAAGATCAAAAAATCATTACGACGACAGGTGTTACTGCTTCCATACCAATATCCCTCGCAATCATTGAAGCAATTGCAGGAACAAAAAAAGCGAAAGAGATAACAAATGAATTAGGAATTATAAATTGGAATTCAAATCATAATAGCGATGACTTTCATTTAGATTGGAATCAGTATTTAACGGCTGGCAAAAATTTAGTTTCTTTTTGGAACCACGAGGTCATTGGAATTAAAACTTATGAAGGTATCGATGAAGTATCTTTAGCTTTGGTTGCCGATGCCTATTCGCGAACTTACAAATCAAAAACTCTGGTAACTACAAATGGAAAAAAGTCTGTCCTTACAAAATCAGGCATACGTATTTTTTCAGAACTAAACGAAGAATCTAAAAATAAAATCCATTTTCAGGTAGAGATACCTAAAGAAACAAAAGCCTTCCCTGAATTGAATCAAACTCTTTTCCATATTCAGAGGCGATACGGAAAAGACACAATGCAGTTTGTCGCCACACAGTTAGAATTTTCACTCAAAGAGTTTTGTCATTATGTCACCTGCCAAAATTGATAGAACCAAAATTCAAACTGAAAGTACTCGATTTGAAGTTTTATACTAGCATCTCGTTTGTTCTCATAAACATTGGAACCAACTAAACCTATGCATTCAAAACTCAAACTTTACTTTGTCCTTTCTTTTTTGGTCTTTGGGTTCCTATTACTTTTTAGCATTCATTTGCTACAACAAATTCAAACGTTAACCTCTGGGAACGTAACAACCATTCTCTATTTTGAATTTGCAATTTTAATTGTGTTCGGACTTATCTTTGGATTGGCATTAAGCTCCTGGTTCAGACAAATCTTTGGGAAACTAGAAGTTGCATTCAAAGAAGTTGGACTTGGGAATTTACAAACTCGACTTATCTATAAAGAAAACGATTTATTATCAGAGTTTTATACAAGTTTTCATCGGATGTTACAAGCACAAGGCGAACTCATCCAACATATCAAAACATCTGCTGATACTCTATCCTCAGATTCGCAACATATGAAATTAGTCACTCTTGACTTTTCAAGCAACTTACAATCTCAATCCGCTGCTACAGAAGAAGTTTCTGCATCTATAGAAGAAATATCTGGTGTTGCTATATCCATTTCAAACATTACAGAGAATAATTCACAAAGTATGAATAACCTTACTAACGAAGTGGATCACCTCTCTTTAGCAATTGATAAAACAGGTGAATATGTAGTGGGTACACTCGATTCCATCAAAAATATTATTGATAGAGCAGAGGCAGGTAAAAATACACTACGTACCATGAACGAAGCAATGGATAATCTTTCAAATAGTTCACTAGAGATTGCAAAAACCGTTGATGTCATTGCAAAAATCAGCGAACAAGTGAATATGCTTGCTCTCAATGCCTCTATCGAAGCTGCAAGAGCTGGTGATGCAGGAAGAGGTTTTGCTGTTGTTGCTGAAGAAGTTTCTAAACTTGCAGAAAGGACAGCAGGTGCTGTAAAAGGTATCGACTCTTTGATGAAAAAAAATCAAAGCGATGTTTCCCTTGGCCGTGAACGAATTGAAAAAACGACTATGGAAATTCAAGAGATCATTGGGAACATTGATTCTATCTCCGGTAAAATTACAGAAGTTCATTCTGCAGTAAATACTCAAAAAGAACTCAAAACTAAACTTTTAAAAGAAGCCCTCTTTGTCAAAGAACGATCCACTGAAATTAAAGAAGCTGTCACAGAACACAAAACAGCAACAAACGAAGTAATGGCTTCAGTTGCATCCATTAGCCAATCATCTTTCAGCAATTCAGAAAGTAGTGATTTACTCGCAGAAAGAATCACTGCCATTGCCAATACGGCGGATAAACTAATTTCTATGGTAGATTTATTCAAAACAAATTTGGTTTCCGATGAATCTTCTATTTCCGATAGAGATGAATCCACACACAAACTACAATTCCGATCAGAAATCGGAAGTATCTACTACATCAAAGAAAAAGACCTACTGGAAGTTGTTTGGACTCCAAACTTTAGTGAAGAGAAATATATAGAAATCCTAAATCAAGCCCTTAGTATTATAGAAAAAAATAACATTCGGAAATGGTTAGCAGATACAAGAAGGATGGGACTTGTTACACGTTCCGCACAAGAATGGGTGAATGTGAACTGGTTTCCAAAAGCAAGTAATTCTTCTTTGAGAAAAATGGCAGTCGTGGTTCCGAACTCAGCACTTGCCGCAATTTCAATTGATGACCAAACTCTCAAAACTGGGAATGTGGAACTAAAATCAGTTCCCAGTTTGGAATTTGGAATCGAATGGTTAGAAAAATAAATTAAACAATAACAAAACAAGAGCAAAACATTCGAATTTGTTTCACTAGAATGTTTTCCTATTTTATTTATCTCTCTCTAGAACAAAAAAGAAAGGTTGTTTCATCCCTTTATAATCCATACATCCAAACAATGTATCTTCATTTACTTTTTTGAAGATATCATGGATAGGGAGATTGTCATAAATCATCGCAGCCGTAAATTTTCCACGAAATTCGATGCGACGTACTCGAGCTTTTGATTTTGACGTTTGAAACAAAAACCGAACCAGTAAAAATACATAACGCAAAGGCCATAGATTCGTAGAAGGGATCAAAGTTGCCAACCGAACCGGCATCAGTGATGGATTGACTTTAAACAAAGTTTTTCCAAAAGATTTGAATACAAGCGGATGAACATTATCAGCATCTACAAACTCTTTTCCATACCAATTAAAAGTCTCTAATGCTCCATCCATCGTATGTCCCGTGTGAAATCCCGATCCATGCCAACGTCCGATTGTATCTTCAATCGAAACTGTTTCCAATGCATCAAACAAAGCGAACGAATCGTCCGTAGAATTGTTCTTTTTACTACGCATTTCGTAGAATTTTTTTTCAAAAGTATTCATGATAAAATTGTATCCTAAACCAATCTTTTTAACATACGACTCCGAGGAAATATATTAACAAACCCGAAGAATGAATTTCAATTCTCAATCAAGAACAGATTGCATTCGGTTTCGTTCTTCAGTGATTCTTTTAATTGCTTCTCCATTTTTTTTTGAAACAAAACGGGATTCGATATCGTCAGATAATTTCCTTCAACAGTAGTAAAGCCCAAAGATTTAGATATCATAGTGGCATATAAACTCGGAAAAGTTCTTGGTTCGTTTCCTTTACAAACCACATAGAAGCAAGTCTTGAATTTTTGGCAAAATCACCAATTAGTAAACTCATACGATTGAATTCCTTCCTAAGCTAGAGGATCCAATTTTGAATTTTGATGGAATTGAAACTCACTTGCGCGTGAATCCCAACTACAACTAGAGCCTTAAAGGATAGTTTTTTTCAAAAAATCAATCCGCTGCATCATGAGAATAGATTATGTAGATTCTAACTTTCAAGACAATAAAATAAACAATAAATTGAATTTGATAATTAATTGCAATTTATTGACTAATAATATAGGATTCAAATAGGCATTTCCATGAGTCCCAAAAAAAATCTTTGCCATTACTTAATTTTCAAGATTTTAATATTAACGATATTTGCTTTTGAATTCCATTGCAAAATTGCTGAATCAAACAACTTTTGTGACCCAAACTCAAAAGCATTTAGAAATACTCAAATTTCTAAAATTTTAATAAAAGATAAATCACCCACTTGCGGAAACGATTATATTTCAACGATAATACCATACTCAATTTCTGGCTCCATCACGGGATTAGCTAGTTCCGGTTTAAAACTCTCGTTGAATGGGAATAACTCTCAAACCATTGAAATCAATAGTAATAGATTTTCATTTACAAACATTCTGACAACTGGATCAAGTTACGCAGTTATGATTACAAATCAACCAATAGGACTTTTCTGTACCATTACAAATGGAGTAGGCTTAGTAAAAGATTCCGATATTACTTCCATAAATATTACATGTGCTATGTCCTGTAATCCCTGTAAAATTTTTCTCTCCAATTCCGGGTATCCTCCAAACCCAGGAAGTGCAGCAAACTTTGACGCCTATTGTTCAACTGATTCAAATTATCCTGGAACCGGAACTTATAAAGCCATGGTAGTTGATGGAGTGACAAGAAGAGCATCTGTCAGTGCAAATGTTGGCGATGGTCAGATTGATTGGATTTTTGCTCCAAATCGAACTTATTACCAAACGGCCGGAACGATCGGCACGACTAGTTCAGGCGGATTATTTATTTCTACTCTAACAAACACATTTTCAGTCAATTCGAAATATTGGACCGGTCTAAACTCTAATTGGACAACTAACGCTAGTAATACTTGCAACTTATGGACAAGTAATTTGGGAACTTATAATGGAGTTATGGGGCAAGGTAATTCCACTGCGATTGCGGATATCACCGCTGGTTGGACACCTGATCCATGTAATTTTAGCAACCAACAACTAATCTGCGTTGAGCAGTAACAATTTCTCCACTTGCAATTTCTGATGAATGGATTATACTCAATCTATGAATGTAGCTGATTCCGAAATCAAATCTCTTCTTGAGTCTTATAAAAAAATTACGGTGTATGGACTAAGTCATGACCTATCGAAACCAAGTCATTATGTTCCGGCATACATTCGAGAAAAAGGTTGGTTAGTGGTAGGGACCTACCCCAAAGAACACAGTGTAGGTGGATTTACTATCTATAAAAGTTTAAAAGAAGTTCCAAGAGAAGATCGAAAATTTATCGATGTTTTTCGCAGTTCTGATAAAATTCCCGAAGTGATCGATGAAATTTTAAGTTTGGGTGGAACAGAAGTGATTTGGCTCCAATTGGGAATCACCCACCCAGAAGCGGAAAAAAAAGCAGAAGATGCAGGCATTCGCGTAGTTTCTAACCGATGCCTCATTATCGAACATAGAAATTATTTTTAATCATACAGACATCCACAGATGACGTATAGACCTTACGATCTATACTGAAAAGCAATCCAAAATTTAAGGATTAACTTTTCTTCTTGGATTGATAGTCAGCCCAAGACCCACAACTCCATACTACCCATAAAACAAGCACTGGTTGGAAAAACAAACGAATGAGCCTTGCTCTATCTGTATCCAAACCAAAAGCACTGATCCCATTCACATACTGAGATATGTTCCCTGGAAAAATAAGAATAAAAAACAATGCCACAACCCAACCAACTTGCGCTTGTTTGCTGCGAAGAAAAAGTAAAGACAAACCTAAAGTGATTTCCACCACTCCAGACAGAAGAACAACCAAATCAGCATTTAAAGGCAGCCAAGTAGGTACATTCAGTCCTATGCCATGTTAGGTGACCGGTTCCAGCAAATACCAAAAAGGCACCTAAAAGAATTCGCAGTGCGGTTTGATAGATATTTCTTTCGACTGTGTTTGAATCATTCATAAAATCTTAGACTAAAGACATTGGATTTTGCCTGCAAACCGTTTGGTTTCCCAGAAACTTTCGAGAGATTTAGATAAATTGATTTAGACTCTCAATCTCATTTAATCTAGACAAATAAGGATTCTTACTGAGAAATGGCCATATGGCACTCCATTTTGAGAACCACTCTCATATAACTACCATATCTGTCAGGCAACTTTGCTCCTCTTTTCAGCGGATTGTTACTAAATCCTGCTCTTTTCTCATCCTTTTCTTTTTCTTCGCTCTCTTCACAACTACCACCTTCTCCCAAGAGAAAAAAGTAGAACTCCCCAAGGAAGGGACAGAGCCAGGTGCCAATTCGGGAAACAAACCAGTGGAACAAGGAATTCGTGTGACTGGGAAAAAGGACCCGAGAGATAGAGAAATCCTTCGCACGCCCAATAGCATTAGCCGTTTGAATGAACAAGACATTCAGGATGCTGGGATCAATCGCACTAATGATATCGATAAACAAGTTCCTAATTTTTCCATCATTGATTCTGGATCACGTAACTTTACTTACTTCAATATTCGTGGTATGCGGAGTATCGCTTTTAGTGAACCTGCTGTTGGTTTGATTTTAGATGGGATTCCACTTAACGACAATGTGGCACTTAACACTGAGTTATATGGTCTAGAAAATATTGAAGTTTATAGAGGAAGCCAAGCCACTTTATTTGGAAAAAACTTTCAAGGAGGTGTTGTTGAAATTAGGACCAAAAAACCAACGAATGTGGCGGAAGGAAAAATTACTTATGATGTGGGAAATTATAAAAAACAAGAAATTTCAACTTATTACAACGCCCCCATCATCAAAGACACTTTATATTTCGGAATTGCAGGAAAAACAACAGAACGTGAAGGATATCTTTCTAATATAACAGGATTTTATTATCCCAACAATCGCCCCTATGAACTTCCAGTAGAATTATATAAAACCCATCCCGATGGAAGAAAAGGAAAAGCAGGACGATTCCGATTGTTCTTCACACCAAACGAAATTTTTGAAGCTGATTTACAAGTAAGTGCAGAGAGTTTTGATGATGGTTCTCTCAACTTAGTCAATTATTTAGGTGCAAAATCAGAAAGGGAAAAGGCCTTGTTACAAGGATGTGTGGCCATGCCTTCCAACTGTTCCAAGTTATACGGAACGTATGTCAACAGAGTGAATGGAGATAGAAAAGTATATTGGGACTATGAGGGAAAAAGCAATGTTACTGGAAATACCTACTCTCTAGCAACAACAACCAAACTACCTCATCTAAATTTAAAAACTGCTTCGGCAATTCGGAAGATGGACATTGACCCCATCACTGCTGATGCCGATTTCACCACGACTGACCAACATAGATCCATTTATGTTGAAAAAGCCACAACCTTTCTCAACGATGTTTATCTTGAATCTAAAGATAAAAATGACCCACTTCAGTTTAAGGTTGGAGTTTATTCTTCAAACAAAATCACCAATATAGACCAAGCCAGAGAACATAGAGTACAAATGTATGTTGGAAATGATTTTGGTGGTCTACGAGCTCCTGCCAGGGAAAGAAATATTTCCAGAGTTCAAGATCGTAATCTTAGTTTTTATACTCACAACAGTTATACCTTCGCAGAAAAATTTACTGTAACACTTGGCAGTAGATTAGAAAGACAAGAAAGTCGGATGTCACATACAGAACAAATTGTTGGGTTTTCACCTATCAATCCTTATGGGGAAACTAAACTTTTATCAGATCCCTATACAATTAATAATCATTACAACTATAATGTTTCTCGGTTTATTTTTGATTACAAACCCATAGAGAATCTTATGTTTTTTATCGGTTTTAGCCGCGGGTACAAAAACGCTGGTTATAGCACAGTAGTCAACATCCCAGACAAAGCCGCCTTCAAACCAGAAATTAACGATACAATTGAAGCCGGTGTTAAGTCAGAATTTTTCAAAGGAAAATTTGGTTTAAAATATACGCAGTTCTATACGGAAACACAAAACTTTCATGTGGTTCGTGCCATCAATCTTTCCCAATACATAAACCTCAATGCAGAAATGGTTACAATCAGAGGTTATGAACTAGAAACTTTTATCAAACCACATAAAGATGCAAAACTTGGGCTTTCTGCTGGTTACACGGAAGGATTATTTAACAAGTTTTATGATTCAGTTCTCAATCGCGACTTCAATGGCAAATGGGTACACTTCATTCCTAAATACGACATTGTGAGTTACCTTCAATACAGAAACGAATTCGGAATATTTTTCCGAGGTGAATTCCAAGCCGTTGGACAAATGTATTTTGCAGCAGATAACACAGTGTATAGCGACCCCTATTATGTTATGAATGCAAGAGTTGGATATGAAACGGATACCATCTCTGCCTATCTTTACATGAATAATATCAATGATAGGTATTACTTCACATCCTACATCGATGGAACATTTCAAGCAGTACCAGGTGCTCCCAAAACTTACGGATTTATGTTAACTTATAAAATTTAAATTTCTGGAGACAACTATGAAAACTAAAATAAAAACCCTTCTCACCCTAATCACAATTGGAATGTTCGTATTCCAATGTGATTTGTTTGATCCCCAAGACAAAGTAACCAGTGATGACTTGGTTTCTATGCTCGCCTTACAACAAATCAATGCCAATAGTATGAGTGAAGCTCAAAGACTAGGCTTAAATGTTGCATATAGCCATAGATTCAGCATCAAAGATGGTCCACATTTGTTTTGCAGAGAGTATTCTACGGCGTACTTAGAGAAAAAAGCAGAATGGGAAAAGGACATGGAACAAACATATACCACCATTGGGAATGCCATTGGAATTCCGATTGTTGTAGAAAGAATTAGCGGTCCATGTGCAGTTACTAACAAAGTTGCGGCATGTCATTATGACGGAGTGGATGGAATCAACGATCTTATTCCCTATGCATATACTACAGAAGGTGAACATAAATATCTCATCCCTGCAAATGCATACTATGGAGTCACAGATTTAAAAAGTGCAAAAGAAGCTTGTGAAAGATTCAAAGGCACATATGTTTGTTACGACCCAAGCAAATGTTGGCAATAATTAATCTTTAAAACTCACACAGAAGAACTCAAAGGAATCTTTTGAGTTCTTCTTCTTTTATTTTTCCTCTTAATATAAAATATACAAACCCCACTAGTAGAAAGTATAGCCGGAGTCAGGCCTCCCATCACCCAAATCACCTTACTAAAATGACTTGCAAAGGTTCCGAAATGGAGTGGTCGAAAAGAATCCAAAACCAAATTCAAAATACTTTCTTTTGAGATATCTACTTTATCAAATATTTGTTTGGTTTTTACATCATACCGAACATAAGAACCATATCGACTTTCGAATCCAGATGAATCAAATCGATTTCCATAAATTCCTATCGGCTCCTCTTTGAAATTGTGTGGGAAAGAAACATATCCCAATCGAAATCCAGGAATTTCATTTTTTGTTTTTTCCACTAACTCATCGATCGAATCATTCGAATTCCATAGATGATGGATTACCTTTTCTTCTGTATGTCTAAGTATAATTGTATCCCGTAAACTCCACCATCCACCGGTGATTGCCAAAATCAAATGGAACCAAACTGCATTAATACCAACAAACTTATGCAAGTCGGAAAAAAGAATTTGTAAACTTTCTTTCCAACGAAGTCGAATCAAACTTGTCCAAAATCGTTTATAGAGTTTGATCCCAGTAATCACCAATAGTAAGTAGATAAAAGCAAAACACCCAGTGATAAAGTAACCTACTCCACCAAGAAAAAGACTATAATGCAAAACGATTAAAAATCCATAGAGGCTATCACTTCGATTGTCTTTTAGTTTTCCAATGACATTCCCGTTGTATGGATTCAGCAAATAAACAGATTCACGACTTGGAATTTCTAAGTCATGAAACCAAATTTGATCCGCTTGGTCATTCAAATCAGATAATAACCAACCAGCAACAGAACCTTCCGGAGTTTGAGTTAACAGTCGTTTGTACAATTCATCCAAGGGTAATCGATCTTTCTCTACGGAAATGGAATGACTACCCGTAAACGACTGCAGTTCTTTTCCATAAACAAGAAGCGATCCCGTAAGGCCCAAAACCAAAAGGAAACTGGCTCCAAAAATTCCGAGAACCATATGGATTTGATACCAAGTTTTTGCCTTCACGTAGACTGCTCCTAATGTGGAATAGATCCATATTATTGAGAACAGGTCTCAGTATCAAGTAATTCCAAAAGATTCTACTCAAAAGATCATTCATAACCACTGCTTGGAGACGGGATCGGAAAGGCCGTTTGATGCTCTAAGGATTTTACCAATTTCTGAGCGACAAGTTCCATAAGTGCTTCCTACAACAGTTTATGAATTTTCATTTCAAAACAGAATTAAATCTTTGGAACCAAAACCAATTTCTACGAAACTTCCTTCGGAAACAAAATTTTCTTTAGAAGAATAAATTGGGAAGCAGATCTGTAAGGAAACTATCAATGAATTATTTCAAAAGGAAAAAGAATTGGATCTTCGATATGGATGGAACCTTAACCATTGCAAATCATGACTTCCAAGCCATTAAACGCGAGTTAAATATTCCATTAGATATAGATATACTAACCTCTTTATCAAAACTGCCAAACGAAGAGGCAGAGAAGAAACACAGTCAATTAAACAAAATTGAGTTAAAAATTGCAAAAACGTCAGTTCCATCTCCAGGTAGTTTTGAATTGCTTCAAAAAATCAAAACAGAAAAAAACCAAATAGGAATCCTAACAAGAAATAGTTTTGCAAACTCTATTGAAACATTAAAAACAACAAAATTAATGGAATATTTCCATCCGGATTTTATTTTTTGCCGGGAACGGGCTTTGCCCAAACCAAACCCGGAAGGAATCTTTCGACTTATGGATCTATGGAAAGCCGATCCCATGGATACCGTAATGATCGGTGATTATGTTTACGATCTGGATGCCGGAAAAGCAGCGGGAGTGGACACCATTTACATTGATCCGACTGGTTCATTTCCTTTCAAAGAATCTGCAACTCATTGTGTCAAAAACTTAGGCGAAATCCTAGACCTCTAAAAAAAAGTACAATTTGTACATTATCAAATACAACTGTAGTGTAATTTATGAATCAATTAGATTCCATCCAGATTTTTACGACATCAAATGTACTTCCATATATTCGAATGTTTGAAATAAAAAACCAACCAAGGAAAATCAAAAAAGAATTCCTTTTTGTGAATAAAATATTTCCACTGATTGTTAAAATAATTAGATGCGCTCATTCTATTCTTCGATTGTTTTATTTGTTCTATTACAGACAGTTTCGTGTAATCAACCGTCTGCCAAAAATGACCTATCACCGGTACTCCTATTTTTCGGTACCCTAGGTAACGAACAGACCTCACCTCTCGAAGACAAATTCCAATCCATCCAAGTAACAACCTTCTATAGAAAGGATGGAACTTTTCAATTTCAAGATATCCTGATTGAGTACAAATTAAAAAGTCCAAAAGAAAACTCAGAAACAGTAGAGGCATTTTTTGGGAATCCCAATGAAATTTCCTATAATGTTTCAACTAACAAAATTTCCGGGCAAATCAGTCAAAAGGAAGATTTATTCCAAACAAATTCTATTGTGTTTTCCAATTCAGATTTTACGAAAAGATTCAAAGTTTTTTTAACTCTTAAAAAAGAAGGAAAAATTATTTCATTAAAGGAAGTAACAACCACACCACCAAACCCTCCTTCAATCCCTCCAAACTCTGTAACTCTACCCCAAATCAGTTATGAAAACAATAGGTCACTTATTGGTGGCACGGAATACCAAGTAATTCGTGTAAAATTTGAAGCTGGTTCCGATCTATCCAACTTTACTAGATTAAATGCTTATATAGGAAGACCAAGTGTCATCGCAATGGCACCAGACAATTTTAATGTGGTTAACTATATTTCTGTGGCATCATACAATGATTCATTAAATTACTTTTTATTCCTAACTCCTGAACTAAATGCATCTTATAAAATCATAGTAGTGGCTTCCAACGATAATGCAAAAGGGCATCGAATTATCGACACTGTTCCACCGCCACCACCGCCTTCTCCATGTGCAGGCAGTGTCAATGCACCGGCCACAATAGGAAATTGTTCTACGCATTGTTTGATGGTTGATTTAATAGGCAACCAAATGCAATTTACTGCAAAAACAAACATAGTATCAACAACGGAAGAATACTTATCATTAGATACTACAAGCACCACGCCAAGTGGAGGAGTTGGTCCTACCAACTGGTCCTGGGTTGAATTTTTTTCTCCCATTGCCGCAGGAGAGTATGAAACAGAGATTCGAAGTTTCGATGTAACTACTTATAACCAATCATGTGTGGTTTTATCGTCTTTTCTTGTATTAGATGGACCTGATGGTTTTAGAGATAGTTACCTATCCGGAAAAATCAATGTCCCATAACAGAGATTACCATCCACCAATGAAAATTAAATTTGGATAGGGTTTTGATTTAAAGTTGGGAATCGAATTTCAAAAACTGTTCCATTCTTTTTTTCGATTATGATGGTTCCGCGTAACTGTTTGACTAAGTTCTTAACAAGGGTAAGCCCAATACCTTTTCCATCAGAAAGTACGTCTTCCATTCCAAGTCCATTGTCTTTGATGACAAAAACAAAATTATTCTGCAATTGGCTCAAATTCACTTCTATTTTTCCGTGATTACGGTTCAAAAAAGCATGGCGAAAGGAATTGGATACAAGTTCATTCAAAATTAGTCCCATCGGAATAGCCCGATCCAAATCCATTTCCAAACCCTCTTCAATACTTTCAATCAGTTCGATGTTATTTTTATCAGTCACATACATAATTTTGAGATTAGTTAAAATAGAGTTAAAAATTAAATTTAGATCCACAAACAATAGATTTGGCGATCCATATATAATTTTATGAACAGAAGCAATTGCCATAATTCTATTTTGTATCAAACCCAATGAGGTAGTTAGTTTTATATCATTCTCCGACTCCGCTTGCATCGCCAAAAGCCCAGAAACAATTTGTAAGTTGTTATTCACACGATGGTGAATTTCCGTAAGCAATTTTGATTTCAATTGTAAATCGGATTTAATTTGTCTTTCATGTTCGATTCTTTTTGATTGTTCTTTTTTTACCGAATGAACATATAAAAAAATCAATAAAAACATTGCATAAAGATCTTTAAAAAAACCTTCATAATCATCAAAATAATCTATTGCATATCCATGTTCAAATAGATTAGAAATACTTACATAACAGGGAATGATCGCAAGGATTAGAACAAAAATACCTTCGCCGCGGTATGTTGGTTTTTGGAATAAAGTTTTTAAAATGATAATTACTGCAACCAAATAGGTGATTAAAGACAATAAATTAAGTATTACCACAAAATTCATAATTAAGTTAAGATACCAAAATTTCTTTTTTCAAACTTACCAAAAATAGAAGAGATGAAATAAAGTAGAACGAATGCTCTAGAATATTAAAAAAATCAGGAAAATAAAATCCCTCTACAACGGTAAAAATATTACTAAGCCAAACGCAAAAAAAACTCAGGATCAAAAAATGAAATTTCGGAATTAAGTCCGTCCAAAATAATCTTAACGTAATGACCAGCCCTACGCTATCAAAAATAAGATTTAATACTTCACTTACTTGATACATGTCTCACCGAACCAGCTAATTTAAGAAATTTCCCAGAGGACAAAGTATAACAGGGTTTTGTTTATGGTAAAGTGATAATTTACAAAAAAAGGGAACATAAAGTCCGCCGAGTGTCGAAGAAACGATCTACCAAAACTAAAATTTGATTGATTAGACTTGAGTCTATTTTATACAAAAAAGGAATGGATAATTTCCCCTACCTACCTTTTTCTGCTCAAATTGAAATCATAGGAATCAATCCATTCGTATTTTTACCAAACCCCGTTTTACGATCATTAATGCAACAAGCAGGAACGGATAAAGGTAAAATCAGGGTTTATCTTAAAATTGAAGGTTTCGAATTCACACAAACACTTGTTAAATATAATGGACATTGGCGTTTATATCTCAACACCCCAATGCGTGTAAAAGCTAAAAAAGAGGTTGGAGACAAAGCAAAATTTGAAATCAGGTTCAATCCTGAAGAAAAAATCCATCCAATTTCTTTAGAACTAAAAAAAGCATTAAACCAAAACAAAACAGCAAAAACGAACTTTGATAACTTAAGTCCTTCTCTTCAAAATGAAATTATGAGATATATCTCTGGATTAAAATCCGAAAAAACAAAAGAAGAAAATGTTACACGTGCTATTCAGTATTTATTAGGCAAAGGAAAATTTTTAGGAAGGGGACTTCAATAAATCCTTTCCTCAATATATGAATACATTGTTAAACCAAATCGATTGGATTCATTTTCGCTAATCGTAAAACATCTGTTATAAATTTTCTATGACTAATGATTGATTCTTGTTTAGCTTCGCGAGCAGGATTAAAAATTCCACGTTTACGAAAAACCTTCCATGGATCCAACTGAATGTCTGACCATGTTCCGATCTCCAAGGTTAAAGGTAAAAATCTAGATAAATTAGAATTTGTTTGGCTTTTTGTTTTTTGATATTCGTTATACAATCTATCCCAAAGATCACCATGAGTTGTATAAGTTTCACTTTGTGGCCCAAAACGATACAAAATATGATTAAACTTTGTTGTTAGGTGATTTGCAATTTTTTGAAATAATGTTTCATCAACACACTGTTCGTGTGTTCCTGCATATGGCCACCAAACATGGTCCACTGCCCCAAAACCTGAATGAATATCAATTACGGGTATCATAGTGTTTTCTGCTGGGATAAAATACTCATTGTAAAATCTATCTAAAACTTTAGATTCCGCTTGCAGAACGTTCCCTCTATAATAAGGAAACACATTTGAAATTTTATGACCCCCAAAAAAGAAAGGAGCCTTGACTGCTTCTATTCCAGAGTTCCGCATCAAGTCAACTCCGACGGGATTGGATCTACGTTTCATAGCAACTCCACCAGGATTTAAGATAGGAATACAAACAATTGCTAACTCTCCGTCTTTAATTTCTCTGTACAATTCTGAAGTTTTTCGCGACAAAAGGTCGTCCAGAAAATCCAACAAAACTCGAATGCCTATAGTTTCTAGTCCATGTACACCAGCCACAAGACCGGCAACATTTCGTTTGATTGCTTTTTCTTTTCCAATTTCTAATACATAAATGGGGAAACGAAATCCTTCCTTAGTTTTTGTAGAAAATCCAAACTGTTTAAATCGAACTAACTTACCACCTAACTTTACAATCTTTAAAATTCTGTTTTCATATCGATTGAGACGTTTCATTCCTCTAAGCATTTATGGTTAACCTACAAACATTAATTGTTTCGCTAAAAAAGACGGAACCGTTGAACTCGGAACCGACAGAATTCATAATTTCAAATGGAATGGAATTGGAGAAATTATATTTATTTGATTTATATTACAATTTGATTACGAAAGAAGAATTCAGGTCGGAAGTAAAAGTTTAAATAAATCTGTTTACAAAAATTTAAAAAACAATTTCTGCAAAATTAATTTACGAATGAATTAGATTCATTTCCACTTTATTCTATGAGTCGAACGGCCACAAAAACAAAAGCCATAAAATTTATAGAAGAGTCCATTAAACCAAATGGAATCACAATCAACTTAGGAATTTGGCCGGGGAAAAAACAAACCATCATTTGTCTGCATGGACTGTCAGGAAATTTATATTCAATGAAACCTTTGGCAGAACATTTGAATCATTTGGGATATAAGGTTATTTCTTATGATTTACGTGGACGAGGAAAATCAGACAAACCAAACTCTGGATACGGATTTCAAAACCATATCGAAGACTTAAGAAGTATCCTTACTCATTACAAAATCAAAAATCCTATTTTTTTTGGTCATTCCTTTGGTTGTATGATCGCTCTTCGTTATCTGATTCTTTATCCAAATGAGGTTCAAGGAATGATTCTTATGGACGGAGGAGGTTTACTTTCTCTTTCCAAACGTTTTCAAGTTTTAAAAGTGTTGAAACAATCTTTCGAAAGACTGGATGTTACTTTTTCATCTGTGGCCGAATATCTAAACCTAATTCAGAACTCTCCCCTTGTGCCCAAATGGTCCAAAGAAATTGAAGAATATTTCAGATTAGAGCTAAACAAAACCACAAACGGTTATGTTTGTCATATGCCTGGGTTTGTTATGGAAGAGGAACTAAAAGAAATGGGAGGATCAATGCACTTTCCAAATATACTAAAATACTTAATCCAACATCCAAAACATGTTCTTTCGAAAATGAAAGAAAACAGTACTTTGGCCTTTGAAAAAATTCAAACCCCTACGCTCATCCTTCGTGCTACTGAAATGAATTTGTTTCCCAATGATGACTTATTACCAAAAGAATCCTTTGATTTTATGTTGAAAAAAATTCCCAACTCTAGTGGGAAAGAAGTTAAAACAAATCATTATGGAATCCTTTTTGACAAACTGAATGAAAGAGATCGTGCCATTGAAGAATTTTTAATTGGGTTAGATCAAAACAAAAAGAAACCAAAAAAGCCATCTAGTTCGGTAAAAAAGAGAATTTCCGTTTAAAGAAATTCTCTTTTCCAATTATTCCTATGGATGGCCTTTTCCCTTACACTTCCCACCCTTTACTGTAGAATCCCAATAACAGTCAGGATTTTTCAAACACTTATTGCTATCTGGTTTTTTTGTACATAGTTTATGAACCTTATCTTCCACCTTATCAGGGTTTAATGCTGGTTCATTTTCAGCGGTTTCTACTTTGCCTTGCATTTGACAAGCAAGATCGTTTTCTTCACATTCTTCTGCAAATATAGGAGAAAGAGAAAAAACAAAAACCAATAAAAATTTTAGAATGAATGTTCGATTCATACCTGCTCCTTAATCTTCAAAATTTGATAGAGGGTAAGTATACCAAACATAGAAAACAAAAGGCAATAAATTTTTTACTTCATTTCGAATCGTAACGAACCAATAACATTTATTTTTCTTAGATTCCTCACCCTTACATTCGCATTGACTAATTTTCGTACAATTCCTAAGTTATGTTGAGATATGAAACAAATAGAATCAGAACGTTGCTCCTGGTGTTTGAAATTTGATCAATACATAAAGTACCATGATGAAGAATGGGGAGTGCCCGTTCACGACGACAAAACCCATTTTGAATTTTTGATTCTCGAAGGAGCGCAAGCAGGACTCAGTTGGTCGACAATCCTTAAAAAACGTGAAGGTTACAAAAAGGTATTTGCAAACTTTGATCCGGCCAAAGTTGCAAAGTTTACTGATACAAAATTAGAAAAAATTCTTTTAGATCCATCGATCATACGGAATCGGCTCAAGGTATTTGCAGCGGTGAATAATGCGAAACGATTTTTAGAAATTCAAAAAGAATTTGGGTCTTTTGATTTATACATTTGGAGTTTTGTAAATTACAAACCGATTCAAAACAAATGGAAAAACCTAAGAGAAGTTCCCGCCACAACTAAAGAATCAGATCTTTTGAGTAAGGATTTAATCAAACGCGGTTTTAAATTTGTCGGAAGCACAGTAATCTATGCACATATGCAAGCATGTGGCCTTGTCAACGACCACATTGAAAGTTGTTTTCGATATAAAGAGATTCTTTCTATCTCTTCAGCACTCCATAAAAAATAACATTCACTACTTCTGCTTGGAACTCATGTATATTCAAAGGAATGGTGATTGAGTTCTTATTGCTGAGGATCATTTCAATGGAAGAAAGAAAAAGATGTACCGCAACTTCGGGCATATAACCCTCCCGAAGTTCGCCTTTCATTTTGGCCATCTGAAATATTTTGCCGATAGATTCAGGGATCTCCTTTTCTCTCCTTTTTTTAAATCGTTCCACCTGCTGAGGAAACATTTCAGATACTTCTCTAATAAACGAATCATTCATTACGTAAGGAGAATCCTCTATTAACGATTGATGTAACTTTGAAAACTTCTGTACTGCTGTTAATGATTCATCATCAGCTATTTGTTGAATGACCTTTTGAATCTCGTTTTGTCGATACTCCATAAAAAATTCCATCAGGTCTTGTTTATTGGAATAGTATTTATACAAAGTTTTACGGCTGATTTTCAAAGAACTTGCAATTTCTTCCATTTTTGTTTTGGAATATCCATACTTTGAGAATAGTTCTTCAGCTTTTTCTAATATTCTAACTTGAACAGGATCCAATTCAAAACCCTCACTTCTTTTTTTTACTCATCGAATCAATCAAACGTGTAATGTACTGATAAACAGCAGGAATCACATATAACGTCAAAATGGTAGAAGAAATTAATCCTCCAATGACTGTTACACCCATACTGGTTCTCTGTTTGGATGCTTCATTTAAACCAATGGCAACCGGTAACATACCTGCAATGAGTGCAATAGATGTCATAAGAATAGGCCGGAGTCTTGCCCTGCCTGCTTCAATGAGTGCAGTCCTAGTATCCACTCCAGTATTTTGTAGGTCTTTTGCAAAATCAATGAGAAGAATCGAATTTTTGGTAGCCAATCCAAAAAGTAAAATCATTCCAATGTTGGCAAAAATATCCATAGCCTTTCCTGTTAGAAACAATCCCCAAAATGCCCCCGTCATCGCCAATGGAATCACCACAAGTATCGAAATAGGAATGATAAAACTTTCATATAAGGATGCAAGCACCAGATAAATAAACACAACTCCCAATCCAAGAGCAATGGCCATGTTTTTTCCTGTCGATTCTAGATTCTCTGTTTGCCCACTGTAAGAAACTTTAATCCCCTCAGGCAAAGGTAAGTCTTCTTTCAGAATCCTTTGCAGTTCTGTCATTGCATATCCAGAACCTCTCCCATTAGGATTTGTATCAGCAGATATTTCCACCGAACGACTTCTGTTTTGTCTTTGGATAGTGGCAGGTCCTGTAGTGGAAACACCGGAAGTCACAAGCGAAAGAGGCACCAAATAACCGTTGATATTCGGAACCACCACTTGGCTAAAATTCTTTTCAATGTTCCTTTGATCATCTAACATACGAACACGAATATCATATTCAAGATTCTTTTCTCGGAATACTGCGGAAGTATCACCTTCTACAATAGTTCTAAGTTCCTTACCCAAAGATTGAGGATTCACTCCTAGTTTTACAATTTGATCACCTTTGGGAACAATTTTAAACTCAGGAGCTCCTTCACGCAAACTAATGTCTGGATCAGTTAGGTCTGGAATTTTTTTAATTTTTTCAAAAACTAATTTGCTATAAGATTCAACTTTCTCTGCATCATTTCCGGTAATGACAAAGGAAAAAGATCTTTGCCCTCCACCAATCGCGTCAAAGTTTTTTACAATAGGTTTTGCATACGAATAAGGAACGAGTTCTTTTCTAGTGTATTCTTTAAATTGTGGAGTGTTTAATTTTCTTTGTTTTGAAGAAACAAGTTCCACATAAATATCAATTTTATTTTGTTTCACATAACCAGCAGTTAAATACACCTCTTTTTGGGATCGAAGGAGATTACTTACCTTTTCGTTTAGCTCTTTTGTGGCATCGACACTGGCACCAGGTGGCAATTCAAAAGTAACAGTAAACTGACCCAAATCTTGAGTAGGAATGAACTCAGATTTTAAAGTTTTTGATATAAATATACTACTGACAAATATAAACACAGCAATAGCCAAAACGAATAATGGATGTTTTGTTGAAACTTCCAATGTTTTTACATATACATTGGTAAGTTTATCTTGAAACTTATCAAAGGCACGAAGGGGAACAGAAAGAATTTTTTCAATTCTACCTGGTACTTTGTTGGGATCGTGTTCGCCACCAAAGTATGCAGACATCATTGGAGCAATGGTCAAGGCATCATATAATGAAATTAACAAGGCAAAACAAACAGTGAGCCCAAAGGGACGTAAAATTTGTCCAATCACTCCATCAATAAATGCAATAGGACCAAAAACGGCAAGAATGGCAAACGTCGTGGCAAGAACCGCAAGAGTTACCTCTTTTGTTCCATCTAAGGCTGCTTGTTTGCTATCTTTACCCATTTCCTTATGTCTATGAATATTTTCTCTTACAACAATGGCATCATCAATGAGTAATCCTACCGCGAGAGACATGGCGAGTAATGTCATTTGATTGATCGTAAATCCAGCGAGGTTCATAAGAATAAAAGAGCCTAACAAAGATGTAGGAAGAGCAAGACCAGTGATTAATGTAGAACGTACACTCCCCAAAAAAAACAAAACAACTATAATGGTCAGTGCTATCCCAATATAAATTGATTCCTCTACGTCCCAAACATTATCTTTTACTACTTTAGAAGAATCATTATAATAATCAAAAGTAACATTCGGAAATTCCTTTTGTAAATCTGATACTTTCTTTTTTACCGACTCAGCCACTTGAACAGAGTTAGATCCGGATTGTTTATAAACTAATAAAAACAACGCAGGTTTTCCATTCCAATAAGCAAGAGAGGTTACTTCTTCAGAAGCTTCCACCACTCGAGCTACATCGGACAACTGAACGGGAATCTCATTGTTCATAAAACTAATGGGAACATTTCGAATTTCATCAAAACTTCGATACTCATTGATGGTTCGAAACGATAAATCGGATTGTTCACCACGAATTTTTCCAGCAGGAATGTTAGCACCACCTGCAGCGATTTTTTGTGAAACTTGTGATGCAGATAAATTTCGCGATTTTAATTTGTTTCGATCAAGTTCTACCCAAATTTCTTTTTTTCGGCCACCAATAATATCGATGGAACCTACATTCGAAACAGAGATTAATCTTTGTTTTATGGTTTCAGAAGCAAAGTCATAAAACTCATTATCATCCAATTCAGATTGAATGGAGATACTCAAAATTGGCTGGTCAGCGGGATCCAATCGTTTGATGACAGGTTCGTCCACTTCTGCTGGAATTTTTTTCTTAGCAAAAGCAACCTTATCCCTAATTTGTTGTTCCGCATAACTAATGACCGTTTCAGAAGTAAATTCAGCAACAATCACAGCAGAACCTTCATTACAAATGGATCTTATTTTTTTTAATCCAGAAATAGTGGAGAGTTCATCTTCAATTGGTTTTGCAACCAAAGTTTCTATTTCGTTTGGCGCTGCTCCTGGATAAGTAACACTAACTGAAATGGTTGGAATATTCATATCGGGAAAGTTTTCGACACCTAGTTTGCCGAAACTAACAAGCCCAACGACTACAATTAGAATGACAGTACACGCTATGAATACTGGTCTTTGTATGGATAATTTCGCTAAATTCATTGGTTTTCCTCTGTGTTTAATAAAGATAGTTGTTCTGGATCTAATGAATATTTTTCAAAGAAAGTTCCTTTAGAAATTTCATATTGAACAATTGCTATATTGTAAGTAATTAAAGACTGCGAATGATTGGATTGAGATCTTACGTATGCATCCATTGCATTTTTTAGAATTAGAGAAGTTCCTCTTCCATTGCGAAAGGCAGACAATGCCTTATCATAAAAGAGTTTACTCTCTTGTTTATTTTTCTTTGCTTCTAAAAAAAGTTCATAACTTACCGATAAGTTTTCCCGTTTCGACAATAAGTCGGCTCTAACTTTGTTTTGAGTTTCTGTCCACTCCAACTGAGCTTGTCTTTTGTCCGATTCTGCTTTTTTGTATTCGGCTTCTGCAATTTCATTTCCTAATGGATACTCTAATTTAAACTCAGCTGTGTTTTGATTGAACCGTCCACCAAGGATTCCATAGAAGTCTTGAGGAAATTGTTGGTCATAATTTTTGAAATTATACGTACCACCGACAGAAAATTTGGGTAACAGTCCATTATCTGCCGACTTTAGATTGTCTTCGGAATTCTTTAATTGTAATAAAGAAGCTCTTACATCGTATCGTTTTTCAAGTGCACTTAATACTTCTTCTTCATAATTGGAAGTTACTTCTAACTTCTCTTCATTTAAAACGGGTAAAAAAGAAAAACTCTCATCTGGTTCTTTTCCCAATGAAGCAAGTAGATCCCGTCTGTTTTTATTTCTCTCTAATTCGGAATTTTTAACAGCACTGTTCGCTGAAAGTACGATCGAATTCCATTGGTGAATATCACCAGTAGTATCAAATCCAAAGTTTGCTTTTTTGGAATAGATATCACGAATCAATTTTGCATTGCCGAGTAAAGATGTGTTTGTTTCTAAAACCTCTTCCGCTAAACTCAAATTCCAAAACTCAATTAACGAGTTTACCAAACTTTTGGACAATGAATCAAGTGTATTCAGTCGTTGGATCGAGGATGATCGCCTAGCACTTGCTAATTTTAATTTATCTTGGTAACCAAAAAAGTTTTTCAAAAGATCTTGGCTAATATTGATTCCCACAGTCGCAAAATGGTAAGATGGTTGCGCAAAACTAGAAAACCCACTAGAACTCTGTGTTTTACCAGCGTTAGTTTCAAATCGGTTGTCGATGACTGCGATTCCAAGCGATGTCCCCGTATTAAACTTTTTATTAATCCCCGCCTGTAAGCTGTTATCCGTAATCCTTGTTCCTTGGATGGCATACTGTGGTAAGTTGAAGTTGGTTGTGTTTTTGGCAGTCCCCTTCGCTTCAGCGGTCCAGGCATAGGCTCCATTCGCCTTTTCCCACTCGTAATTCGTGGTTTTCAACTGCAACTTCAGTGTTTGTAAGCTGACCTGGTTTTCCCAGGCCATCCTCAAAATATCATCCATCCGCAAGGAATTGGCTTTCGCAGGCTCTTTCGCTAAAATTGGACCTGAAAATGTGAGAAGGGCAAAGGCAAAGGCCATAAGCCGATTGGTGGTAGTGGAAAATTGGGTGTCTAACATTTGCTTTGGAAACATAACTTGTATCCTTTGTTTCTATAGGAAACAAATTTGGTTTCTTTTGTTTCCTGGCAAATCAAAATTTAATTTTTTAGAATTGGAATCAATTGTAGGTATTTGTACGGAGAAATGGGAGGCAGTTGTCATGAAATTGATTAAGTTTCACTCCGGTTCTGCTCCCGATTGAATTCAGATAGTTTTTACAGGTCCGATTTTTTTGCTAAACGAAAGCCCTTCGGATCAAATTGGATTTTGTTTATATTTTTTCCGCGACCACGACTGCTCTTATCATTTTCCATCCACCCTCTTCCAAGTAGAATGTATACATCGATTGGAATTTCATTACCTTACTTTCCAAGTCAGCTTTCACAAACCCAAACTTGTCCAAAAAATCAATGGAATGGATATTCACCGTTCTTTCTACTCCGCCAATTTTTCCTTCTTTTAATGACTCAATGTATTTGGTTTTATTGGAACTAAACAATACATCATTTCCTTTGATATAAACATTATCTGCATATTCGCCATGAAATTTTGGTTCTACTGCAGAAGCCTTACCTTCATCGATATTCTTCATCATCATAAGAAATTCTTTTCTTAAAGAATCCTCATTTGTCTCTGTTTGTAATTGGTTTGTGATCATATTTCCCCCTAAAATCACGAAAGTCTTAAGATTTTATAATTTATAAAAATTTCATATTGTTGCTATAGCAACAATCATTCAAAAAAAATCAATCCATCGATTCTTCATAAATTTGATCAATAATCCGTTTGAAAGTTTTAAAATCTTGGGTTGATAGTTTTTTAAACATTCGTTTTCTTTCCTCCGTCACAACAGAAGCCATCAACTGATAAATCTCGGAACCTTTTTTGGTTGGATACACTTGATTTTTTCTGCGATCTTCCAGATTCGCTTGGATTTTGATCCAACCCTTTTCTTCCATATTCCGAAGGGCTCTTGCCATGGAAGGTCTATCATCAAAATCCCGACCCAAATCCGATTGGCTACAACCAGGTTGTTTCATCAAACGAACTAGAACAAACCACTGTTCCGGAAAAAGTTCAAGTCCATTCGCCGTTGCCAAACGCATAAATTGGCGACGTAACGAACGAACCGTCCTATAAATCAAATATGCATAGGAATTTTCTAAATCAAATGAATCTAACATATGTTGCTATAGCAACAATTAAGACGGGCGAAAATATTGTAAATTACAAATTCATAAGAAAAAGAAAATTTCCAGACCCAGTCGGCACCAAGCCTGGATATATTTTTAAAAGATTAAATTAAACCACCAAAAAAATAAAAGATCCGCAAACGTATAAAAAGCCTCTCTTCCTGCTTTTTTTAAAGCAAATTCCGGTTTTTGAATGTCAGGAAATTTTTCTAATAATAATTTCTGAGCCTCTTTCGCTTCGGGGTTGTCGTAACTGAAAATTCTTTGAAATGCAGTTCGATTTGTAGTTTGGATTTTGTGATGTAAAATTCCCAAATCAATATCTTTCTTCAATATTTCTTTCAAAATTTCCAAAGATAATTTTCTTACTTTTTCATCTTTAGAATTTAAATTATAAAATCCTAACATAGGAGCTTGCACTCGGTTACAACAATTCAAATTTAGATTCCTATCCATATAGGATTGAAACAAATCGATAGATTGAAAATAAACAGGATAATAACTTATGATTTCTGCGGCCAATGGTTCATTCGAATAATCTAACTTACTATTCAAAGAAGATACAAACTCAATGACTTGTTTGGCTTTTTCTTTTTCTTCGATTCCTCGTGCTGACGAATTATTAGAAAACAAACCTTTTTTCCAAGCGATAGTCATGATTGTATAATGTCGATAAGTCCTTGCATTGATATCGGCACCTTTAGAAATCAAATACTTTGCAACTTCTATATGACCATACTTAACCGCCAAATGTAAGGGAGTTTGATAACCTTCTTTTGCTCCAAATTCGGAAAAAGTTCCTGACTCGGCATTCACATCGGCACCCTTCTCGATTAGTTTTTTAACCAAATCCAAATGCCCATATTCAGCAGCATAATGCAAAGGAGTTAATCCAAATTTGCCTTCTTTGTCCCACTCAGGTGAATTGTTTTCAATCGACGCAGATGCTTGAGTAACATCTCCTGACTTAATATTCTTAATTAAAACTGTATCGCTTGCACAATTGATCAAAAAAAACAAAACAAGAAAAATCGAAATACTTAGTTTCATATACACCTTTTTATAAATTTTACTAAAACTACGTTTAACATATGTTTTTTCAATGTATTTTTTGAATCTTAAATTCAGAACGGACGGTTTCCAATGGAAACAAATGACAAACAATCTTCCTTGACAACAAAAGCATCTTATTTATAGTCTAAAGTTTTTGCTTAAAATTTATTGGAGTATGAATATGAATACTAAGAACAAAATCTATATGACTCATTTTGACTATAATCGATTACAATCTTTAGTTTTGGATTATAAAAAGAGAAACATAACAAACAACAATCTAAAAGATCTTTTAGGAGAAATGGAAAGAGCCCAAAAAGTAGACTCTCACTCCATTCCACCTAACTATGTTACAATGAATTCAGTCATTGAAGTTAAAAACTTGGAAGAATTGGAATTTAAAGAATTTCGATTGGTATTCCCTGAAGATGCAAATACCGAAGAAAACAAAATCTCCGTACTGGCACCCATTGGAACAGCAGTTTTAGGTTATAAAACTGGTGATGTCATCCAATGGAAAGTTCCAGGCGGAGAAAACCAATTCCAAATTACAAACATCAAGTATCAACCAGAAGCCAATGGAGATTTCCATCTCTAAAATCCTAAAAACCATCTATTATTAGTTTGGCGTTCCCAATCAAACGTAAGATGATTCTCTATTCGACTAATGGGCCGGGCTCCTACGGGGTCCGCTCACGCTCCCGTCTGCCTAAAGGCAGACTAAACCCTCCAGATCCCTAACGCTTGTCATACTTCGTTTAAAACAGTTTTGCACTGATTTGAGATTGATGCCTCATTTTGAAATAGACATTTTAAAATACGACCTCCACCTGGAATGATCCAACGACAATATTCGCTTACATCTTCTTTGCAAAAACCTTGGGACTTAGTCTTCATTGTATCAGAAAGAGCACTCTGGCCTGCTTCACAAACATCGGATAAATTTTTTCCTTTTTCCTTCAAACATTGTAAAATTCTGGCTTTTGTAGGTTTCACTCCCTGACAATATGTTGCGATTTCGGGTTGGCAAATTTCATAAATGGTTTTTGTCTCTGCAAACAAACCAAAGTTAAAACAAAAAATAAGAATAGGTAACGATCGTTTCATATTTAGATGAATCCTTTTCACGTAGAATGGTTTTAAATGGTTTCTAGAAGATCAATTTTCGTATCCGCAAATCAACAAAACAAGTCCATTATATTGTAAAAATGCTGTTTTCATTGAACAAAAATTGTATTTTTATCGATTTCCGCACTAGTAATTCACAGTTTCCGGTTCAAAAAAAGATTCAAAAAAGGCTCGTATTTCAGGAATTTACATTGAATTCCAGACCCATTTACCTAATGGTTTTCCCTAATCAAAAACCTGGAATTTTTATAAATATAAACTTCTAAAAGCTATTTCCAACAAAACGCTCCGTTAGGTTTTATTTGTTTGACTGTTATGCGGTAATTTCCGATAATTAATAACATATAAACTTATGAATATTTTAATTAACAAATACACTTTTTTAATAACGAGTATGTTCTCCGTTTTTCTTTCCTGTTCCCCAAAAGATTCCGACCAAAACAAAGAAATTTTGGCTTTATTAGTATTACCTAAACTATCAACAAGCAGTAGTTCCTCAGAAGGTGTATGTAATGGATATTCTATTTACGAAATCAATAACGGACCAGTTAATTTTAGGCCGACAACAGGCATTATTTATATGAACGTAACTGCTAAGATAGGTTCAGTTTTAACAATAAACTCAACGACTACTTCCTTGAATTCAGGTTCAGGATATATATTCAACATGTTTCATTTCAATAAAAGAATCACCTGTCCTGTGAGCGGTACTCCCAGCTCATCTACAATCTATAACGAAGTTCGAACAGCAAATAGAGTGACTCTCACTTTTACAGTGGCAGGAACATACGGACTTCAACTATTCACAGCCACGAATTCCTTAGAATCGGTGACAGATTTAAATTCTACCTTTGTAGAATAGTTTTTACCTTTGGTACAAAGTAAAAAGAAGTGACGATGGCAAATGGAGAAAATATCCAAACTTTAATAATAAGTTAAGTACTGACTGTTTGAGGATTCCATTTTTCAGAAAGCGATGGGCAGAAGTTATGGCTGGGTAAGATAACAAAACTGGCCATAAAATTTTTCTGAATTTCAAACTTAGTTCTGTATCTTCAAAGATCGACTCAAGGCTCAGATCCGACTTCCAGAGCCTTCGATCGAAAAAAACACAATGATCAAGATAAACAATTCCCTTACACTTTGTACGAATATAATTTGAATACCAAGAAATAAAACGTAACAGAAAATGGTGTTGGTCAAACTGATGATAGAATCCACCCCAAACTCTTTCCTGATCTACTTTACAACTTAATTGGATTAGGTGGTCAATTGCTTCTTTGGGAAGTAGTGTTCGCGGATGATGAAAAAGAATCACCTCACCTTTGGATCTATGAAACCCAATATTTAATCTTTCCGCCCTAGTGAAGGCTTCTTTAGTAGAGATTAGAATGATTTCAACTAAAGGATGATCCCAATATCCATTGAGAGAATTCTGAAACAGTGAACCTTCTCCGCTGTCTGTGGGAACAATGATACTCAGCATAAGGAGATCATTCTTTAATCAAAAAAATCTGAATTAAAGACTGGGAATCACTAGTATTTTCTTTAACGGAACTTGGTAGATCTCTATCAGAAATGAATGTTCGGATTCTTTTTTCATCAATCGACTCTTTATTTAAAACTTGTCTCACTTCATCAAAACGACGTTTCACAAGGCGAACTTGATAAGCTAAATCACCCGTTGTATGCGATTTTCCTACGAGTATTACTTTATATGGCTCCTCTGATTTTAAAATCTCGCGAGCTAAAGTGGTCAACTTAGTTTTAGACTCTTCTGTAATCTGATAATCATCAGGGATGAAGTATACCATTTGTAGGGGAGATGTTTGACCTTCAGCTTTCCAGTGTGCTAATTTGGAATTCGAAACATCCGCTAATGGTTCATTTTTTAAAAATTCAAATACCACCGATTGGGGACAATAGACTTTGATTTCGGTCGAAGAGTTAAAAGAAAGCAAAAAACCCAAAGCTGTAAAAACAATATCCCAAGGTTTTGCATAAGATTTAGATTCCAATACAAATAGATTCGTCTGGTTTAAATTACTTTTAGAATTCGTATCCAAACCATGTGAATAAATAGGTAATAAAAACAATACACGATAAGTACGTTCTTCCGACCTTATCTCACAACCACTCTGCAAGCTGACAGGAAGATGACGTTTCGATTCTAATGGGATTCCAAGAGAAGTGCAGGAAACAAAAAAAGAACCTGCGAAGGAAAAAGCAAAAATTAACTTTTTTAAATTCTGATTTCTAAATACCATAATGATTCAGAAGGAATCATTATGGCTCCAAGAAGGAAACTGTTTTTCGTGATCATTCCTTACTAATTCCAAATTTCGGTAAAAAATACCCAATATGTCTTCCACCAGTAGGATTCGGTTGATTAGGTCCTGGTGATGGAAGTGTCCAGGAGTCCAAATACTCACCGTTTGTTGCGATAAAATCAGCGTTTAGATGGTAGGTTTGAAAATCATTTTCTTTGTGATCAAATTTGATAAAGTCAATCGGTGAAAACTTTGCAGAAGTTAAGCCAGATTCGGTCTGGTATACAAAGTTGTTCGTTGCATACATATCCAAAATTAAACTTTCTCTGTTCCCCTCAGGTAAATCTAAAACGATCAGACCATCTTCATTATAACGATCCATCGTATATTCATCATATAAGTATTCAAAATCCAAACGATCGGTAAAGGGTGCCGTTAATAAACCCCAAAAAGGATTAGCATTAGGGTCTGCTAGTTCTGCAGCTTTTGTTCCTGAATTTTTATGAATCCGTGGAGAATAAACAGCATGATCTTTTAAACTTAGATATCCAGTTGTTTCAGAGATAAAATAATCAATGGAATTTACTTTTTCTATGCTATTATCAAATGGGTATGCGTTTAATAAATTTCGTTTGCCATACTGCGGATCTGATTTTCCAGTTTCGGATTCATTCCACATAGTATAGGATATATATTTATTATGAGGATTTTCCAACTTAGAATCATCTAACTCACATTTAATGGCTCCAATTCTGAGTCCAATGCGATTATACTTTCCGTCTTTCCAGGCAAACGGATCAACATTACCAGATCCACTTACTCCGTAAAAAGTTTTTCCAGAATCGAATGGATAACTGACTTTCATTCGCCCACCGTTTTGGTTATCCATCCAATCTCCATCATAAACGAGAGCAGAGGCGTTGGAAATACGTTCATTTCCGGGGGGTACGGATCCTTTTTCCCATAACAAAATGGAATAAACATTCAATCTGGCTTTTTTACATCCAACCGAATGATTTAATTTTCCATCATTTAGAAAGCGAGCAGGGAGTGGATTACTACCACTTGCCTTAGAATTTTTTACTGCGGTTTGAGAGTTGGTCGAATCCACAATCCTAAAGACTATATTCTTTTGAGATAAAAGAAACAAACCAAGAAACAATTCTTCAGAAAGATCATTCTTTTTAGTTGGGCCGCAAGAGGCCGCAAGTAAAGAAAATATGGATACTAGTAAAGTGATTTTAATTTTCATATGTTTTACTCCACGCACTCATCTGATATTGGATTTAACAACTTTTGGTTTGTACGAATGGTCAGGTTGTCACTGAAAATGAGCTCCTGGTTATCGACATCGAAAAATTTTCCTCTTACTGACCAAGGATCAGAAACTTCCATTTGATACACTGCACTTGGAGAGTAATCACAACGAGTAATGTTCAAAGGCCCACCATAGTTTGGACAATAAAAACTAGTGGAGGTCACAATCTTTCCATCTTGGACAGAAGCATTAGTCCACTGAGTGTCAAATACCGCTTTCTTGAGGTTTGCATTGTATTTGTAAACGGCAGCCTTTCTGTTCAACGCTCCCTTGTCAAATTGGATACGAATATCTTTGTTTGTGTAAGTCAACGCAACATCAGGAACAGTGCAATACACGGGAACAGAATCATAAACCGAAATTTGCTGAGGAATTAAAATGCATAGATACCCATAAGGAATGACGGCTGAAAGATTCAAACAATTCCTAAAATCAGGGTTCTCAATTCTACGTTCTACCGTTCTCCAACTACAGATAGCGCTTGTCTGTCGGTCATACTTGTAGAGTTCAGGAATCCTTAAATTGAGTTTTAAGTAAGCTGGCGGGTTAGAATTAACATTATCAAAATCCATTAACCTTGAAAAGTTAAGATTTACCTTAGCATTATTCGGGCAATTCACAAGATTCACGTTGTTAATTCTTGGTAAAGAAGGAGTCAACCTATCGGCAGTCGTAAAGAAACGAGAAGCGGCAGTCGTGACGGATGCAATTCCATCAATATTACGTATCCCTGAAGGTATTGTATACTCGTATTCCTTATCACTCAATACTTGATCTGGATTCAAGTGGTAAATGGCCTCGCCGATTACAGGATCGTAAGATGTCAAATTTACGTATTGAGAACCTCCATCAGAAAGATTTTCCAAACGAAGGGAATTGAATTCTAGAGAGTTTCTATCCATGACATCACTAAACTTAACTTTTATGTTAATGCCGCTGAAGTAAAAAACATCTCTCTCATGATCGGGAGAAACTGAAGTTACTAGTGGAGGAGTGACATCAGTGGTTCTAAATGGATGAAGTTTTCCTGTTGTCATCGCATTTCCGAAACGATCCTGAATGCCAGGTAGAATTTCTAGTTCGTATTCGGTTTTTTCAACGAGTGAGTTTGCTGGAAAATGTACATTCACTCGAAGGTTTGCATTATCGTAATCAACAGAATTAATCGCTATTAAAGAACCTGACTGTTTGGCCCTTAAAATAAACTTATTCTGTATACTAGAACTATTCAATGCTTCACTAAAATCCACGCGAAAACTAGTAACTGTTGGATCCACTCTTTCGCCTTCAGGAAGGATCAAACGGATGTAAGGTGCTTCGGTATCTTCTGTAATCAAAAAGAACTGTTTGGTTAACACAGCTAACAAATTGCCAGACGTATCCTTTGCCTCTGAAGAAGAAACCAAGAGATATGCGGAATCACTCCGTAATGGTTTAGAAGGATTGAAGGTAAAATTTGCTGTTTTTTGGTCTGGACTTAGAGAGGAGAAGATGATTTCAGGATCACCATAACCAACTAACCCAAATCCTTTTATCGTAGCTGGATCCATCGGCTCACTAAAATGAATTTTAAACTCGGTGATGTTGGGGTTTACATCTTGTCCCTCTGGTTCAATAGAAGTTACCATTGGTGAAATGATATCCACAGTATGGAAGGATGTTACTAATCGGTATCCATTTTCCAAATTACCAATTTCATCGGTAACTCCGTTTACATACAAAGCATAGTTTGCATCAGAGTCGAGGGTGAATTCGTTTTTATAGGTAACAATTTTTCTGTCTAAGGAAATCGACACAAATCTTAATGGAACATAGAGATTTTGATCTCTAGAGATAAAGCCAGAATGAATGACCGTCAATTCGTTTACTGGCTCATTGAAAGTAACGGTAAAAAGATTTCCAGGTTGTAAAGGGAGAACATTTGTATTAGGAGTTCCAGAAACAATCTGTGGAGCGATCGTATCATTGTTATTGGTTGGATCATAAGGAAAGGAATCAATGATATTAGGAGCTCCATCCTGATCAAAATCATCAAGAGGGAATGCTAGTCTTAATGGATCCGTTCCCGGAGCATATTCTACTTTAACAATATTCATAAATGGTAAAAAAGTTCTAGCGAATAAGGAATAAAAACGATTTCGATTGCTGAGTTGATTGATATCATTCAAATAATTACGAAACTGTACAGTGGCCATGCGAATCGCTGCTGAATCCGTGATGACCCTAGCTACAATCATTTCAATATTTACATGGAGTGCTGCATAAATGGAAAAATGGTTTAGTTCTGTGGAGAGTTTTCCCGCAATGGCATCGACACTTGTTTTCTGTTGTTCCCATTCTTTTGTAGCAGGATTAAAATAATAAATTTGAGTGAGTTCGTTTTGAATTTGAGACTGAACAGATTTAGGATCATATTTGGTAGTCAGAGTCACTGGCTTTGAAAAACTTGTGCCCTCGGGTTCTAGTATCAACTTAGAAGCGACTGGAGTCATTCCAGGAATATCAGTTCCTTTCATTTCTTCCACTCGCATAGTGATCACCACATCACCAGATAACGCATCTCGAGGAATGTTTAAGGAAAAGGCTTGGTTTTCAATCGTACCACCGTTTTTTCCAATGGTTCTCGAAACAGATCCATTGCCTAAAAAGTAAACAGATGCCATAAGGAATTGATTCCTTAATTGTAAGGCGTCTTGATTTTTATTCGATTGGAAAAGATTAAAATTTCCATCCCCGTCCATAAAAGCTGCACAGGATAAAAATACAGTCGATACAATACCTAAAGTAAGGCTAACGCATAACCTTTTAAAGAAACGTTCCATTTTCGACTCCGAAGTTTTAGCATATAATTTTCTTAACAGGTGCAATGTGATATTTTTGCGAAGACTAGCTCAACATAAAATATATTTAGAAAATTATATTTTTATGAAATACCGCTAAAAACGTTTTCAAAAGCCCCAAAAACCGTTAAAAATGTTTTGGAAAAGAGAACATTGGTTAATGAGTCAAGACTCACCTTTTGTCTTAGGAAAATCACCGAAACAAGCTAATACTTGTTATCTTTTTGCGAGAAATATTTACAAATAAAATCTAAGGTAAAGAGCGAGTTCCATTCCTAACCATATCCAACATGAAACTCGCCATCAGTTCAGTATTCTGGATTCTCTAAAACCATAGCAATCCCTTGACCCCCACCAATACAAAGAGAGGCCACTCCATATCGCAAATGCCTTCTTTTCAATTCATAGGCAAGAGTCAGGATCACGCGGGCTCCACTAGCACCAAGTGGATGCCCAATGGCAATGGCTCCCCCATTAACATTTGTTCTTTCTGGATCTAAATGCAACTCTTGGATGACTGCTAATGTTTGTGCGGCATATGCTTCATTGATTTCAAACAAATCAACTTCTTCGATACGAACACCTGCGTTGTGTAATGCTTTTGGAATAGCAAATACTGGACCAAGTCCCATCATTTTCGGGTCACAACCAACATTCGCATATCCCAATATTTTAGCGAGTGGACTCATGTTTTTAGTTCGAGCCAACTCATCAGAAGCGATTAATAGAGAAGCGGCTCCGTCATTGATCCCTGATGCATTCCCTGCAGTAACCGTTCCGTCTTTAGAGAATGCTGTGGGAAGTTTTTGTAATTGGTCAACACAAGATAATCCTCGTATCTGCTCATCCTTTTGAATGAGAGGTGCATTTTTGTCTTTGCTAAGGATTGGAATCATTTCATCAGAAAAAATTCCGCTTTCACTTGCTTTCTCTGCCCGAACTTGAGAGATACCAGCCCATTCGTCTTGTTTGGACCTAGAAATTTTATAATGGGTAGCAATGTTTTCTGCCGTCTGCCCCATTGTAAGATCAGCAAAACAATCTGTTAGACTTTGAGCCAACCGATCTTCTACTTGTGTCTCTCCATACTTATTCCCCCATCGTAAATTTTTTAAAACAAAAGGAGCATTACTCATGGATTCTGTTCCACCAACAAGGATTAGTTTGTTTTCTCCCGAAAGAATCTTGCGTGAACCGATAATGACACTTTCCATTCCAGATCCGCATAAACGGTTCACAGTAAGGCCACTAGAACTTTCGTTAAGACCCGATTTCAGTCCGATATGTCTTGCTAAATACGCAGAATCCTTATCGTCCTGAATCACATTGCCGTAAATTGATTCTTCAATCTCTTCCGGATCCAATCCTGTTTTACGTATCGTTTCCTTGGCAGTAATGACTCCAAGATCCGAAGAACTAAAACTTTTTAGTCCACCACCGAATTTTCCAAAGGGAGTTCTCACTCCATCCAAAACTACTACCATATCCAACTCCTTAATAGTGCATATACACTATATACTCATAAATTTTGATCATTTACACACTTAAACTTTCTATTTTTCACCTGAAATGTCTATTTGTAAGACCGGAAGATGCCGTAATTCGGAAAGAATTTTTAAAGTTTGTTTGAATTCTGATTTTCCGAGTTCCTCTGTGATTGATTTTTGTGTTTCTTTCCAAAGTTCAATTGCCTTTGCCAATGTGATCTCTCCCTTTTTTGTAAGGGATATACTACGGACGTTCCCAATTTCTTTTTTTTCTATTTTGATATAACCGTCTCGATTCAAAATGTCCAAACTTCTTTGTAAAGTTGTCCTATCAATATCGGTAAGCCGCGCTAAATCGGTAATACTGGGATCCGTTTCATAAGCAATACTTGAGAGGACAGTAAATTGAGTGATTCGAAGACCTGAGGACTTTAGCATTGAATCATAATAATTGGTGATCAGTCGGCTTGTCCTTCGTAGGCTTAAATTCAAACAGGACGATCCGATTTGTTTTAAGTCTTCTTGGGAAAATTTCATATTTCAAATGCCTTTATCAAAAATATAGTGTATATACATTGTTTAGTCAACTACAATAATTTTTTGAACTAAAGGAAAATTCGAGATTTTCGGCCAATTGGCAAAAATTTTTTATTCTACTCGTTTTTTTCCTCTCGATCGATAACTTTCACCAATAAACATCTAGACTTTTTCTTATATTATGATTTTTTTAACAAACTAATGCCTCGTTTTAAGCCACTAACGATTGTTCTCTTTATTTTTACCTTTTTCACCTGCCAATCCACAGGGAATTATTTTTTAAATCGAGGTGCCGATTTATCAGACTCTTTTACTCTTGGAGTTGAAACAAATCACTATGGTGCTGGGTTTTGGCTTTGGTGTATAGGTGGTGGAGCCCATATCAACCAAAATGCAAAAGGCATTGGAATACGGAATGGACATCTTGGTTTGTATAAAGCTGGTGGTGTTGATGATATTGGAATCTTTGGGGGAACAAGTAACAAAACTTTTACGAACCAAATGGGAAATTCATTTCTATTGATCAATTCAAACCAACACAGACCTATTTATCCTGATTCCAAAAGAAGTCGTCAGAAATCTTATGATGCATCCAACGTAATGATGTTAGTATTTTTTACAGATAAAAAAAATAGTTCAGGTAAAAAACACTGCAACCAACCCGTAAGCTTCGAAGTCTCATTAGGTTTATTTTTAGGTGTTCGTGCCGGATTTAATTTCAGTGAATTCTCAGACTTTCTATTAGGATTTACTACTTATGATTTTATGGAAGATGATGTTTTTGAATCGGAACCTTAACAATAGGCAGTACCAAAAACTTTCTACAACCATATCTAGCAAAAACAAATTTTTTATTGAATTCAAACTTTATTCAGAAAGAATCAGTGAATGAATATTGTTTTTTCCATAATAAAAAATTTGTTTTTTATTATTTCTTTCACCTTTGCCCCAATAATTACTTTTCAACTTTTACACGCCGAAAAAGTAATGGAAGAGAAAAATATTCTCATCGAAGAATGGGTGGAAAATTATAGGAACGAAAAAGACAAAGATATTAAATGGCGAGAAAGGGAAAAACGAGAGAATGAAGTAAACTCATTCACGGAAATGGGAATAAAATTTTATAGGAAAAAAAATGACATTAAAGCTATTGAGGAATATATAAAAGCAATCTTAATATATCCAACATCTACTACTTATTACCATTATGCCAATAGCCTAACAAATACCCACAGAATACCAGATGCAATCAATGCCTATAAAATTGCTTTAAAATTTGATGATAGCAATAAAGCCCTTGTTTATTACAATTTAGCTTGCGCCTACAGCAGATTGAATCAATTAGAAGAATCCAAAGCCAATTTACATTTGGCAATTGAAAATGGGTATTCCGCAATCCAACAAATTAAAAAAGATCCTGACTTGGAGAACTTAAGAAGACTTTCGGGCTGGGACAAGGAACTAAATGGACTTTTAAAAGCACACAATATCACAAAATCCACGTTAATTGGTGAAATTTATGAACAAGGCCCAAGATCTGGTGATTCGTATTACCTTTGTTCAAATGGTTACTTCATTCATCGACATGAATACGATTGCAATGAAAAATACAAAGGTTTCAGCAGAGGAAGATGGGAATTAATTTCCAATAAAGTTGAGACACATTTTACCGAGTTTTGTTTTTTAAACTATGAGACAACAGCTAAACTAAGAAAACACTATGATGGATCAGAGGTTCCAACCGAATGTTATGGAACACCAAAATTTGCAGAGTGTAAAAAAAATACGAGAAATTACAAACAATTCTTTTCTTATAAGGATCTTTATGAAGCTATCAATGCTAAACCAGAAAAAAAATAAAGATGATTTTCAAACTTATACTTTTAAAAAATTCCCTGCCGGCGAACCAAAGGAATGTGATCCCAATTTTTATCCCAAAGATTTAGAGGATTATAAAGTTCAATAGATCGTTTTCTGGAATATCACTAGAGGGGAAACATTTGCATTTGATTTCCCTCCTAAAAAAGGATCATGGTAGTAATAAACCAACCTCACATAACTCGGAGAATGTGTTGGTTTATCGAATACGATATTGATAGTATTTTTGGAAAAAAGCAGTGAAGTATCTACTGTTAACACCTTATTTATGGTTTCTCGAATGTTACCATGTTTGGTTTCATATTTCCTTGACCATCGTTTCGAAACAGTAAGTGATTCGAATTTAGAGTCTTTACTCACTTCCACTGCAAGTGATCGAAACAAATCACCGGAAGGCAACTGATGCCCACGCCCTTTTGTCATACGAAAAGAAATAAATAGAACCCCATCCTCGGAATCCACCCCAAAATCATAAAACTGATCCAGAAACCATTTTTTATCATAAGGACCAGTTAGATTGTGATTTGAGTAATGACAGGATTGGCAACTCTCCTCCCTTCCTGAAGATTTCCACTCTTCATAAGTATTTTGCATAGGATGATTGGTATAACGAATGGAATCACCATTAAAGACTGGGAAGTTGAACTGATGACAATTGGCACAAAATTCTGACTTACCAATATTAGATTCTACTACTTCATGATATTCATTTTTACTATTTTGAGAACCAAGAATTTTTCCATTTCGAACATGACAAGATACACAATTGATTCCTTCATCTAATAGCCGAAGATCCAAATCAGATAAATTTGAATCACCTCGGAGTTTTCGAAAATAAATTTCTTTTTGAGATGTTAATGGTGCATGACAATGGACACACCATTGGCGATTTTCAATTTGAATCGCTTCCTGAAATAATTCACTTTTCCAAGAAAAAGAATGTCTATCTTTATGTATTTTTATTTCGTTATGGCAAGATAAACAATTGGAGTTCAATAATTGCTTTTTATCTTTACTTTCGAAGCCTGTTGTAACTGAATCCAAACCATTGGGAAAAATTTGTTTATCTTGACAAGATACCAACAGAAATGAAAAGAAAAAGAAAGGCAACCATCTAACAAAAGATAGACAACAAATGGAAATATGAAAATCTTTTCTCATTTAAGTTTTTTAAAAATAAAGGAAACAATGACTATTTTTGAATGACCAAAAAGTAAAAGAGACAAAATTCTATTCCTTTTCCAACCGAGACCTTACCTCTTCCAAAATTTCTTGGTAGGCACTGATTCCCAAATAATATTCAATATCCGATTTTCCTTTACCAGTCAAAAACTCATCCCAACTCCAATCATAACGATTGGGATCTTTTCCGGTATCGAACCAATCTTTAAAGATGACACTATTTCCTTCTAGGATCACTTCCACTAGGTGATATGGTTCCGAATTTTTCCAATATCTTTTTTCTGTCATAATCATCCCCAACCTTAATCAAAGAATCATCCAAAAAATACTTTCCACTTTTTCCATAAAATGCAAGATATATAGCACTGCTTACAACAACTTTGCAATTCTACAAATAAGAGAACCCTATGGAAGAAAAAATAAAAGCTTTATTAACTGTGACAATGATTTCGATATTTGCCCTGACTTCCACGACCTGCGCCGAATCCTCTGGTGATCACGCTCCATTTTTAAAGGTAATTTCAAAAGACGGAACCGTCATTGCATATGAAAAAACTGGATCTGGCCCACCACTTATTTTCATTACAGGAGCTATATGCCATCGAAAGTTCCAACCGATCATTGATGACGCAGCAACTCTTAGTCAAAATTTTACTGTTTATAATTACGACAGACGTGGTAGAGGTGATAGCGGAGATACAAAAACATATTTGATCCAATCTGAAGTTGAGGATATAGAAGCACTGATTGATTCCGCAGGTGGTAAAGCATATATCTATGGACATTCTTCTGGTGCAGTATTAGCGATGGAAACAAGTTTGACCTTACCTAACAAAGTTAAAAAAGCTTATGTGTATGATCCGCCCTATGTTTCTAATGAAAAAGAATTTAAAAATTATCAACTTACAAAAGAAAATATCAAAAACCTACTCGCTGAAAAAAAATTTTCACAAGCAATTGATGAGTTTCTAGTTTCCATCGGTATGCCGAGGATATTTACTTTCTTATTACCACTCACTCCAGGATGGAAAAGAACCGTTCAACTTGCACCAACACTTCTTTATGATATAACTTTAACTGAGAATTTACCTCCTATAGAAAGATTATCTAAGATTAAAGTTCCGATTTCTATTGCTTATGGTGAAGAAAGTCCAGAAGAAATCAAAAGGGTAGCTCATTTACTCGGACAAAACATACAAGGTTCCGCATTAGAAGAAATTCCTAAACAAGATCATTCGGTAGATACAAAAATTCTTCTCCCAAAGATGATTCATTTTTTTAATGAATGAGAGTTAAAAAAATGGAAACATCGAATTAGAATTACCTTGCATTTTTCGTCTCAATAAAAACCAATCACTTCAACGAGAAGGATAAATCCGAATGATTATATTTCAATGCCCTACAGCTGTGACAGAATACCTAGAAGATAAAAAGATCGTTGTTCTTACACAGAATGGGAAAAACACTGGGGCCAATTTAAAAGATAGTTTAGACAAAGGTGTTGAGGCACTCATTCAAAACAAAGCCGTTAAGTGGTTGTCCGACAATCGCAACATGGGTACCCATACTGCAGAAGATGTAGAATGGCTGAACAACGATTGGACTCCACGAGCAATCAAAGCCGGTTGGAAAAAATGGGCACTTGTTCAACCGCAATCAGCTCTATCAGCGATGTCTGAAAAAAACTTGGTAGATTTTTTTGCTACAAATGGAATTGAAGTAAAGATATTTGAAACACCTGAAGAAGGATACCAATGGTTGGATTCAGTTTAGATTCCACTCAATGAAACAAAGTAAAACAACTCAATACACTGTATTATCACTAACGCTGCTTGTTACACAACTTGGAGCTTTGGTATACCAACTTTTTGGTATACCAAACCCAAATGGGATAATGGTTGTTTTGTTAGTGGCTTGTCTTGTTTTTTCTACAATCACAATACCATTTGCTCTTTTACAGATAAAGAAATATAAAAAACAATTTTTGATCATTAAAAAAACGATTTCACAAGCTATCAATGGCAATTTGCATGTTGAAACTTCTATAAAATCGAATCTAAAAAAACGCAACGAAGTCGATTCTATCCTAATCTCTTTATTCGAATTATTACATATATTCCAAGATATCATTGCACTTTTAAAAGATGCAACGATAGGTCTATCCTCATCTGTTGATAATGCAAAATTGGCAGATGAATTTTTTCATTCTAGTTTAAACAGACAAAAAGATTATTCACAAAATCTGGAAGCAACAGTCCGAAAAATGACGGACAACATGACAAATATTGAAAATGCATCTACAAATAATTATTCAACTTTAGTTCGTGTTTCTGAAAGTATAAAAGTTTTGTCAGATCATATCAATGAGTCAGAAGAAAACAGCAACCTGTCCAAAAAAATAACATTTGGCATTTCAGAAAAAATCCAAAAGGGAAACAAAGCAATGGAAGAAATGGCAACTGTCATTGAAAACATTGCGACCAGTTCTGGTAAAATTGAAGGAATGGTCGTCGTCATCAAAGAAATTTCCGAACGTGTCAACTTACTTGCACTGAATGCATCCATTGAGGCGGCGAGAGCAGGCGAATATGGAAGTGGATTTGCTGTTGTTGCCCAAGAAGTTTCAAAACTAGCTACGCAAACTTCAAATAGCATTAAAGAAATTGATAGCAATGTAAAACGAAACAAAGAAGAAGTCACACTCAATCGCCAGAAAATTAATGAAACCAATCAACTTTACAAAGAAATCATTGGTGAAGTAAAACAAATTTTTGAAAAAATAGATTTCATTTCTGAATCCGCAACAAAACAAATGCAAATCAAAGAAAAGTTATTATATGATTCTGAACAACTTTCTCGTATGTTAGCGGAAATAAAACAAAACATAGGCGATCAAAATAACTCACAAAAATTGATCTCCGATGTGGCTCATGCGATGGATTCAAGTGTTGATGCAACTTTTTCTGAAGGCGAAAATTTATCAAAATTGTTAGAAAAAATCAGATCCACCACAAATGACATTGGTGGCGTCATTCTACTTTTCAAATAGAACAAAAGTCAAAAAAAGTATATTAGACAATCCTAATGAGTTCAATCCGTTTAGCCGTTTAACTTTAAAAACTCTGATTTTCCTTTATTTATGAACTTCGTTCGTGTAACCTACTTTTTATTTATTGCATCGCTTTTAAAAAAAATATTCTTTTAGTTTTTTTTTAAAACTTCATTAGTTTTTGTACTAGAGAAGAATTCAAAACAGAAATCATTTATCATAAATTTTATTACAATTACCACTTCACAAAAGTTATATTTTATGATTGCCTATATTCAATTTTTACGATACAATCTCTCTTTACGCTTTTTACATCTGCTATGGAATAAAAGACATGGATACAAAAGAGCTTAGGTCAGAGACGGCTTCCAAAGACAATACCAAACCACAATTCAACTTCCAAACCATCTTCAAAGCTCTCCCCGAACTTTACATGCTTTTAGATTTAAATTTTGATATCATCGATATCAGTGATGCTTATGCGAAATCCACTCTGATAGAAAGAGAAAAAGTAATCGGACATAATATTTTTGAAATATTTCCAGACAACCCAAGTGATCCAAACGCGGATGGAGTCAAACAACTTCGATTTTCTCTGATGCAAGTGATTAACTACAAAGTTGCAAGCACAATGACAATGCAGAAGTATGATATTCCCAAACCCGATGGAAGTGGATTTGAAGTTAGATATTGGAGTCCTAGAAACTCACCTGTATTTGATGAAGATGGTAACTTAATCTGTATCGTTCACCGAGCAGAAGATGTTACAGAATTTGTTTATCTCAAACAACAAAAACTAGAACAGTCAGGAATTACCGAAGATATGTTAGAGCGGATTGCCAAAATGGAATCCGAAGTTTACACACGCGCAAAAGAGGTCATCGAAAAAAACGAAGCTCTTTTGATCAGCGAACAAAACCTATCTATCACCTTAAGTGCAATAGGTGATGCAGTTCTCACTACTGATGAAAATGGAATTGTAAACCGTTTGAATCCTGTTGCAGAAGAATTAACTGGTTGGACAGAAAAAGAAGCTTTAGGTCATAACGTTAATGAAATACTGAAATTGATTCAAATAAAATCCGAGTCACCGAAAGCGGTGCCTATATATGAAGTATTATCAACCGGAAATCCAAAAAGTGAGAAACAAGACTCAATCCTTATCCATCGCAATGGAAGAAAAATCAACATCTCAGAAAACTATACGCCAATACGTAACAAAGCTGGTCGCATCATCGGTTCCATTTTAGTTTTTCGTGATATTTCAGAAGAATTTGCGGCTAAAGCCATTTTAGAAAAAGCAAAAGAGAATGCAGAGCTTGCAAATAAAGCAAAAGATTCTTTCCTCGCCACAATGAGTCATGAGATTCGCACTCCACTTAGTGGTCTCATTGGAATGTTAGAACTACTCACTCAAACAGTTTTGAGCATTGACCAGAAAACTATGGTTCAAAATGCATTGGCATCAGGAAATAGTTTACTTCGTATTTTAAGTGATATTCTTGATTGGTCAAAAATTGAAGAAGGGAAACTAGAATTATCACTCCAACCAACATCCATTAGTCGACTTCTATCCGACGTAGTCACAACTTATGCGCACATCGCAAGTTCGAAGGGTTTGATTTTATCATATACGATCGATGAAAATATTGCAAATGCACATTTAATGGATCCATTGAGACTTTCGCAAATTATAAATAACTTTGTCAGCAATGGAATTAAATTTACCGCTAAAGGAAATATAAAAGTTTCAGCCAAGTTAGTTAAAAATCTTACCCATGCACAACAAATTCAATTCTCAGTCACTGATACAGGAATTGGGCTCAGTAAAAAAGACCAATCAAGATTGTTTCAAACTTACACACAAGCCACTGCTGATACAGCAAGATTATATGGAGGGACTGGGCTTGGTCTTGCGATTAGCCGACGTTTAGCAGACCTTTTGGATGGTAACATTACCATTGATAGTAAACCAGGAATTGGTTCTACATTTAGTTTTACATTATCTCTACCAACGATTGATCTTGATTTGAACCATTTGGGTTCACTTGCCACAGAAGAAAGTATCGAACCAATCTTTCGGTCAGAATCTTATATCCCCAGAATTTTGGCAGTGGATGATCATTCCGTAAATTTAGAACTTTTGGTCCGACAACTTGAGATGTTTGGTATTCAAGTTGATGGTGCGGAAGATGGAACAAAGGCTCTTATGTTATGGTTAACCAATAAATATGATCTGATCATTACTGATTGTCATATGCCAATAAAAGATGGATATGCCTTAACGAAAGAGATTAGAAATATTGAAAGTTTTAGTTATCAAAAAAGAATTCCAATTATTGGTTATACTGCAAATGTATTGAGCGAGGAAAATGAACATTGCCTTTCTGTTGGTATGGACGAAGTTTTAATCAAACCAGCTCGTTTAACCAATCTAAGACAAAGTTTGCTAAAATGGTTACCCTCAATCATATACCCTGTTCAAAACAATTCCGCAGATGTCATCATTAGCACAGAGTCTCCAATTGATTTAAGTGAACTAAAAAATATTGTATCTGACAAAAAGGATCAAATATCTATTTTAAAAAAATTCAAAACACATCACAAAAACGACTTAGATAAACTAATTGATGAACTATCCAAAAAAAACTTAGTGGAAGCTGCTCGTTTGGCACACCGACTCAAAGGGTCAAGTCAAGTTGCTGGTGCCAGAGAATTGGTAAATGGATATATAAAAGTAGAAACATTTATCAGAGAGAACGATGTAGAAAAAGCATTGAAGGAAATTGAAATCATGAAGGGCGATGTTTTAAACATCGAATCTTTCATTGATATTCTATAAATTATATATTGTCAGGTGGAAGTATGGTTACAAATGAATTAAATTTCTTGGTGATTGAAGATGACGATTTTCAAAGAGAGGTTGTTGTTGATATATTAACTCGATTAGGTGCCACGACGGTTACAGAAGCCAGAACAGGAACAGAAGCATTAAATTTTTTGAACGATTCCAAGTCGGAAGAGATCGATATCATACTTTGCGACTTAAATATGCCCGAAATGGATGGAATGGAATTTCTTCGTCACATGGGTCACTCACATTCTTCTATCGCAACGATCATCATGAGTGCTCTCGATGGCGCTTTAATTGAGTCTGTTAGAAAGATGGCGAGTGCATATGGAACTTATCTCCTTGGATCGATCGAAAAACCGATCACGCCAGCTCAATTAGAAACTCTATTTACTATTTACAATTCTCGAGATTTGAAACAAAGAAACGATTATAGCGGTGGATCCGGATACACTTTAGGAGAGGTACTGGAAGGTCTAACAAACGGAGATTTTGAACCTCACTTCCAACCAAAAATACAATTGTCCACTGGCAAACTGATCGGTGCAGAAGCCTTGGCAAGATGGAACCATCCCGATCGTGGAATCATCGCTCCATATGCATTCATTGATTTATTAGAGAAATCAGGCAATATTGATATACTAACATTTATTATGTTAGAAGAATCAGCAAAAGCTTGTAAAGAACTTCATGCTCAAGGTCATAAAATTTCTATTTCAGTAAATCTTTCTCTTACTTCGCTAGTGGATACAAAACTTGCCGACAAAATTACTCGTGTTGTATTAGAATCAGGAGTGGATCCAAAATACTTCATACTCGAAATCACAGAAACCGCAGCGATGACAGAAATGGCGCCTGCACTTGAAAACCTAGCACGCCTTCGTATGAAAGGGTTCGGTCTGTCAATTGATGATTATGGAACTGGATATTCGAGTATGCAACAGATTGCTCGTATCGCTTTTACGGAACTAAAAATTGATCAATCCTTTGTTCGTGAAATGGCTACTAGTAACGTTTCAAAAGTATTAATCAACTCAAGTATAGAGATGGCGACGAAACTGCAAATGAAGTGTACTGCAGAAGGCATCGAAACCAAAACAGATTGGGAACAGCTGAAAAGTATGAATTGCGATTTAGGACAAGGATACTACATAGCAAAACCAATGAGTTTTAAAGATTTTCTTAAATTTTGTAATGAGAACTTAGAGCATTAGAAAAAGTTTCCTCTCTTTCCTTTCAGACACATAAAATGGATCGTCTACGTCTTTCACAAATTATAAACAATTTTGTTAGTAACGGAATCAAAAAAACACGTAAAGAAATTGAATTAACAGCTCAATATTTTGAGCTAATCTAAAATCTTATAAAAATGATTCGATTTACATCTTTTTGATCCATAAAAAAATAAACCTAGTCTACACTTGTTTTATTTACGGAATCAAAAAATGGCAACAAACATTGAATTAGAGACATTAGAAGCGGTACAAAACTACTACGGGAAAGTTCTCCAAACAAATAAAGATTTAAAAACCAGTGCCTGTTGCAGCGTGGAATCGTTACCTTCCACCTATGCACCGTTACTATCAAAAATTCATCCCACTGTGAAAGAAAAATTTTACGGATGTGGTTCTCCTTTCCCCCAAGCACTTACAGGCAGAAATATTCTAGATTTAGGATGTGGTTCCGGAAGAGATGTGTATTTATTGTCACAATTGGTTGGTGAATCAGGATCCGTTATTGGCATTGATATGACTTCTGAACAGTTAGATGTTGCCAATTCCTATCTTGAATATCATAGAGAACAATTTGGTTACAAAAAAAGCAACGTATCATTTATAAAAGGTTATATCGAGAATTTAAAAGCAAGTGGAATCGAAGACAATTCTATTGATTTAGTTGTTTCTAATTGTGTTACAAATCTTTCCCCGAACAAAAAACTAGTTTTCTCCGAAATCTTTAGAGTCTTAAAACCAGGTGGTGAATTATATTTTTCCGATGTTTTTTCTGACCAAAGGATTCCCGACGAACTCAAACAAGATCCTATTTTATTAGGTGAATGTTTAGGTGGAGCTCTTTATACAGAAGATTTCAGAAGATTACTTTCCGACTTGGGAATCTACGACTTCCGTGTTGTTTCTCAATCTAAAATCAATCTACTAAACGGAGAAATTGAGAAAAAAGTTGGAAATATTAATTTTTATTCCATTACGTTTAGAGCGTTTAAAATTCCATTAGAAGATCGCTGCGAAGATTATGGCCAAGTAGCTTTTTATAAAGGTACAATCGATGGAATTCCTCATAACTTCAAACTTGATGATCACCATATTCTTGTTACTGACAAACCAATGTTAGTTTGTGGCAATACAGCAGATATGCTTTCTAAAACTCATTATAAGGATCATTTTCGAATCGTCGGAGATAAATCAAAACATTTCGGATTATTTGATTGTGGCCCTACTCCTGTAACTTCTTCTTCTGAAGATGGAGCTGCCGGTGCTTGCTGTTGATTAGATTCTTGTATAGCCTTCAGATCCTGATGACTATACTCTATTTTGATATCAGAAAAAAGAATCAGCGATCAAACGAATAGATCTCTATTTTTAAAGGAGATAGAGATCTATAATCGAATCTTATTTTAAAGAAATGGCAGTCGCATTTTCATCCAAGAAAATCAATTTCTCTGGCATTTTATCTTTTGGTAAAAAATAGATTAGAGTTCGAGTCAGAACTTCATTTGGTTTCAGAGTCAGCTTTCTTTCCACCTTCCCTGATACAAAGTTGTTTCCTGACACATCCTCTTTTACATCATTCCAAGGATCTACTTCAAAATGTCTAACGAAGGCAGGAGAATTTAACTTTTTAATTTCTTTCCCTTTTTCATCCATAACTGTTCCGTAAGTAGGCTCTAAAGCAATTTTGGCAAATTCCACTTCATGATCGACCGCTTTTAAGTTTTTGAAATTAACGGTAACATGAATTAATCTTAGCGCATTCGAATTTGGATAAAAATTTCTCCCACCTGAGGCAAAACTGTCTGGGCCGTCAGTTAATTTTACGACTTCAATTTCCAAATTTTTGGATTTTGACTTAATATTTTGTTTCAAAATAACGGGAGTGGCGCAGTTAAGGAAAACGAAAAAAGGTAAAAGGAATGCTGTAAATTTAAGGTTTCTCATACAACAACAAGAACCATTTAAAAAACTGAGTCAATAATATTTCGTAATATCTGTTAGTTGCATTTTAACAAAATTCCTTTATTTTCAAGAAAAAGGAGCAAATGAACATTGGCGAACCAAGATCTAATCTTTCTATCGATTGAATCTTTTTTTCCGAACGTTAGTTCGATCCAAGCTTTATGCTTAAGGTTATTACAATTTGCTTTAAATTTGTAGCTTTATTTGACATACAGAATATTCATTAGTTCGAATTTTCCTATTTACTATTTTAATCTTACCATATAACTTTGTCTATGTTATGAAACCGATCCTCTTGATATCCATCTTTCTTTGCCTATTCCACTGTAAAAAAAAGGATTCCTCCAATACAGATGAACTTCTCATCGGGTTATACTTATTACAACCCAACGATCTTATTCTAGAATTGGGATACCCGGGTTCACAAAACCAAATTCAAAATTCAGAACTCGTAGGAAAAAATTCGGGGGTTACTGTTAAGGTTGGTGGTGTGGCTGCTACAGGTGTTTCTGCAGTTGGTTCCGATACCATCCAATTTACAATGCCAACGATTCCTGGAATTTTTGAAAACTCAGCTGTTGATTTTGCAGTCGAAAGAAACGGTGCTGTTGTTTACTCCACCAAAGTTCGGTATAGACCACTGCTCAACTGGCCAATCAATGAACCGAATGGAATATTTCGTCCGATTGATGGCAGAGATAACAAAAGTTTTTATCAAATTACCGCAACAACAGCAATCCATACATTTAATACATTCGGTCATGACCTAGCCGACTTAGATATTTATTACTTCACAAGTTTGAATGGAACTCTAATTCCGTTTGCAGAAAAAAGAAGAACGGGAGCAGAATTCAATCGAGTGTCACTCAACGCAGGAACAGTGTATGTTATGGTGAAACACGTTGATGGACTTGGGGGAACATTTAATTTACAAGTTGCCAATAGTGGAGTGGTCGCAAGTTCTTCAGATAAGTTGACCTATTCCGGTTGGCCATTTAATCTTTGTTATGATACAATGGGAACAGGGCCAGCGACCACAAACAATTGTTTGGCGCAAATGGCAGTTTACAATCCAACGAGAAGGGGTCGCTGCACCTATCCTGGAGACAAAGGTCTAACAACCAGAAATTATTATGCCGAAGGTGGGTTTGCTAACCAAACAACAAACCAAAACGGTTGCCTCTTTCCGGGTGGAGGATCATATAACGAAGCTGAGGCTATTTTTATTCTCGACTAACATTTTTTCTAAGATACGGACAGAAATAATCTCACACCTGGTTCTTCTTCAGAGCCAGGTCTAATTATCTTCGAATGCAATCCGATCACTTTTAAGAAGCAGAAACTTTTACAGTCACATCTTGAACGCAGAGCCTATTTAGAAAAGAAAATGGCAGTGAATGGTTCATTCTTTTTTGTAAAACTGGAGGGAGCGACACCAAAGGATCTTAAAAAAACTCGCGTAAAGTGAGACTGATCAGCAAAGCCTCCTTGATAAGCGGCATCAATTAAATGTGTATGATTAGCTAAATAATCTACAGCCTTCTTAGTTTTTAACCAAAGTCGATAGGCAGAAAAAGGAACACCTACTTCTTTACTAAAAAGATGACGAAACCGTTCTACAGACAAACCAGCATCATTTGCTAAGCGAACGAGAGAAAATTCTTCGAGTTCTATATTTTTGATACTTTCAGAGATGCGTTTATCAATTTCTCGCCTAACAGGTTTTAGATAATCTTTATAAATCAAATTTAGAAATTTAGAACGGATCTCTTGATTCGATGAACTTAGAATTTGTTTCATTTCTTCTTTTAGCGATTCCGCAAATACATCTCCTATTTCAAACGCTGAATGATTTACCGCCAAACTTCTTTCATAAAAAAGTTGATACCCTGTTGTTAATGGATCCAAATACAACAAAGTCAAATCACCTTCCACTGCTCTCATTTCATGACTCACACCAGAAGGAATACAGACAGCATTGTATGTTTTCCACTCACCATCCTTTGTTCGTAATTCAACCATACCCGAATCTGGCAAACTAATCTGAATATAAAAATGACTATGTCGATTCGTTGAAAACCCATCACCTCTATAGGTTGCAAAATCATCCCAAATCAAAAACTGTTTCATTTCATAAACTTCAAACAGAGATTATATTGTTTTGTTTTCATTCGGGCGTTCCCAATTAGATTCATGTTTCCAACTTCTTTTGTTATTGGGGCGGGCTCCTGCGGGGTTCGCTTACGCTCCCGTCCGCCAAACAGCGGACCAAGCCCTACAGATCCCTAACGCTAGTTTTCACCTACTTCCAACTATTTAAAAGAATCCTCTAATGATTTAAACACATCTCGACTAACACCTACGGGCATAAAAAACTCTATTGTTTCTGCAGCTTTCGAGGAACCCCCATAAATTTCTATCGCTACAGATGTTTCTGCAGTTTCCGCAACAAGTATCTCTTCAAATTTAGGATACACTTTCGTTGGTGCAAAAAAGTAAGATAAAAAGTTTTTAAAAGGAAAAGAAGCGGCCAGTCCGTTCATCTTTGGTATAGAAAAAAGTTGAAACTTGCCGACCACTTGTTTCTTTTGTTCAGGAGAAAGTCCTTCCAATCGACATCCTAAAATGGATCTTAATTTTTCAGGTTCTGTATCAGGGCTATCCAAATAAATTGCTAAACTATTACAATCAGTGACCCCAACCGACTCCCATTCTTTTTGAAATTTTTCCCAACTCTTCCCTATATTTTCATAAGCTCCCTTATGCGTTGTGTAATATATTTCTGTTTGTTCAAACGATTCACGACTTACGCTCACTTGCTGAAATCCACCCATATAACCGTAAAATGCGATCCCAAGCAAAACCAAAACGACAATTATGATCCCAATGTTTTTTACTTTTTTCATACTGATCTCCTTAATTCTTTTTCTTTTTCAAACTTACCCTTCTAGGAAGAGAACACTCCGCTTCATTTAAATCAATTTAAAAATCAGGAAATTAACCAAATTGACTAACAAAACCTATACATTCAGAACATCAATAAAACAAAACATTAGTAAATTCATATATATTGTTTTCACTAACGATTTAAGATTTTTATAATACAACATACGAAAGCATCATTTTAAAAACACAACAACGTGGCAGTTTTCATTACAATAACCTATACATATTTCTCATTTATGTAAACAATTTATTTCTCCTGATTCCAGTCCCAGGACGACAGATATTTTTTTCAAGTTAAGCTTTATATAACTCAATGAATCTGATTGGAGAAAAACCATCAGAAGGAGAATCCATTGTTAAAACATTTAAATGAAACAAAAATTCGATATATTTCGATTATAGCTTCTTTGTTACTGTTTACATTGTTACATTGCGGTGATAGCGGTTATGGTAAAAACAAAAGTGAGTCGAACGATTTATATTCTGTTTTTTTGTTGTCCCTACTTGGAACAACAGAGACGAATTTACCAGAACCAACAATGAATACAGTGAACATTACTGTTGGAGATACAAAATACACCAAGGCACTTGGAGTTTGTCGTGGTACTTTGAATGTAAGTGATAATATTATGATTCCAGGTAATGATTTTACACTACCTAGTTTTTTCCTGCATAAGGTCGACTTTACTGCTACGAATGTATCGATCACTCCGCTTGGGCCAACTTTTATCTTCAACATTGATATGCCCGGCGGTGGTGGATATGATCCTGTCAGTAGTTGCGAAGCAAAGGTAATCGAGAACAGTGCCACAATTTATGACATCCAAGTCAAAAATTGTGCCGTGGATAAAATTGCTGGTGCCGTGACCCCAGCGACAAATACGATCTCATTTCGAGCACGGTGCACTAAGGGCCTATAATTCTGAAACCAAAGGAACAGTTTCAGAAATAAAACTCTCGCTTTTAATTCTGCTTCTGTTCCTTTTAACACCGAGGTATAAAGAATGAATCTTATTTTTTCCAATATCAAGTGGATTATGCTCGGATCCGGAATCATTACTTGTTCCATGCTCCTTTCTGCGTTAAATCCAGGTTTAGGGCTTATGTTAACATTCGGAGATACGTTAAATGGGGAATTAGCGAATATCATCGTTCGCAATTGGGGTGCTTTGATTGCCCTTGTGGGTGGAATGCTTGTTTACGGAGCCTATAACGAACCAAATCGCAACTTAGTCTTGGTTGTTGCTTCTATTAGCAAAAGTATCTTTATTCTGCTCAATCTCATTTATGGAAGTTCTTATTTTGCAAAATCAGGCATTGCCCTTGTTTTTGATTCCATACTTGTGATTATTTTTGTTTTGTATCTTTTCGCTCAAAAATCAAAAAAGTAAAGTCATCGATTGTTTTGATTCAGATTTTGATTCAGCAAAAATCAGAATCAAAACATACTTTGTTCTTTTATTTTTTTGACGACGGCAAATCCTTTGTATTTCAAAAGTTCAATCATTGGTTAGACGATTCATTTAAAGAGAAGATTTTATAGCAAGTTAAAGATTCATCAACAATCAAACTAAATTAAATTCCAAAGTTACACAAACTTCCGCGAAGTGTTTATCTACTTGTTCAGTCTGTAATACATTTCTGTATATACCAGACTGAATTGTTCCGATCTGAATATTCCCATCCATATCTTCGATAATTTTTTTAACAATCGCTAACCCTAATCCAAGTGCAAACTCTTCCTTATCAAAACGCTCATCCACAACTTTTCCTAACCTAAAAAACGGTTGGAAAAAAGCTAAATCATCAGAATGACCATAATCCATTGCCCTAATTCCGTCTTCATAAGATGGGTTAATAAATTTAATTAAAAAGTTATTCCCTGTAATCAAAAAAAGTACAATCAAGGAAATACCTTCTGGAGAATACTTCATCGCATTAATGAATAATTCCTTTGTTGTCGTAACTAATCTTTCTCGATTGATTTTTACATGATATGAGTTTGCATTTGGTAAAAAAGAAACTAGAATTTTTTGGTTTTTTATTTTTAACATATCCTCCAAATCTTCTGTAATATTTTTGATTAAACTTATAATTTCTTGAACCGTCAACAATTCCAATCCAAAATCACTTTCTTCGAAATATCTCTGAGCCACAGCCAAAGAATTGACTAATTTTTTTGTGTATTTAAAATTTTCCTCAACTAACTCTAAATGACGAATGGGAATCGTAGCGACATTTCCATTTTTCTCTACTTTCCGAAGCATCGCACCCATTGATGTCACCAAACCACCAAGACCGGTACCTTGCATCAAACTAGTGTTTAAATTTGGCAAAGCCTTCACCATCCAAGAGTTATGTTTCCCTTTCTTTCCAATCTCCTTTCGCCAATCAAAGATGTTTTTAATTTCTCGAAATAAACTTTCTTCATAACCGATAATACTGAGTTGTTTTGTAGAAATATCTTTTAATTGTAAATCATTCATTTCGATTTGATTTTTCTGTATCCAGGAAAACAATAAAAACTGTTCGGAATGTTCGGGATCATCAACAATCAACTCCCTCGGAATAACGACTGGAGAAATCCGAAAACAATGAAATACATTTTCCAGATAGAGTTCACATACAAAGGATTCTCCACTAAGAGCATTTGCAAAATGTTTATGATTTAGGTTAAATTTAGACAAAAAAGGCAGCTCAAGAAAAGCCAAAGAATCTATGTCTTGCAGTTTGTTTTCAAAATCTTCTAAAACAATATCGAGACCCTTAAACAACTTAAGTCTCAAATTATGATCGAAAACAAAATAGTTTCCAAGAGGCAAAGCAGAAAGAATTGAATCTAAAACAGTTAATACATTACATTCATTTAACAAAGAATTATTGACCTATACTAAAACAACATATTCCAATATTCGATTGCATTAATCTATCTAACTCAATTTAAATTTAGGCATATCTCCAAACCTTCAGAAAAAAAGATTGGATTTATTAAGGTGGTATTTGGACAAATGTCGGATTTTTGTTTTTTCTAAATTCAGAAGGACTCAAACCAGTTTTCTTTTTAAAAAATCGTGTAAAATATGCTGAATCCTGAAAGTTTAGCTGCAAAGCGATATCAGATATTCTTTCATCTGTGTGTTCTAAAAGCCGGAATGCTCTTCTAATAACATTTTCCTTAATAAAATCAGAAGCAGATCTCCCTGTAACCTCTTTAACTATATCGCTTAGGTGTCCTGGTGTAATCGCAAGCTGGGATGCAAAATAGTTTACCGATCTAATTTCACCTTGAGATAAATTTAATAGACGAAAAAATTCGTATACGATTCGATTCGCTTTCATTGGAATCAATTTTTGATTTTTTTGGATATAACGATTTAGATAAAGAAACAGTAGTTCAGATAAATTTCGAATGATCTCTATTTCAGATTTATCTTCCAACATTAGTTCCTTTTCCAAAAAAGGAATCATATTCCAAACTATCTTATAATCTTTTATATTCAGAACTAAAGGTAATTTTGTATTAAGAAAAAACGAGAATCTAGTTGCGGGATATTCATTTTTACGAATTAAAAAGGAGTCGTAGAATTTGATCACAAGGCCGTCGATTACGTCACTCCATTCACCTCGATGAGAAACATAATGCGGCAAATACAAAAGACCGTAATCGTCAATTGTATATTTTTTTGAATCTATTTCAATACGGCCTCTACCCTTTCTAATCAATATTAAAGATGAAAAATGATTTATACTTAAAGCTGACCATTTTTTATTTTTATATGCCGAATCCCGAAATACAGTAATAAAAAAGTCTTCGTCAGCATTAGCGCCAAAATCCTCTAAACTATAGATTTTTATCTTACGATTTGGCAAATAGTGATTCATAAAAAAAATAATTTACAATATTCAAATACACCTACTTACCATTAAATATTCATTCAGCTAAAGTATAAATTCTCTTTGAACTTCCCGAACAAGAATCAGATTAATATTTCTTAATATTTTGAAAATCTGCAACTCAACTCAGGTTAAAATTACTTCTCTCGAATACAAAAGATTCTGCAATACAATCACTTGTTAAAACAATGTTTCCTTACCGCAATTAAAAACGATTGGATATAAATAGATTCATCCAAAAAGAATTTGGACAGAATTCGGGAACTTTAGGATTTTTTTCGGATCAATTTTCGAACACTATGCTATTTAATTAAGGTTTAGACCTGAACAATTGCCGTTCCACAGCTTAAACCTAACGACAACTTTAGATTATCTTAAATCCTTGGATCATCAAAAGAATCGACTGCTGTCCAAGATCATTTCAATAACTAATAGTGATCACTATTACCAAACAAAGAAATGAGGAGCAGAACTCATAGTAGCCGGATTGTGAAAGTTGCAAACAAGATACAAGTCAATTGATAGAGGCAATCGGCACGAGTAATACCAATAATAATTTATTTCTTTATCAGAAATAGAGAAGTCTCAAGATAAATGCCAATACGGTTCGGCCATGAGATAGGCGGAGTCTAAATTATACAGTTTTCTTATCCCGACATTTCGAATCACCGTGGCGAAGTCTCTCCTAAATAAAGGTTGTTGATCCAGACGAAAACAAATCTTATCTTATAGTTTACAAACTTCCTGTCGGTTTCCCCCAAATGGAATATATTCGGAAAGTATAAAAAACTTGAACTTAATTTACAAAATACTAGAGTTGTGCAAAACTATAACAGAGGTTCAAAGATGAAATTCAGTCATTGGTTATTTCTATTCATTCTAACTTTTTCTTCCTGCGTAACAAGTTACAGGGATTATCCGTTGATTGATACTCCATCGAAATTTTCAAACGCATCGAAATCAAAATTATATTACCATTTAGAACCATTTCCAATTTTAGAATTTGGCGGGTATACTGCATTAAAATCATTCTTCCGCACTAATTTGAAGTCCAAATTTAGTGAAACAGAAGAAATATCAGATCCAAAAACCATTCCCGCAAAAGGAGTTTATTGCAAGGTATCAACTCAGTGGATACCGATATCTGCTCCGTCTTTGATCTTTGGATATATTTCCGTAGCAACTGCAACTATCCTACCAGCCTGGAGCTCAAAAGAAGGATTCGATGTTACCTATTCTTTGTACAAAGATGGTCAAAAGATAAAAGATTTTAATTATTCCACAAGAAGATCAATATTTCTTTGGATCTTTGCTTTACCAGCAATTTGGGTAAATCTTTTAACATCTTCAGAAGAAGAGGTTTTCAAAGCGATGTCTTATCAATTCATTGAAGATGCAAAACCATTTATCAATGAATGATATAATTTGATATTTGGGTTGTACAATTTTCAGATGAAACACAGAAATATCAAACTACATGGAAAGAATATATAAAAACTAACTATTGTTCTATACTCTTTCCTGTAAGTTTTTATTGTTTCACACAAACAAGCGAGTGAGTATTATTACATAGATTGGATGATGCTCTAATGATCAGGTTTGTACTTTGGTCATTGAGTCTTCCTGTAAACGTGTTCGTTCCCTAAATCCAATCATCACAATGAAGACTGGGTTCAGTGATCCAATTTGCACGGAACCCAAGCCATAATGTTTTTCTATCGTTAGTATTCATTTGAAAGAAAAAAGCCATTGCATAATCTTTTGTCGAAGGATCACGAGTCGAGTCAATTTCTTTCCTGTTGTGCCTGTAACAAAAGAAAACCCAAAGTAGCAATGACTCCTCCCAGAAAAATAAATAACTCAGGACCAAAAACAGCAGTATGCCTACCAAATCCAGCAAACTCTAAATAAATAATGGGAGCTATATACTGATTGATAAACAATCCGAGAAATGTTAATTGGTTGGTAAGTCCTCCTTTTAAAAATTTCCAAAGGAACAAATTTGGATTCGATAAAAGTGTCGAAAGAACAAGTGTTGCCATAAACACCATCTCGAGTGGAGAAACTCCTACACGTGGATCAATGGACATACTTAAATATGTTGGATTTTGGAAGATATGCCCAATCAGACTAAGTCCACCAGGAACAAGCGCTAGGTGAATCAGTATATCATCCAGAATCCAAACACTATTGGGAGTTTTTCTTAAATAAAGGAGAATTTCATATACGCTAAAGAACACAAGCCCAACAGAAGTAAATACAGATGTCATCACCAAAGTAGACTTGGGATTGATATGAACTGCGGGTGCTGATAGCAACATCAACATAGAAGATATATTTCCACCACCGACAATCATCAATAAGGCGAGATTTGCAGTGAAAGGCCAAAGGTGAAAATGTCTGGTAGCCAATCGCAAACCAACGATCACGAGTAGTGAGATGGCAGTAAAAATAGACATTACGGGGCCATCTGTTAGGTAAAACAAAGGAAAACCTAAAACCCAAGCGACTAACACAATGACTGCACCTATTAAAATCGTTATATCAAGAATCTCGGCCCAGGTTCCAAAACGTTTTTCCATACAGTATTCCTTTTCCTCTAAACTGCATTGATTGACTTTGATTTTTCTGTTTTTGCAATTCAAATTTTGGTTTAAGAATCTCTAAACCAAAGGTAGGGAAAAATTTGCGAGCGTGAGTTTCCGATTCAGACAAAATTAAATGGTTTTCTTCTAAACGCTCAAATCTATCTGTAACACTTAGCTGTTTGTTCTTTTCAATGGAGAATTACATGTCGGAAACAAATTCATTTTTCAAACGTACCCTAAAGTCTATCTTCAGTATTTTTATAACCGAAACCAAAATTTCAAAAATTGAAAGGTTAACGAATGCATTCGTTCTCATCGAAATGAAGGGGAAAAAATTAAAAGAATCAAATTGGGTGCCCGGTGGCAAAGTACAAGTTGATGTGGGAATTTTTACCTACCGCACTTTCACTCCCATTAACGTTGATAAAGCGGAAGGCAAACTTTCGTTTTTATGTTTTAAGCATCATAATGGCCCTGCTTCCCATTGGATCAATGCCTTAAAAGTTGGAGACCCTTGTGAAGTGTTCGGCCCTCGTGAGTCACTGGATTTTTCGAGTCTTGAGGGAGATGCCATCTTATTCGGCGATGAAACTTCTTTTGGTATAGCGAAGGTTTTGCAAAACAAATTGGAAAAAAAATCTCACTTATTCTTTGAGCTGACCTCGACAGAAACAAGCAAAGAGGCTCTGGAAAAATTAGGTGTTACGGGAGAGAGAATGATAGAACGATCCGCCGATGGGTCACATCTCCAAAAACTTTCACAAGAAATTGTGGACCGCATCTCGCAGATTCCCGATGCAAAGATTTTCCTTACCGGGCGAGCCAGTTCCATCCAACAAGTCAGAAACTATTTGAAAAATTCAGGTATACCAACTAACAAATTAAAGGTTCGTGCTTACTGGGCAGACGGAAAAAAGGGTTTAGACTAGTGGGAATTTTTGGGGCGTTCCCAATGGGATCGTGTCACTAAAATTGATCTAAAAAGTGTCGGGCCACTCCGGGGTGCGCTTCGCGCCCGTCCCCAGCCATCTAACGATGGCAGGTGACCAAGCCCTCCGTCTCCGCGAGCGCGGGAAATTTTGAAAAATCACTCCATTAGCCAATCCTTTCACAGAGAACTATTGAAGTAAAATAGAGTCGCCTTCCACACAACACAGCTCTTATCATGACGGATAGATTCCGAAGTTTTTCAAAAACCAAATCTTCATTTTTCAATTTGATTTCGGAATTCTAACTTTAAATTTTTGATATGGTTTAATACATGAAACTTTCGTTAGTTGATGAAATCTTGATTGCAAGGGAAATGAAAAACGAAAAAACTGTCGCTTTTGTTCGATTTGCCCTATTCTCAGTCACTTCTATTTTAGATAGTTTATCCTATTTTGGATGGATCCATTATACCATTGTTCCAACTAGTCTCATCACTGTTGGATTGGATGTTTTATTTCTAATCTTTGCCACCCTTGTTTTGGTTTTTCTATTTTATTTACCTTACAAACCATATCTAAAATTTTTCACGATTACATTAGACTATTTTATCATTGGGCTTATGATTTTTCTTGACCCAACGATTCTAAAAGGAAACGGCCTTATCTATTTTATCGCAATGACGAGTGCCATGTTTGTTTTCCAGTTCAATCTTCTGAGACACTCGAAAGCAGGAACGATCTATGGTGCTATTTTGGCATTTGTATATTTCCTTGTGGTCTCCATTGGATTAGAAGATGGTTACCCATTTGATTTAATTCCCATGATATTTGGATTGGGAATGATGCTTGCAATGGGGTATCTAACAACGGTTTCCAATATCGAAATGGTGAAAGAAGCCAATGCAAAACAAATGATGGAACGATTCCTTCCTTCACAGTTAGTCAGTGAGTTTTATAAAAACAAGGCGCAACTAGAACCTGGAGGCGAAAACAAAGAGGTAACCATTCTTTTCTCAGATATTCGATCTTTTACAAAATTTTCAGAGCAACGGACTGCCGAAGAAGTGGTTCAATTCTTAAATCATTATTTATCTCGCATGACAGAGGTCATATTTAAATTTAATGGCACCATTGATAAATTTATCGGTGATGCAATCATGACCATATTTGGTGCTCCGTTCAAACGAGATGACGATGCTCTCCGCGCCGTCAAATCCGCTGTCGCTATGATTCGAGAAATAGAGATACTAAACGATACGATGCCAAATCCAGAAGACAAATTACAAGTGGGAATTGGGATTCATACAGGAGAAGCCATTGTTGGTAATATTGGCTCCGACCGAAGGTTAGATTATACAGTCATTGGTGACAATGTAAATTTAGCTTCTAGAATCGAAGGATTAACCAAACATTACAATTGTCCTATTTTAATATCCGAGGTCACATTCAAACAAGTCGTCGGTAAATATTCCTTAGATGATGGTTTCCAAATTCGAGAAATTGATCAAGTCATTGTCAAAGGAAAATCAAAACCAATCACCGTGTATGAAGTGATTTGTTTAGCAGTTTAGAAAAAGGAATCAAGTTCAAATGTTTCCAAAAGTTTTTACAATCTGATTCATTGGAATGTGCGCTGAAAATTGGACTAAGCGATAAAAAAGGAATGATCTATTTTTAACTTAACTTTTTGATCGACCTAGAGTGCCTCTATTACAAAAATAGACCAATCGGACCACCTCATGAACTCTGGTTTCAAAAAATACCTATTACGAAGGAATCCCATATGAATGTACATGAAAACAAAAAGATTGTTACCGATTTTTTTAGACACCTGAATGAACGAAATATGAAAGATGCATTCGAATTATTAGATGATGACTTACATTGGTGGATTGTAGGAAACATACCCGTTTCCGGTGATTACGACTTCAAAAAGATAACATTTGGATTTAAAATGATCTTCAGAGCATTTGAGAACTTCCAGTTCACTTTGAAAGAGATGACGGGAGAAGAAGAACGAGTCAGCCTTGTAGCCGAATCACATGGAATTAGAAAGTCTACCGGGAAACATTATAACAATCAGTATCATTTTCTATTTTCCTTAAACCAAGGTAAAATTCTGAAAGTAAAAGAATTTTTTGATACAGTCCATGCATTGTGGGTAGAAAGTCCTGAAAGTGAAGGCCTCTCTTGAATGAAACGATAAATTGCTTCAAGTATCCATCCGAATGGGATTGATCAAATCAAATAGTTCTAATTTTAGTTTATAATATTCGGAAGTATATTCGTAACGATTTCCGAATAAGTTATCTAACTTTCCCGAATTATCTCTATTCGTATAGATGAGGTCTTCAATCTCACGTCTACGACTTTCCAAGTTTGGATCGATATCTTTTCTATGAGTGATCATCACTTTTACAATTTTCTTTTCTAAAATGTCTACTTTGTTGAAGGCATATTCGGTACTATTGAATTTGTTTTTGCGTTTGATAAACCAGCGAATTGCATCAGGGTATTTTACCGCTAGCTTTCGGTATTCCCCTTTATCCAAGGAAATTGGCTCAGGTTCCATTTGATGAACTTTTCTTAAATTTTTCACTCGTTTGATTTTCGAAAACGCTTCAATAATAAAAAGATATGCCTCTTTATATTTGGAAGTCTGTAATTTCAAAGACCAAACTAATCCATAAGAATGAAAGATAGGTTTTTTCAATTCAATCGAAGGCAGAGAATTAATTTCATCACGAATTTTGGAAAGTTCTCTATCCAAACGGATCAATTCTTTTTCTTTTGCTTTTATACTGATTTTTCTGTCTACTCTCATGCCCTAAAGTTTATATCGAACTTAGGACAAATTCCTAAATAGGAAGAGTGTTTATTTTGTTATAAGTAATTACCGTGGATCATTTTCAATATGATTTGCTTTCTATCTAAAAAACATAATTGGCAAATCAGTCGAAGAGCAATCGGCTATCAGTTCCTCATTCGATCCAAAAATTAAATTTAGTAAGGAACTATTGTATCAATGGCTGAGACCTGAAATTAAACGATGGAAATCAGATAAGTGCTCCCTCCGGACATAAAAAAAAGCAGCAGAATGCCTTCCCGACTCCTGCCAGCTGAACTTCTTGTTCAGACTGGCGAGCTTTGGCCATCCCTGGCCACGCCTCCGTCAGAAATGCATTCTGACTAGGGTTACTTAGAGAATTTACAAATCAATATCCAGAAACAAAAAAGCCTCACATCTTTCGACGTAAGGCTTCTTCTTATCTTACTCTTCTTCAACTATATACGACAAAGGTTCTATTTTTCCCGATGAGGGAAAGCCAACCGCAACGACCCATAGGGAGTGAGGTTGGGACTTTTGCGGAGCGTTAGCCTAGCATCAAAGTCCATCGGCGCCGACCGCCAAACAGAACAAAGTAAAACAAACAACGCTAACAATGACATACACGATCGTAATCGTGTATATTGTAATATGGTCAAGCCGATCGAGCGATTAGTATCACTTGGCTGAATCCATTACTGAACTTACACC